>CAYUYV010000217.1:0-5637 GCA_964449455.1 uncultured Alphaproteobacteria bacterium | reverse complement strand
TCTCATGCGGACTTCTGATCCACGACACTAGCCCTTTGCGCCCCTTGTGTCTGGCCCAAGGCTGGGCGTTACGAGGGAAAATAGAAATCTTTCCAAGGTCACTTCGACACCAGCCGCCCGATGCCGTAAGGATGGGGCGGCGTAGGCGGACTCAAGTCTGCGGCGTGGCCGGTCAGCGGGACGGAAGGGGTGTGTGGGCAACGATGCCACAATGCTCCAATCACCGCCGGTCCGGTTCGGCGCTGCACCCGATTCGGATGTGTACGGAAAACGATCATGCGCAGTGTTTCTCCGGCCGCCCGTCGCCGCGCGGCCCTTCTGACGACGGAACAAATGGCTACGGCCGACCAGCTCACCATTGCCGCAGGCGCTGCGAGCCTGGCGCTCATGGAGCAGGCGGGCAGGGTGCTCACCGACCGCGCCCTGGATGGGCGCAAGCCCGGCAGTCTTCTGGTGCTTGCGGGCCCTGGCAATAATGGCGGCGATGGCTTCGTGGCCGCGCGCTACGCTCAGGCCGCGGGATGGCGGGTGCGTGTCGGACTGGTGGGGGAGCCCAGTGAGTTGCGCGGTGATGCCGCCCATATGGCCAGCCAATGGCATGGCACGCGCCGCCGCGCGGGTCCTGACCTGCTCGACGGCTCGACGCTGGTCATTGATGCCATATTTGGTGCCGGTCTCAGCCGGCCCATTGATGGGCAGACCGCCCAGCTCATTGAGGCCCTGAACCGGTCCGGGATCCCGGTCGTCTCCGCCGATATTCCGTCAGGGGTCGATGGGAATACAGGCGCGATCCGCGGCGTTGCGGTGCAGGCGGAGCAGACCGTGACGTTTTTCCGGTCCAAGCCCGGCCATTGGCTGCTTCCGGGCCGGCGCCTGTGCGGCCGGCTCCATGTGGCCGATATCGGCATTCCCGATGCCGTTCTCGACCGCATCAATCCGAGGGCGTTCCTGAATGGGCCGGACCTTTGGGACGATGTGTTTTCCCGGCCCCACATTGCAACCCATAAGAATGAGCGGGGCCATGCCATGGTCGTGAGCGGCGGCCCGCTCAATACAGGCGCGGCGCGGTTGGCGGCGATGGGGGCCTTGCGGGCCGGTGCCGGTCTCGTCACCGTGCTTTCGCCCCCCGAAGCGGCCGTGGTGAATGCCACCCACCTGACGGCCATCATGGTGTCCGCCTTTTCCGATGCGATCAGCCTACGGCGTATGGTGGAGGAAAAGGCCCAAGCTCTGGTCATTGGGCCGGCGGCCGGGGTGAGCGAAGCAACGCGCCGCCATGTCCGTGATCTTCTCTCCCTGGGGCGGCCCATTGTGCTCGATGCTGATGCATTGACCGTGTTTGCTGATCGTCCGGACGCGCTGTTCCAGGCCCTCCATGGAGAAGTGGTTCTGACCCCCCATCTGGGCGAGTTCCGTCGTCTGTTCCCGGATCTTTCAGCCCGGCTTGCCGCTGCTGACACTGATCTGGACAGGCTGGCCATTGTCCGCGAGGCCGCCAAGCGCTGCGGCGCCACGGTGCTTCTGAAGGGGCCGGATACGATCATTGCCGGCGGGGCGGAGGACATCGAGGCCCATGGGGATGGGGGCATGCTGGTGCCGGCCGCGATCAACACGAATGCGCCGCCCGATCTTGCTACGGCCGGGTCCGGCGATGTGCTTGCCGGTATTATCTGCGGGCTGATGGCCCAGGGTATGCCGGCCTTTGCTGCGGCCTGTGCCGGGGCCTGGCTCCATGGTGCGGCGGGCCAGAGGGCAGGCCGGGGTTTGATTGCAGAGGATCTGCCCAGTTGCCTGCCCGGCGTGCTCCAGGATCTCGACGGGGAGGTGGTCGCTGGGCGCTAAGCGAAGCGGCATGCCGGCGCAGCGCTTGCGGGACGGGCAAGAGTGGGTTAGTCACCCCTGGTGGTTCAGCGCCGGACGCGCGCATGCGGGCGTGGTGGAATTGGTAGACACGCGAGGTTTAGGTCCTCGTGCCGCAAGGTGTGGGGGTTCGAGTCCCTCCGCCCGCACCAGCGCCGGAGATGGTCCGGCCGCCCCGGTGTGCCGAGACCGCCCCTGTCTGCGGCTTCACGCGAACGGGGCTCCTGCGCTTTGGCGATTTTTGGGGCCCTAGGGCGCGGGGATGTCCCACCGCCTCTGCAATGCGTCATCCAAACCGAAATGCAGTGTCCGGAACCGATTTGGGGGTTCACGCGAGACAGTGCGGAGACCTTTGCGGCGGACTGGCACCGGTTTCGGCACAGCTCCAACGGATGCCAGGCCCGCATGATCTAGGTTCAGAAGGAACGAGAACAGGCAAAACGTCATGGAAGTAACGGAAAACACTGCCGAGGGGCTGAAACGGGAATTCACGGTAACGGTCTCTGCGGGGGACCTTGATGCCCGGCTCAATGCGCGGCTTGAGGAACTGAAGGGGCAGGTGCACCTGAAGGGCTTCCGGCCCGGGAAGGTTCCGGTCAGCTTTCTAAAAAAGACCCATGGCAAAGCCATCATGGGCGAGATCCTTGAGCAGGTCGTTGGCGAAACCAGCGACCAGACCCTCAAGGATCGCGATCTGCGTCCGGCCCTTGATCCCAAGATCGAGCTGCAAGGTGAGGTGGCCGAGGTCATCGAAGGCAAGGCGGATCTCAGCTACACCATGGCGGTGGAAGTTCTGCCTGAGATTGAGGTCATGGATCTTGCCACCCTGTCCCTCGAGCGTCCCGTTGCTGAGGTGGCCGACGAAGATCTCGAAGCGGCGCTCAAGGAACTGGCCGACGGTCAGAAAAGCTATGAGGCCCGGGCCGAGGGCGAGGCCGCCGAAGACGGTGACCGCGTGACCATTGATTTCACCGGCGATCTCGACGGCGAACCCTTCGAGGGCGGCAGCGGCGAAAGCGTGAACCTTGTCATCGGTTCCGGCACCTTCATCCCAGGCTTCGAGGATCAGCTCACGGGCGCGAAGGTGGGCGACAAGGTCGATGTCAATGTGACCTTCCCGGAGGACTATGGGGCTGATCACCTGGCCGGCAAAGCGGCCCATTTCGCCGTTGACGTGCAGGAAGTGGCCGCGCCGAAAGAGGTGGAGATGGACGATGAGTTCGCCACCAAATTCGGGCTTGAGAACCTCGAGAAGCTGCGGGAACTGATGCAGAACCGGCTCAAGGACAATCACAACCAGATGTCGCGCCTGCACCTGAAGCGCCACCTGCTGGACGCTCTTGATGAGGCCCATAGCTTCGAGCTGCCCGAGGGCATGGTCACGGCCGAGTTCGACCAGATCTGGGAGCAGGTCAAGGCAGATTACGAACGCCAGGGCAAGTCGCTCGAGGACGATGACAAATCCGAGGATGAGCTGCGCGCCGAGTATCGCCAGATCGCCGAGCGGCGGGTTCGTCTGGGCCTTGTGCTGTCTGAGGTCGGACGCAAGCACACGATCAATGTGGGTCAGGACGAGATCAGCCGTGCCATCGCGGAACGGGCCCGCAATTTTCCGGGCCAGGAGCAAAAGGTCTTCGAGTTCTACAAAAACACGCCCCAGGCGCTGCAGGAGATTCGGGCGCCTCTGTTTGAGGACAAGGTCGTCGATTTTATCCTTGAACTCGCAACCGTGACCGACAAGACCGTCTCCAAGGAGGACCTGTTCAAGGATCCTGAGGGTGAGGACGAGGCCCAGGCCGCCTGATCGCGTGCCATATGGACCTCGCGCGCGGCTGTGTTGGCCAAAAGCGGGGGACTCAGATCTTGTGGGGCGGCCCAATGGGGCCGCCCTTTTTGTCCCCTGGGCGGGGCGATGGTGGGTGGTGCTCTTGTGCGGCGTTGACCGGCGGTTACATTAAGCGCTGATGGATGTGGTGCGCCGTGCCGGTGGGGTGTCCACGACCTTGGCGCGGTGTCACCGACTTTGGCCGGGTGTCACCGAGACGCGGGCAACCTTGAAAGGCGGGACACCGTTGAGAAACTGGCAACCAATGTCCGCAAGGGTCAGCTCACGGCCGCTCCAGCGACAGCCGGTCGGCCCGTCCTATTTCAGCCCCAACTGGGCCGGACGCTCTAACCGGGTGCCGCGCTCGGGCGGGGTGATCCTGGCTGGCGGACAGGGTGTTCCCGATGCTCAGCCAGGGTGATTCGTCTTCGGCCGCAGGGCTACAGCTATCACCGCTTTTCCCTTCCTATATAGGATTTTCGGCATGCGCGATCCTCTCGACTTTACGATGAATACTCTTGTTCCCATGGTTGTGGAACAGACCAACAGGGGCGAGCGGGCCTTTGATATTTATTCCCGTCTTTTGAAGGAACGAATCATTTTCTTGACGGGCCCGGTCGAGGACTATTCCGCCGGTCTGTTGACGGCGCAGCTTCTCTTTCTTGAAGCGGAAAACCCGAAAAAGGAGATCGCGTTTTACATCAATTCGCCGGGTGGTGTGGTGACGAGCGGTCTCGCGATTTACGATACGATGCAGTATATCCGCGCGCCGGTTCAGACCCTGTGCCTGGGCCAGGCCGCCTCCATGGGCTCCCTGCTGCTCGCCGCCGGCGAAAAAGACATGCGCTTTGCCCTGCCGAATGCCCGGATCATGCTCCACCAGCCGTCAGGCGGCTTCCAGGGCCAGGCCTCCGATATCGAGCGCCATGCCGAGGAGATCATCAAGGTCAAGCGGCGCTTGAATGAGATTTATGTAAAGCACACGGGCCAGAGCTATGAGGTGATCGAGCGGGCCCTGGATCGGGACAATTTCATGACTGCTGAGGACGCCCTCAAATTCGGCCTGATCGACCAGGTGTTCGTGAAGCGGCCGAGCGGCATGGAGTCGTCCGATGGCGCTCCGCGTACTCCTGACGCCGGCATGTGAGGGCTGGGCGCAGGATTCTTGAGAGCCCGTGGAAGGTCATGGTTTTGGGCCAGGGCGGCCACAGTGTCGCCGTGGTCCGCGCCTTGCATAGCGTGGCTCTTTCGTAGCGTGCAGGCCACGCAGGACTCGGCGGTCGTTGCTTAATCTCGTGTTGATCCGTCCGGTCCTATCGTGTTTGCATTAAGAGGTGGCGTCCATTCTCCTAGGCCCAAGGGTCTGTCACTGGCATGTGCCTTGACCGCCCCGAACGGTGATTGAAGGATGGGAGGAGGCAAAGTCCCACGTTGTGTGACTGGACCCATGCAAAATTGGCTCGTCGGCACTGCCGGCGGAAATGCATTTTGCAGATGGGTCTGAGATTCGCGGCAGGCGGGCTTGAGGAGACCGAATGAGCAAAGGCAGCGGCGGCGATTCCAAGAACACTCTTTATTGTTCCTTCTGCGGAAAGAGCCAGCATGAAGTCCGTAAACTGATCGCCGGTCCGACCGTATTCATCTGCGATGAATGCGTCGAGCTGTGCATGGATATTATCCGTGAAGAGAACAAGAGCTCGCTGTCCAAGTCGCGAGACGGTGTCCCGACACCAGCGGAAATCTGCCGTGTCCTCGACGACTATGTGATCGGGCAGGGGCATGCCAAGCGCGTGCTGTCTGTCGCGGTTCATAACCACTACAAGCGCCTCAACCACGCATCGAAGAACAATGATGTGGAGCTGGCCAACTCCAACATCCTGCTGGTCGGTCCCACCGGCTGTGGCAAGACCTTGTTGGCCCAGACACTGGCCCGCATCCTTGATGTGCCCTTC
>CAYUYV010000216.1:0-5638 GCA_964449455.1 uncultured Alphaproteobacteria bacterium | reverse complement strand
CGCTACGGAGCCCGCCGATCATGCGGGCGAATTCCTGACCCGCCACACTAGGGCTCGCAGGAAGAGAGAGGCCCAGTCGTGACCACAAGACCCAACTTGCCCATGCTGTCCGGGGTCATTCCCTATCTGACCGTATCGAATGCCAATGCCGC
Source organism: uncultured Alphaproteobacteria bacterium (assembly GCA_964449455.1). Classification (GTDB taxonomy): domain Bacteria; phylum Pseudomonadota; class Alphaproteobacteria; order JAJFIK01; family JAJFIK01; genus CAYUYV01. The sequence continues at coordinate 5,486 of CAYUYV010000216.1, read as the reverse complement.
AGCGGCGTTCTATTGCGCGGCCTTCGGGGCGCGGGAGCTTTATCGGGAGGAACATAAGCCGACCGGCAAGGTCATGCATGTCGCGCTGGAGCTGAATGGGGGCCGGCTGTTCCTGTCTGACGACTTTCCGGAGATGAATGACGGAAAATCGAGGGCTCCTTCGGTCCTTCGCGGAACGAGTGTGACCCTTCATATGCAGGTGACAAATGTGGACGCGACCGTGGTCACGGCCGTCCAGAACGGCGCCACAATGGTTTTTCCTGTGTCGGACATGTTCTGGGGTGACCGCTTCGGCAAAATCAAGGATCCATTCGGACACGAATGGTCGATCTCGACACCGCTGTCCACGATTCAAGAGCCGGAGCCTGAGAGCGAGGTCCTGTCTCCCCGCTCGTAACAATCTGCACACGGCGCAAAAGCGCCAGGCAGTCAGGCAGGCTTGGCGTCTCGGGTGCGTGAGACCATGGCCCACCAGATGAACCGGGCGATGTTGGTGGAGATCATACCCCGCGGTTTAAGGCCCACGGCCTTCGCAATCATGGCCACGCCTTTGCGCAGGTGCGGCCAATGGTAAAAACGCAGGGTCTGCTTGTTGTAAGCCTTGGAATACGCATCCCGATCATAGGGGATTTCGCTTTCCTTCTCGGCCGGGACATTGCCGCAGTAATAGGCATAAGCAAGTTCATCGTCCTCAGCTTCCTGAACGCGGCTCAGGGCAATACCGAGCCGTTTGAAAAAGCCGATTCGCTCCTGGGGCTGATATTTCAGGAAGCCCATATAGAACATTTTCCAGTGGCGGAATTCGTCCGCGGCGATGTAGGCGGCCACCTGACGCAGGACAGGTTCTTCGGTATTGTCCCGCATGCCGGAATAAAAGGACGAGGTGCCGCTTTCGACCACACAGCGGGCCACCATTTCGCCGGCCCGTGATCCGCGCACGGACTGATCGGCACCCTCATTGATGCTGTAACCCTCGCGAAAACGCCGGAAGGCCTCTTTGAAGTCAAAGCCGGGCTCGGCCATCTCGGCCCAGCGGCCAAGGGCCTCCCCGTGCTGTGCTTCCTCGATGCCCCACTGCTTGATGTTTTCCAGCATCTCAGGATCGTCGTGGAAGACCTTGTTCAGATAGACGACATAGTCGGCGGCGTTGAATTCGACCATGGCGGCGGCCTTGACCGCCTTGAGGGTTTCCGGGTCGACCTTTGACGGATCGAAGGCATCCCAATCCACATCGTCGATTTTCCAGTACCCCAACATGTTCTTCTCCCTTCCACGATCAGATGCCGTGGGATGCCGCGTGACGCCCTTCCCGTCTCCCGGTGAGACAACTAGCCCGGTGAGACAACTAGAAAGAGTGCAGCGGGTTGCGATGCGGCCACGTCCGCTCCGACCCAACTTTCGGTGGAGTTTCGATATCCAATGGGAGGCCAGGAAACAACCGATTTCCATAATCGGTTTCGTGCGCCGGCATGATCCGCGGCCTCAGGACGCCGTGAAAACCGAGGCGTGAAGCGGCGTTCGGGCGCCAACGCGCGGAAATCGCGCAGGCGCGCCCGCCCGCTGGCTCTTACAGCGATGCCTGGATCTGGAGGAGGTCTGAGAGTTCGTCAGAGGCACGCAGCCGGACATCATCGTCTTTCGCGTCGGCCACATCCTCACGCAGATCCTTGATCCGCTGAGCCAGTTTCTCCGGATCAACCTGATCCATGGGAATGGCTTCTTCGGCGAGAACCGTGAGGCCCTGGGGCGTGACTTCCGCAAAACCACCGCCGACGAAAATCCGGGGATGCTCCACATCGCTCCCCATGACTTCGATCACGCCGGGACGAACGGTGGTCATCAAGGGCATATGGGCCGGCAGGACAGTGATGTCGCCGTCGGACCCGGGAATGACCACACCCGTCACCTCGCGGGACAAAAGCAGCCGCTCCGGCGACACGAGTTCGAATTTCAATTGATCGGCCATGGCGATCCCGTCTTCCAAAGCAAGTGCCGCCCAGGAGCAGAGTGCAAGGCGGTGGCAGAGTACAGTGCGGTAGCAGAGTACAGGGCGGTCGGCCGTGGCCCGGATGGGCGCGCGGCCTCAAACAGTCGTCGAGTGCGGCGACGGACCGTCCGCCGCCGCAAGGTGAGATCAGGCCGCTTCCTGGGCCATGGCTTCAGCTTTTTTCACCGCATCCTCGATGCCGCCGACCATGTAGAAGGCCGCTTCCGGCAGATGGTCGTAATCGCCGCGGCAAAGGGCAGCAAAGCTCTGCACCGTGTCCTTCACATCCACGAGCAAGCCGGGGATGTTGGTGAACACTTCGGCCACGTGGAACGGCTGGGACAGGAAGCGTTCGACCTTCCGGGCCCGCGCCACCACGAGCTTGTCCTCTTCGGAAAGCTCATCCATGCCGAGAATGGCGATGATGTCCTGGAGCGACTTGTAGCGCTGGAGGATCCGCTGAACCTCACGGGCGGTTTCATAGTGCTCATCTCCAACCACCTGCGGGTCAAGGATCCGCGAGGTGGAGTCGAGCGGGTCCACGGCCGGGTAGATGCCCTTTTCCGAAATCGCGCGGTTCAACACCGTGGTGGCATCAAGGTGCGCGAAGGACGTGGCCGGGGCCGGGTCGGTCAAGTCATCGGCCGGCACGTAAATGGCCTGCACGGACGTGATCGAGCCTTTGGTCGTGGACGTGATGCGCTCCTGAAGGGCGCCCATATCCGTTGCCAAGGTCGGCTGGTAGCCCACGGCGGACGGGATGCGGCCCAGAAGGGCGGACACTTCGGCGCCGGCCTGGGTGAAGCGGAAGATGTTGTCCACGAAGAACAGCACGTCCTGGCCGCCGCCCATGTCCCGGAAATATTCGGCAAGGGTCAGACCGGTCAGGCCAACGCGGGCCCGGGCGCCCGGCGGCTCATTCATCTGGCCATAGACCAAGGAGGCTTTGGAGCCTTCGCCGCCGCCTTCCTTGTTCACGTTGGATTCGATCATTTCCCAGTAGAGATCGTTGCCCTCCCGGGTCCGCTCGCCCACACCGGCGAACACGGAATACCCACCATGGGCCTTGGCGACGTTGTTGATCAGCTCCTGGATGAGCACGGTCTTGCCCACGCCAGCGCCGCCGAACAGGCCGATCTTACCGCCCTTGGCATAGGGGCAGAGCAGGTCAATGACCTTGATGCCCGTGACCAAAATTTCCGCTTCCGTGGCCTGGTCGACAAAAGCCGGGGCTTCGCGGTGGATCGGGCGATATTCGGTGGCCGGAATGGCCGGACCGTCGTCCACCGGGTCGCCGATCACATTCATGATGCGTCCCAAAGTGCCTTCACCGACCGGAACGGCGATAGGCTGGCCCGAATCCCGCACTTCCGCACCCCGAACGAGGCCCTCCGTGGAGTCCATGGCGATGCAGCGGACGGTCTCTTCGCCCAAATGCTGGGCCACTTCGAGCACCAGGCGGTTGCCCTGGTTGTCCGTCTCCAACGCATTCAGGATCGGCGGCAGCTCGCCGTCGAAGCGCACGTCCACGACGGCGCCGATGACCTGGGTGATTTTGCCCGTTGATGTGCTCATCGTCTGTCCTGCCTTCGTCCTTCTCACAATCCGTTTCGGGGCGGCCGTTGCGCCGGGTCCCGTATCATCCGTGCCGATCTTCTGCCGACCGGCCGTCTCTGCTGTCTCGTCACTCGCTTCAGTCGTGCGCGGGCCGGCCGCCCCGGCCTGGCTGAACGCCGGCTGGGGCGCCATGGCGGTCCGGTGAACCGGCCTGTAGCCCCGCCTTGCGTCATGGTCCAACGCAAACGGCACTTCCACAGGCTTCGGCCCCATCAGGAAGCGCATGATCCGGCGAAAAAGCCGCTTGATCCAATCCCCTTCAGTCACTGGAGATCCAACACCTCTACCATTTTAGCAGCTCGACCATCCATGTGCTGATGGCTGCGAGTGCGCCAGTGAGGAGCAGCCCGAATGTCAGGGCGAACTCCTCCGTGAAGTCATAGACGAACCAAAAAGCGGCGGCGCTCATCAGTCCCGTCAGAACACCGACAATCAGCCCTTTCAAGAGGACGGCGACAAGCCCGCTGCGCCCGCCGCGCTCCGTCATGGTCAGACCGCCTCCGCCCCGGAGATGATCTCGATCAACTCCTTGGTGATCGCCGCCTGACGTGAACGGTTGAACTGCAAGGTCAGCGAGTCAATGAGATCGCTCGCATTGCGCGTCGCATTGTCCATGGCGGTCATTTTGGCGCCCTGCTCGCTGGCCGCATTCTCCAGCAGCGCCCGGAACACCTGTGCACTCAGATTGAGCGGCAATAGTCCGGCAACAATGGAGGCCTCATCGGGCTCATAGTCATAAAGCGCGCCACCAAGATCCGTGGACGCTGCATCTTCGCTATCCGCAGAAGACGTCTCGATTTCCGCCGGGATCAGCCGCTGGGCCGTCGGCACCTGGGAGATCACGGACTGGAAGCGCGAGTAGAAGATCGTGCAGACGTCGAATTCACCCTTGTCGAAGGCAGTCATGATCCGTTGGGCGATGCCGGAGGCATGCTCAAAGGAGATCTGCTTCACCCCGGTGAATTCAATCGTGTCCTCAATCAGGCTGCCATAACCGCGCTTCAGGAAGTCGCGGCCCTTGCGCCCCACACAGAGGATTTTGACTGTTTTGCCTTCGGCCCGAAGGCGCTCGACATGATCACGGGCGAGACGGGCAATGCTCGAATTGAACGCGCCGCACAAGCCACGATCCGCCGTCGCCACCACAAGCAGATGGGTCTGGTCCTGCCCCGTGCCCATGAGAAGGCGCGGCGCGTTGGGATCGCCTTGCAGGCTGACCGCCAGATTGGACAGCACGCGCTCGATACGCTCCCCATAAGGACGGGCGCTCTCCGCCGCGTCCTGAGCTTTGCGCAGCTTGGCGGCCGCCACCATTTGCATGGCCTTCGTGATCTTCCGGGTCGACTTGACACTGGAGATCCGGACCTTGAGTTCCTTCAGACTGGCCATTTCACCCTCGCCTTCGGCTCCATTCCCTCACGCGCTCTGATCACGCAAAGGTGCGGGCGAAGTTCTCGATGATCTCGGCAATCTTGCCGTCGAGCTCATCGGACAGTTTCTTCTGGGTCCGGATTTCTTCCAGAACGGCCCCGTGGCTGGCACGCATGTGACCCAGCAATTCGCGCTCGAACCGTTGAATGTCACCCACCTCGATCTCATCAAGGTAGCCGCGCACGCCGGCAAAAATGGAGATGACCTGCTCTTCCACGGACAGCGGGCTGTACTGACCCTGTTTCAGGAGTTCCGTGAGGCGCGCACCCCGGTTCAGCAAGCGCTGGGTCGCGGCATCAAGGTCAGAACCGAACTGGGCGAATGCGGCCATTTCCCGGTATTGGGCAAGCTCCAGCTTAATCTTGCCGGCAACCTGCTTCATGGCCTTGATCTGGGCGGACGATCCCACGCGGGACACGGACAGACCCACATTCACGGCCGGGCGGATGCC
>CAYUYV010000215.1:4094-5693 GCA_964449455.1 uncultured Alphaproteobacteria bacterium | reverse complement strand
CCGGTTCAGCTCCGCCATCAGGGCAATGAGATCCGACAGACCCGAAACGCTGATCTCAGAGTCGGAGAGTTCCCAGCACAGACTGTCCAGCAGCTCCCGCGCATAATCCGCCCTGCCAATGGCGATCAAGGTGGGATCGTTCAGGAAGGCCTCGCGGTGGCTGTCCCCGTCATCGAGCAGGGCATCGATGGTCTGCCGATCCTGTGTTGAGAGATCGCGATACCGCAGCACACCCTGTGGCGCGCCATCTTTCGCCGGGCTGGCCTTGCCGATCAGGGCCTGCACCTTTTCCGCCAAGGCATTAAGGGGCGTGTCTGCGAAAAGCTGGCGCAGGGCCGTTTCCTCAATATCGTCATAGAGCCGGTCCCCGTCCCGCCCTTCAGGGGAACCGCCGGAGACCGCGGCAGCGATGTTCCGCAGCTTGACGAGCGCGGCATAGAACCGCTTGCCCTTCAAAGGTGGCTCCAGGCGCAGGGCCTTGCGCATCTCTTCCGGCGTACACTGAACAAGCCGGCGCAGGCGCGGGTCGTTGATCCGCCGCGCATCCCCAACCACCGCCTCATAGGGCTTAAGGAAGTCGAGCGTGACGCCGGCGCTGGCCGGTGCGCCGCTTATCCGGCCAACACGGTCACGCAAGGCATCGACCACCCGCAACCAACCGGGATCTTCAAGATCGCCTCCGTCCCAGTGGGACAAATCCTCACACTGAATCTGCCCATAGCCCAGGGGCGGCCGGGCCCCATCAAGGCGAATGGACACCAGCCGCCCGTCCTTCTTGGCACGGTGTGTTTCGTCAAGCACCCAGTCCGACTGGGTGGCGGCAGTCGTCCACACACCGAGCACCACGGCAGCCGAGCCTACGGCCTCTTCGATCCGGGTGCGCCAACGGTCCCCGGGCAGAACGGCATTGTCCCAGAACACATCGAACCCGGCCTCGACCAGGCAGCCATGAATGCGGGCGACCCGCTCCCGATCCGCCCGCGCGTAGCTGATGAAAATCTCGCCCATATCTGCCCCGTCCGCTTTTCGGCGCGAGTGTAGAAATGCCGGCCACACCCGGCAAGGGTCGATCACGGGGCGGGACCTTTTGGGGTCAGCATCAATATGTGGCCCCCGCTGGGACCCTTGGTGAGCCCCGCCCGCCGTGTCAGCCGCGACCGCGATAGGGGGCGACGTCCGGGTCCGGGATCCAGACGCCGGCCGGGGGCTCAGCGGTCTGATAAAAGACATCGATGGGGATGCCGCCGCGGGGATACCAATAGCCGGCGATGCGCAGCCATTGCGGTGCGATGGTTGCGACCAGACGCTTGGCGATGTCGATCGTGCAGGCCTCGTGAAAGGCCGCGTGGTTGCGGAAAGCGCCGAGATAGAGCTTCAGGCTTTTGCTTTCGACAAGGCACGGACCCGGAACATAATCGATCACCAGATGGGCAAAATCCGGCTGGCCGGTTACGGGGCAGAGCGAGGTGAATTCCGGGCACACAAAGCGGGCCATATAGGCGACATCGGGATGGGGGTTCGGCACGGGATCGAGAACCGCCGCCTCCGGGCTGTGGGGAAGCGCGCTTGCCTGACCCAAATGGGCCCGACCCAAATGGG
>CAYUYV010000215.1:0-3994 GCA_964449455.1 uncultured Alphaproteobacteria bacterium | reverse complement strand
GACCCAAATGGGCCCGACCCAAATGGGTAAGGCTTGGGCCTTTAGGGTCATCGGCACGGGGTGGCTCGCCTGGAACGGATGGCTCGGTCACGGTATTCGCCTCGGTCAATGACGGTTTGGACCCGGACGCCAACTGGGCTAGCGTATCGGGATGTGTCTGGAGGTAGCGCCCGATGGGCCGAGCGTCCAGGGTTGGACTGCAGCCCGGGTTGGATTGGGGCCAGAGTTGGATTGGGGCCAGAGTTGGATTGGGGGAGGGAGCTGGGAATCATGTCGGGACTTGTGCGCACCGAGATCCAGGGGGCCATCGGCTGGCTGATTTTCGACAATGAAAGCCGGCACAATGCCTTGTCCCTTTCCATGTGGCAGGCGATCCCGGAATTGATCGAGGAGCTGGAGGCTCATCCGGCGGTGCGCGCCGTGGTGCTGAAAGGCGCAGGGGACCGAGCCTTCGTCTCCGGCGCAGACATTTCCGAATTCGATACGGTGCGCGCAACACCTGAAGGCACGGCGCTCTACGAGGAGGCCACGGAAAAGGCCTATACCAGCATTCGCGAATGCATCCACCCGACTCTCGCCTCCATTCGCGGCATTTGCATGGGCGGCGGCCTTGGCATCGCCCTCGCCTGTGACCTGCGCTATGCGCGAAATGATGCGCGATTTGCCATTCCGGCGGCCAAGCTCGGTGTGGGCTACGGTTTTGCGCCGACGCGGGATCTCGTTGTGGCCGTCGGCGCGGCCCATGCGCGGGAGATCCTCTACACGGCACGGGTCTATAACGCCCATGAGGCGGAGCGGATCGGGCTCATCAATCGGGTCTATGACCGGGGCCAGCTCAGCCCCGCAGTCCATGATTTCTGCGACCGGGTCAGCGCCAATGCGCCCCTTACCCAGCGCACCGCCAAACGGGCAGTGGCCGAGGCCGTGGCCGTGTCGAGCAAGGCGCGGATCGGCCTGATCGAAGAAATGGTTGCCCATTGCTTCGCCAGCGAGGATTACGCAGAAGGGCGCCGCGCGTTCATGGAGAAACGGACACCGGCCTTCAAGGGCGAATAAATCTGTCCGTAAATCTTTCATCAGCAGTCATTGATCGGGCGTATAAAGGTGGTGTGTGTATCGGATCTTCCGGGCGTTGGGGGCCGGAGGACCAGTCAGGGGAGCGAGCGGGCCGATGCGGTTCAGCCGACGCGTTGTGTGTGGTGTGGGATTTGTCTTGGCCGCCTTCGTGGCCGTTCTGGCCTGGAGCGGGCCGTCCGCTGCCGACTGGCGGCGCGACAACCGGGCGGGTTTCGGCCGCTATACCCCGATCCCGACCAGTCTGCGGGCGGAGGAAGCCTTTGCCCGGGTGCGCCCGACCCTGGAACGGGACCTCGCGGCCAAAGGCCTGCGCTATGGCGCGCCCTTGTTCGTGCGCATCTTCAAACTGACCCGGCAGCTTGAGGTCTGGGTGGAAGATGATGACGGGCGGTACTCCCTGTTCCGGACCTATGGCATTTGTGAGTATTCCGGCGGCATGGGCCCCAAACTGCGGGAAGGGGATCATCAGTCTCCGGAGGGCTTTTACACGGTCCGCTCCAATCAGCTTAATCCGAACAGCAAGTTTCACCTGTCCTTCAATCTCGGCTTTCCCAATGCCTATGACCGGGCCCATGGCCGCACGGGCAACCTGCTCATGGTTCACGGCTCCTGCGTGTCCCAAGGCTGTTTCGCCATGACCGATGCGCGGATGGAAGAGATCTACAGTCTGGCAGCAGGAGCCTTGAAGGGCGGCCAGGACGGGGTGCCGGTGCATATTTTCCCGTTCAAAATGACCGATGTGAACATCTGGGCGACGCGGGGCGCGGCCTATCACGGCTTCTGGCAGAACCTGAAGCAGGGCCATGATATGTTCGAGGAGACCCGCGTTCCGCCGGCCGTCTGGGTCGAGAACGGCCTGTACCGGTTTGCCCGTCGTCAGCCTACGGCGGAACAGGTAATCGCGGCCAGCCGGACGCGCGCCCTGCCCGGCCGCCCCGATCCCTCGCCGGCCGCTGCTCCGACATCGAAGCTGGGTCGCGGGATCAGCACGGCCCACAGCACGCCCTGCGGCGCCCCCCAATGCCCTCTGCCCACGGTTCAATAAGCGCGTTTCAAGAAGAAAAACCGGGAGGACAGCATGACGGGTACGGATGACCGGGCGGAAGGCAAGACAGCCATTGTGACGGGATCCGCCGCCGGCATCGGCGCCGCGACGGCGGAACGGTTGGCGGCCCGCGGCGTGCGCGTGGTGGTGAACTATTCCAAAAGCGCCGATGCCGCCGAGGAGGTCGCTGCGCAATGCCGGGCCCATGGGGTTGAGGCACTGCTTGTCAGGGCGGATGTCACGGATGATGACGCCTGCCGGCGCATGGCTGCGGCAGCCATGGAGGCCTGGGGCCGCATCGACATCCTGGTCAACAATGCCGGCGGCACCCGATTTGTCGATCATGCCGATCTTGATGGTCTGAGCGCGGATGATTTCCAGTGGATCAACACCATCAATGTGGTCGCCCCGTTCCAGATGATCCGCGCCGTGGCCCCGGCCATGAAGGCCCAGGGGCGCGGCTCCGTGGTCAATGTCTCATCGATCGCGGGCGTGACCGGCATCGGCTCATCCGTTGCCTATGCGGCCTCGAAAGGGGCCCTCAACACCATGACCCTGTCCCTTGCCCGGGCGCTTGCGCCGGAGATCCGCATCAATGCGGTCTGCCCCGGTTTTGTCGGTACACGGTGGTTCAAGGACCGCATGGACGATGACGGCTACCAGGCCATGGTGGACACGGTCATCAAGCGCACGCCCCTGCGCCAAGCCGGCACGCCCGAGAGCGTTGCTGATGCGATCCTCTTCTTCGCGCTTGAGGGCTCCGACTGGATCACGGGGGAAACCCTGCTGACCGATGCGGGCACCCATCTCAATATGGCGCCCCTCGTCGCTCGCTAAGGCCAGCATTCCACGCGCTCAGATTGTGTTCTTCAGCGCCTTTTGTGGGTGCTGAAAAGGTACAGGCGCTTAAGAACCAGGAAAACTGGTTCGGATATCGCGGCATCGGCATCCCCATTGGTCTATGGTTTACGAAATGGAAAGGTTGACGGCGCGAGGCGGGCGAAGCCAGTCCGCTTGCGCTTCGGTGCGAGCGTCCGGGGCAGATCCCACGGACAAACCCCGGAGAAGGGTGATGATGGACGAGGTTCTGGACATGACGGGGCCCCGGGCGGTCCAGATCCGTCTCGGCGATCACGCTGAGTCGCCTTTTCGGGGCGAAGATCCCGTACAGCCGCGCGCTGCGGTGTTTTTCGACGGGCGGAATATCGGCCGGGCCACGGCTCGGGTTTTCGGCACGCCCGCACAGACCCATTTTCATCCCGGTCTTCTGGCCAAGCGGCTCTGCCAGCGCATGGGTTGGAGCCTTGGTGCAACCCATTTTTATATCGGCGTGCCGCCCCAAGGCCGCGTGATCGGCGGCGAGACAGCGCAAGACTGGGCGCAGCGGTCAGAACGCTGGACCCGGGCCGGCGTGACCGTCTGCACCCGTCCTTTGACCGGAGCGAACCGCGAACGGGGCATCGATCTGCGCATGGGCTTTGACCTGGTGCGGGTCTTTGAGACCACGCCCGTTGAGATCGTCGTGATTGCCAGCGGCGATCAGGATTTTCAGGAAGCGGTCGCGGAACTCCGGGACCGGGCCAAGGATCTTGCCCGCCCGTTGACGGTGGCGACAGCCTTCCCCGCCAGCACCCAGCTTGGTGGCCGGGGGGTGGATACGGCAGATCTCCATCTCCCCCTGACCAGCCTTGACTTTACAGCGGCCCGTGACCTTTGCGACCACGGACCCCGATCATTCCGGCCCCTGACGGAAACGGACCAAAGCGCACGCCCTGCCCCGGTCAATCTGCCGCCCCTCGGGATGTCGCTCTTGCGGCCCTAGTGTCGTGGATCAGAAGTCCGCATGAGACGTCCCGGCACGTCCGTCTGCGG
>CAYUYV010000214.1:2010-5710 GCA_964449455.1 uncultured Alphaproteobacteria bacterium | reverse complement strand
GGGCCCCAACGCGGGGCCCCAACGCGGGGCCCTGAGTCCCATCGCTGCCGCGCTCCCCATGAGGACACAGGTGGATTTGCGAGCAACGGTCACTCCGACCCGCCGTCCCCATGGTTCGCAGGCACCGCATGAGTGGGCAGGCGGAGCGGGCCGATTGATGCCCGGCGCGCAACGGGTCGCCGGTCGCCCCGCATGCCTCACCACCCTGCGGATGGGAGCGGGGGTAAGGGGGACAAGGGGTCAAGTGCGCCGCGTCATTGCATGGCGCGGAGCGACGATGGGAGAGGCTTGCGGATCATCCGTGGGCGCCGGCAAAGACCTCACGCCGCCCTATGCGGAGCCGTCAGGGGAACAGGGGGGCCTGTTCAAGGGCACAGGTCTCAGGCAGGCCCATCATCAGGTTGAAGTTCTGAATGGCCTGGCCCGAGGAGCCTTTGACGAGATTGTCGATGGCGGCAATCACGATGGCGCGGCCCGGGATGCGGTCGGCAAAGACATTCACCACACAGTGGTTGGAGCCGCGCACATGGCGGGTGGCCGGGGCCTCGCCCTCGGGGAGGACGTGCACGAAGGGTTCGGCATCATACGCCACTTGCAGGGCCGCGCGGGCACTATCCGCCGTCTGACCGGGTGCGAGGCGCACATAGCAGGTGACGAGTTCGCCCCGGTTCATGGGCATGAGGTGCGGTGTGAAATTGACCGTCACCGGAACATTGACCGTCCGGCCCAGTTCCTGCTCGATCTCCGGCGCATGGCGGTGGCGGGCGATGCCGTAGGGGTGGATCCCCTCGCCCACCTCACAGAACAGGTTTGCTTCCTTCAGACCACGCCCGGCACCGGATACGCCGGACTTGGCATCGATAATGACATCCTCAACCTGGATCGTGCCGCCCTTGATCAGGGGCAGGAGCGCCAGGAGCGAGGCCGTGGGATAACAGCCGGGACAGGCCACCAGCCGTGCCTTGGCAATGGCCTCCCGGGCATGTTCGGTAAGCCCATAAACGGCTTCAGGCTGAAGGTCCTTGGCCGCGTGGGGCTTACCATAGGTCTCGGCGTAAATGTCCGGATCGGTCAGGCGGAAATCCGCCGACAGATCGACCACCTTGAGCGATTTGGGCAGGCCCGCGACAATTTCCTGAGTCGTGCCATGGGGCAGTGCACAGAACACCACCTCAATGCCGCTCCAGTCCACATCATCAACGGTGACAAGATCCGGCGCGTCCACCATGCGCAGATGGGGAAACACGGCCGAAAGGGGCTTGCCCGCATGGGAATGGGCCGTCAGCGCCGCCAGACGCACATCTTTGTGGGTGCTCAGTAGACGCACAAGATCGGCGCCAGTGTAGCCACTGGCGCCGAGAATGGCGACGGGGATGGGGGACGCCGCCATCGCTCCGACTTAACGCTTGGAGAACTGGAAGCTGCGGCGGGCTTTCGCACGGCCATATTTCTTGCGTTCCACAGTCCGCGGGTCGCGGGTGAGGAAGCCGTATTTCTTCAGCACCGAGCGCAAATCGGGTTCGTAATAGGTCAGCGCCTTAGACAGGCCGTGACGCACGGCACCAGCCTGGCCGGACAGGCCGCCACCTTTCACCGTGCAGACAATGTCATATTGCGAAGCGCGATCGGACACCACCAGGGGCTGGCGCAGGATCATGCGCAGCACGGGGCGGGCGAAATAACGCTCGATATCCTTGCCGTTCACGGTCACCAGGCCGGAGCCGCGCTTGATCCAGACCCGGGCGACAGCGTCCTTCCGCTTGCCCGTGGCATAAGCGCGGCCGTGCTCGTCGATTTTCGGCTCGTTGGAAATGGCCGCGTCCACAGACAGATTGGCGGCGGCTTCCGTTTCCGTCAGGTCGCTGAGATCCTTCAGCGTACGGGGTTCATCGGACATGCTCAGGCCCTCAAGGTGTTCTTGACGTTCCAGCTCTTGACATCGAGCGGTTCAGGCTGTTGCGCCTCATGGGGATGATCCGGGCCCGCATAGACCCGCAGATTGGAGAACTGGGTCCGCGCCAGGGGGCTGTCCTTGGGCAACATGCGCTGGACCGCCTTCTGAAGCACGCGCTCGGGGAAGCGGCCGTCCAGCAGCTTGTCCGCCGTCCGGCTCTTGATGCCGCCGGGATGGCCCGTGTGCCAGTAATAGGTCTGCTGGGTGCGCTTTCGGCCCGTGAACACGACCTTCTCGCAATTGACCACAATGACATTGTCGCCGCAGTCAACATGGGGGGTGTAGTCGGGGCGGTGCTTGCCCCGCAGGCGCGTGGCGATCAGGCTGGCCAGACGGCCGACAACCAGACCTTCGGCGTCGATCACGACCCAGCGCTTCTCGACGTCTGACGCCTTCAGGAATTTCGTTTTCATTGTGTACTCCTTCCGCAGCGCCCGGGTCTCACCGCGCGGCCATCGCTAACGGACTTGGCCTGCACTGGACATTCGGGCATGGGAGCGGACACGGTGTTTTCTGCGAGGGTGCCGGGCGATACCGCGCGGGTCTCGGGAGCTGGATGTCTAGGGAAGGCCGGCAACGCTGTCAATAGCACCTCCCCCGGATTTATCTTGCAAAAACAACGCTGTAAGAAAACGGTATTATAATACCACACAGATTTCGGTGAAGGGGGCATCCCATGAGCGACACCAATTCCGATGCGCTGGTCCTCACGGCCCGAGACGGGGCAGTGCTGACCATCACACTCAACCGGCCGCGGGCGCGCAATTCTCTCTCTCGGGGCCTGATGGGCGCGCTTCAGGCGGCGCTGGCGCAGGCGAGCGCGGATCGCAGCGTCAAAGTGGTGATCCTCGCCGCCAATGGCCCGGTGTTCAGCGCCGGCCATGACCTGAAAGAGATGACCGGCGCGCGATCCGATCCGGGGGGCATGGCCAGCTTTTACCGGGAGACCTTTGCCCAGTGCAGCGACCTGATGCAGGCCATCATCGCCCTGCCCCAACCCGTCATCGCCCAAGTCCAGGGCATGGCGACGGCGGCCGGCTGCCAGCTTGTGGCCACCTGCGATCTGGCGGTTGTCAGCCGCACCGCCCGCTTCGCCACGCCGGGGGTGAATATCGGTCTGTTCTGCTCCACCCCCATGGTGGCGCTTGCCCGCAATGTGCCGCGCAAGGCGGCGATGGAGATGCTGTTGACCGGTGAAGCAATTGACGCTGGAGAAGCGCTGCGCATCGGCCTCGTTAACAAGGTCGTGCCGCCTTATGCGCTCGGCGCCGAGACCCGGCTGATGGCGGCCAAGATCGCCGCCAAGTCCCGCGTCGTGGTGGGCATCGGCAAGAAAGCCTTTTACGACCAGGTGGAACAGCCCCTGGCCCAGGCCTACGCCATGATGTCCGAAGTCATGACCATGAACATGCTGGAGGCGGATGCGGAGGAAGGCATTGGCGCATTTGTGGAAAAACGTCCGCCCCGCTGGCACGACGACCAGGATGCCTGACGGCCACTATACCCGGGTCTAAAAACTGCCCGGGTCCCAAAATCCCTCAGCCAGAGTGCGCAAAAGCTGGGGGCATGCGGCCAATTGGGGCCCATCTGGCCCGGCTCTCCGGAGCCGGCTAGGGTGTGGGCTCGGCGATAAAGTCGGGGCTCGGATTTTGAGGACCCATCGACCCTTTATGCCACACGGGAGCACTTGTGCTTTGTCGATTTAGGTCACAGATGTCGGCCCTGCCTGGTGTCCGCCCTGCCTGG
>CAYUYV010000214.1:0-1910 GCA_964449455.1 uncultured Alphaproteobacteria bacterium | reverse complement strand
GCCCTGCCTGGTGTCCGCCCTGCCTGGCACACGACAAGCAAAATGGGCAGACCGTCCGGGAGGATCGTACGATGAGTTATCTGCACTATGACGATGGTATGCTGCTTGATCTTCTGACCCGTACACGGACCATCGCCGTGGTGGGCGCGAGTGCCAATCCCGATCGGGCCAGCCATGAGGTCACAGAGTATCTGATTGGGCGCGGCTATGACGTTTATCCGGTCAATCCGGCCCTCAATGGCGCCCTTTTGCTGGGTCGTCCGAGCTATGACAGCCTTAGCGCCGTGCCCGTACCCATCGATCTTGTCGACATCTTTCGGCGCTCGGAGGATGTGGGTCCGATCGTGGATGAGGCCATTGTGCTGGGTGCGAAAGCCATCTGGATGCAGCTTGGCGTGCGCGATGACGCCGCCGCCACCCGGGCCGAGGCCGCGGGCCTCACGGTCATCATGGACCGCTGCCCGAAAATCGAACGGGGCCGCCTCGGCCTCGGCTGACCACCGCTTTTCCCAAACCGCTTGAGAAAAAGGAGATGTCCATGAGCCAAGATGAGTCCAACGGTCAGGAACGCCCTTTGGGATTTTGCACCCGTGCCGTCCATGCGGGTGCGGCGCCGGATCCGACCACGGGGGCCCGGTCCACACCAATCTATCAGTCCACCTCGTTTGTCTTTCAAGATGCGGACCATGCCGCGCGCCTGTTCAATCTTGAGGAGATGGGCTTTATCTATTCCCGGATCGGCAACCCGACCTGCGCCGTTCTGGAAGACCGGATTACCGCTCTTGAAGGCGGCGCCGCGTCCCTCGCCGTCGGCTCGGGCCATGCCGCGCAGGCCCTGGCATTCCATGCCCTGATGGAACCGGGTGATGACTTCCTGGCCGGTAACCATCTTTATGGCGGCTCCATCAACCAGTTCGGCCTTGCGTTCAAGAAATTCGGCTGGAACGTCAACTGGGTCGATGAGAGCAATCCGGATAATTTCCGCCGGGCCCTCACACCGCGCACCAAAGCCATCTTTATCGAGAGCATCGCCAATCCGGGGGGCGTGATCAGCGATATCGGCGCCATCGCCCGCGTGGCGGAAGAAGCCGGCATCCCGCTGATCGTGGACAACACACTTGCCACCCCGGCCCTGTGCCGGCCGCTGGAGCATGGCGCCTCGGTCGTTGTCCATTCGGCCACGAAATTCCTCGGCGGGCATGGCAATGCCATCGCCGGCCTGATCGTCGATGGCGGCACTTTCAATTGGGCGGCATCGGACAAATTCCCGACCATGTCCCAGCCCAATCCGTCCTATCACGGTATGACCCTGACGGACGCTTTCGGTCCCGTTGCGTTCATTGTCGCCTGCCGGGCCATCGGACTGCGCGATCTGGGGCCGGCCTTGAGCCCCATGAATGCCTATCTGGTGCTCACGGGCATTGAGACCCTGCCCTTGCGCATGAGCCAGCACTGCTCCAACGCCCTCAATCTCGCCCATCACCTGGCGGCCCACGACAAAGTGGGCTGGGTGTCCTATCCGGGCCTTGCAAGCGATCCTTACTATGCGCTGGCTCAGCAATACTGCCCCCAAGGCGCCGGGGCCGTCTTCACCTTCGGCGTTAAGGGCGGCTATGAGGCAGGCCGGAAGCTGGTGAACAGTGTCAAGATGTTCAGCCATCTGGCCAATGTGGGCGACACCCGCAGCCTCATCATCCATCCGGCCTCGACCACCCACCGCCAGCTCTCCGATGAGCAGCGCACGGCCGCCGGTGCCGGCAATGATGTGGTCCGGGTCTCCGTGGGCATTGAGGACGCGGCGGATATCATTGCCGACATGAACCAGGCCCTGGATCAGGTCTGATCCTTAGCGTGTTTTCCGCAAAAGTGTGTGCGGTTTTGCGGTTCGAAAACGCGATAAATCAAAGAGT
>CAYUYV010000213.1:0-5772 GCA_964449455.1 uncultured Alphaproteobacteria bacterium | reverse complement strand
CGGCATGGTACCACCGATATCGGGCCATTTTTACAAGTGCCAATGATAACGAACTGGCGCTCGCTGCCTAATAGGTAAGCGGGGTTCGGAGGGTACCTGGCAACAGAAACCCTCCACTTCTTTCCTCTCCCAATTCGACAGCAACTTTCGGAACGCATGGCGCGGATCCTGGACCCTATCCTCGGGCCGTTGTCCAATCAGGAGACGGACCATGGAAGCGATGACCCAGATCATGACCGAAACACCGGACAGGGACGCCGCGCGCTGGCGCGCCGTGGAAACCCGGGACGCGGGTGCCGATGGATGCTTCGTCTACGCCGTAAAGACCACGGGCGTCTATTGCCGCCCGTCCTGTCCCGCACGCCTCGCCCGGCGCGAGAATGTGTGTTTCTACGAGACCGGCGCGGCAGCGCGGGCCGCGGGCTATCGCCCTTGCCAGCGTTGCACGCCGGATAGCCCCTCGCTCGCCGAACGCCAGGCGAATGCCGTGGCCAAGGCCTGCCGCCTGATCGAAGAGGCGGAAACGACGCCAAGCCTGGCTGCGCTGGC
Organism: uncultured Alphaproteobacteria bacterium; assembly: GCA_964449455.1. Taxonomy (GTDB): domain Bacteria; phylum Pseudomonadota; class Alphaproteobacteria; order JAJFIK01; family JAJFIK01; genus CAYUYV01. The sequence goes on along the minus strand of CAYUYV010000213.1, from coordinate 5,223 downwards.
CCAGGCTGTCGGCCTCAGCCGCCACCATTTCCACCGGGTCTTCAAGACGGTGACCGGTGTCACGCCCAAGGCCTATGCGGCCCAGATCCGCGCAATGCGGGTCGGCAAGGATCTGAGCGCGGGAGAAAGCGTCACTGGGGCCTTGTATGGCGCCGGCTATGGCGCCTCCAGCCGCTTTTACGCGGATGCTGAAGGAAGACTGGGCATGAAACCATCCGCCTACGCCAAGGGCGGCAAGGGCGCCGCCATCCGCTTCGCCGTTGCCGAGACCAGCCTGGGACCGGTCCTTGTCGCCGCCACGGAAAAGGGCGTTTGCGCCATTGAATTGGGCGATGATCCCCAAGCCCTGGTCGAAAGCTTCCAGGACCGTTTTCCCGAGGCTGATCTTCACGGTGATGACGCTGAGTTCGAAGCGCTGGTGGCTCAGGTCTGCACCTATGTTGAGGCACCGGCCGGCTCCCTTGACCTGCCCCTCGACATTCAGGGGACCGCCTTCCAGCAACGGGTCTGGGAGGCCTTGCGCAAGATCCCGTCAGGCACGACTGCAAGCTATACGGATATTGCGCAAGCCATCGGCGCACCCAGCGCCCACCGGGCCGTGGCCCGCGCCTGTGCCACCAATCCGGTGGGCCTCGTCATTCCCTGCCATCGGGTGGTGCGCACCGATGGCGGGATCTCGGGCTATCGTTGGGGCGTGGAGCGCAAGCGCAGCTTGATCGCCCGGGAAGCCGAGCAGGCGGGGGCGGAGTAATGGGCCAAGCCATGGAGCGTCTTGAGGGCGTGTCCTGGGAGGGGCTTGAGCGGGATCTTCAGAGTCAAGGCTGGAGCGTCCTGCCGGGCCTTCTCGATGCGCAGACCTGCACAGGCCTGCGCGATCTCTACACAGATGAAAATGCGTTCCGAAGCCGCGTGGTGATGGCGCGCCACGGCTTCGGCAGCGGCGAATATCAATATCTCGCCTATCCCTTGCCGAAGCTGATCGCGGATCTGCGGACCCAGCTTTATGCCGGGCTTGTGCCCCTGGCCAACCGCTGGCGCGGGGCTCTGGGAGAGACCGGCTTTCCGGCCAGCCATGGCGCCTTTGCTGCGACATGCCATGCTGCGGGCCAGATCCGGCCCACGCCCCTGATCCTGCGCTATGGTCCTGGGGACTACAACCGTCTGCACCAGGACCTCTATGGGGACCTCGTGTTCCCGCTTCAGGTGGCCGTGCTTCTGTCCGCGCCCGGGCGAGACTTCGAAGGCGGCGAATTCGTCCTGACAGAACACAAGCCCCGCAGCCAGTCCCGCGTTGACGTTGTGCCCCTCGGCCAAGGCGATGCGGTGGTGTTCGCCGTCAATGAGCGGCCCGTTGAGGGCACACGCGGCACTTTCCGGGTGCGCATGCGCCATGGGGTCAGCCGGATAAGGAGCGGTGAGCGGTTCACCCTCGGCATCATCTTCCACGATGCCGCGTAAGGCGAAAGCAGAGCCAAGTTCTCCAGTCAGATCATGGTCTCGTCACGCGCAATGCGGCAGGGGACTGTGCGCCGGCACCCTGCCCATCCCCATGCCCTGCGCGTTCTTGATCCCCCGCCCAGTCGGCCCGTGAGCCCTGCCTGCCTTGACCTTGCGCAATCGTTGGATTTCACCTCTCCGATACTATCTAGACCTGCATAGCAGAATCTGCTATTCAAATCATGCAAGTTTTGATAACTAAGATCCAATGGGACGAACCGCCGGAAAGACCCGGCACGGATGAAGGAGAGGTCAATGGAATCCATGACAATTGTTTTGGGTACGCGCGAAGACGACCGTCTTGATGGAACAGCCGGGGACGATATCATTCTCGGATTTGGCGGGGCGGATCGCCTGTTTGGCGGACGCGGCGCCGATCTCCTGCTCGGCGGCGCCGGCCGCGACAGACTGTTCGGAGGCAATGGGGCCGACAGTCTTCTGGGCGGCGCCGGCCAGGATGTGCTGGTGGGTGGTCGCGGCAATGATCTGCTGTTTGGCAATCGCGGAGCGGACCGGTTCTTGTTCGATCCGTCCGACCCCAATCTGGGCCGTGATGTTATTGCCGATTTCAGCCTTGCGGGCGGAGACGTCATTGTTCTGAATGCCGCCGATATCTATCGCTCGGACCGGACCATTCTCGGCGAGGATCAAGCCTTCCAGGCAGCGGATGTGGATGAAAGCGCTGGTTACGCTCTCGATGCCTCTGAGGACGGGTTCCTGACAGTCTTCCATCCGGGCGGGTCGATCGAAGTGCGGGGCGTTCCCTTCTCCCCCGAATTGAGCTTTGTGGCCCTGGCCAGCCTCGGGGCTGTGGACGTGACCGGACTCGTCGCCGGCGCAAATGACATGGGTCGCCTGGTGAGCCAGAGCGGGGATGACCTCTTGGTTGGGACCAATGGAACGGCCGAGATTTTCTTCTTCAACCCGAACAATCCGCTCCTCGGCGATGACATCATCGTCAATTTCGAGCTGGGCAGTGACCAGATTCTCCTCAATGCGGCTCAAGTTTTCCGTGCTGACCCGAACATTCTGGGGGCCGATGGCATCTTCTCGCCCACGGATTTTGACGACAGCGAAGCCTTCTCGCTGACCGCCTCCGAAACCGGTGACCTTGTGGTTGAACATCCCGGAGGCACCATCGAAGTTGTCGGTGTCCCGTTCTCACCGGATCTGACCTTCACCGATCTCGTGCGCCTCGACGCCCTGGGCATCGAGGGTCTGGCCATCAATGACGGGACCGACCGGATTGGGAGTCGCTCCGGGGACGACCTTATTGTGGGCACGATCGGTGCGTCCGAGGTGTTCTTCTTCGATCCTTCCAACCCAAATCTCGGCAACGACATCATAGCCAATTTCGAGGTGGGGTCTGATCAGATCGTACTCAATGCCGCCGATGTGGTTCGCTCCAGCCCGGATATTCTGGGTGAAGACGGTATGTTTTCGGCGGAGGATTTCGATGCCAGCGACGATTTCAATCTGGTCGCCTCGCCCCGTGGGAATCTTGTCGCTGTTCACCCCGGCGGCAGTATTGAGATTGCCGGACTGGCGTTCTCGGAGGATTTCACCTTTGCCGGCCTCGTGGAACTGGGGGCCATTGGTCTTGAAGGCCTGACGACACCGGTTCCGTTGAATGAGACGGACGCGCTTCTCAACACACGGGCCTTCCTGCCGCCGGATTTTCCTGTGCTGATTGCCGGCGTGAATGACGAACTCCTTGTGGCCGATGGTGCCATGGAGGCCCTCGATCTCATTTTCTTCGACATTTCCGAACGGGCCCAGGCCGATGACGTCATCGCCAATTTCGATGTGACGCAGGACATTGTTCTGTTCGACGCTGCCGACCTGTTCCGGATCCTCGGCAATGAAGCCCTGTCCGATGACGGAGCACTCACGGCGTCGGATCTGGATGAGAGCGACGCTTTCGATCTGGTGGCGTCGGATCTCGGCAATCTCACCATTGTGTATCCCACGGGTTCCATCGAACTCTTGGACGTGGAGTTCTTCGACGGGGTTGATTTCAGCTTTGTAGCGCAGAACGTCCTGGGCCTGACAGGATTTGTCTCTCCAGACGCGAATGGCTTTACGCCGTCCGGGCCCGGTGATGAGTTCCTGGAGGGTGTGTCCGGCCTCGCCCAGGCCTTTGTCTTCGACCCTTCCGATCCACAGCTTGGCGAGGATGTCATTGGCGAGCTGATTGTGGGCGAGGATCAGATCGTGCTCGATCTGGATGGCGTGCTGGCGGTCGATCCTCACATAGCCGGACGCGATGGCATTCTGACGGCGGAGGATTTCGACGCGAGCGATGCCTTTGATCTGGGCGCATCCGACCGGGGCAATCTGATCGTGCTGCATCCTGGTGGCACCATCGAGATCGCCAGTTTCGCCTTTTCCGAGGATCTGACCTTTGCCGGGCTCGCCAGTGCGGGTGCGCTTGCAGTGCAGGATTTCGGGGACGCGGTCTTGGCCTCCTCTGATCTTACAGATCCGGCAAACATCCAGGACGCCGATATCCATGACGCATTCGTTATGCTTTGAGGGCGCCCCTTGAATACCCCCCCCGGGGGACATCTCCAGAGCATGACGATACTGGGGGCGCGGCTGACCGGCTGCGCCCCTTTTTCGTGGCCCCCTTTGCGGATTGACGCCAGTCCTCCAACCGGCCGACACTGGTGTCCAGGCTGCGTCCCGCGCAGGACCGGCGAAAAAGCACCGCAGGAGGACCCCATGAAAATCAGCAACCGCGTGACGGATGTGCTTGGCACCGATTACCCCATTGTCCAGGCGCCGATGGGCTGGATCGCCCGGGCGCGGCTCGCCTCGGCTGTGTCGAATGCCGGGGGTATGGGGATCATCGAGACCTCCTCGGGCGAACTCGATCAAATTCGAGAAGAAATCAAGATGATGCGCACCCTGACGGACAAACCGTTCGGTGTGAACATCGCCCAGGCCTTTGTGCGGGATCCGGCGATTGTCCAATTCGTGATCGACCAGGGCGTTCGGTTCGTCACCACGTCGGCCGGCGACCCGACCCGCTATTGCGCTGAACTGAAAGAGGCGGGCCTCACGGTTTTCCATGTGGTGCCGACCCTGGCGGGTGCCCTCAAAGCCGTTGAAGCGGGCGTGGACGGCCTCGTGGTCGAGGGCGGTGAAGGCGGCGGGTTCAAGAACCCCCAGGAGGTCGCCACCATGGTTTTGCTGCCGCTTGTGTGCTCACAGGTCGGGGTGCCCGTGATTGCAGCCGGCGGCTTCGTAGACGGACGGACTATGGCTGCCGCCTTTGCTCTTGGTGCAGAAGGCATTCAGATGGGCACACGGATGGTCTCGGCTATGGAGTCCCCCGTGCACGAAAACTGGAAAACGGCAGTGGTGGACGCCAAGGAGACCGATACCGTGTTCTTGAACCGGTTCGGCCGGCCCGCCTTGCGCGCTCTGCGCACGGAACGCACCGCCCGGCTGGAACGCGAAGCACCGGAAAACATCATGGGCGAATTCCGCACCGCTCTTGATCTTTATTTCGGCGGCGATATGGAGGCATCAATCGCCCTGTCAGGCCAGGTTTGTGGCCGGATCGACTCCGTCAAACCCGTGGCTGACATCATCCGCGAAACCATGGCCGAATTCCACGAAACCCTGCGCAGCCTTTCAGCACGCTACCCCAACGCCTAAAGCGTTTTCAGCAAAAGTGTGTGCGGTTTTGCGGTTCGAAGACGCGATAAATCAAAGAGT
>CAYUYV010000212.1:0-5794 GCA_964449455.1 uncultured Alphaproteobacteria bacterium | reverse complement strand
ATCAAAGAGTTAGAGCCCTTTCAATGACCCGGACTTCTGATCCACGACACTAGGCCCGTGTTTGTCTTGGCCGGGGAGGGGGACAAGCCCTCGTCCCCGGTCTGATCAGCCCAGGGCTCACAAGCGCATTCGGGCAGGCGGATGAACAGCCGAGACACGCAGACCGGCAGGGTGCTTCTTCATCCGGGTGGGCGATTTTCCCGTCCGGACCCTGTCAATTTTGACCCGGATGATGCGCCTCTGTTCGCCCGCTACCGCGTCCATGACGCGCCCGCGGTCACGCTGACACCCTTTCAGGGCATACGCGTCACCCGGCGCGGCGAAGCCTATTCGGGCCTCGCCATTCAGTCCTTCACCTTCTTCTCAGACCATCAGTATGCCGAGCGCAACCGCCTGACCTATGCCTGGCGCGGGGCCCGTGCTGCGGCGTCGCGTGCACAGTCAGTGTCCGGACCCGCGCTCTGGGCCAGCGATATCTGGAGCGGCAGTTTCTATCACTGGCTGGCCGATGCCGCACCGAAGCTCGAAGCGCTCCATGGGGGATGCGAGGACCACGCCGAGGCCATGCCGCCACTTATCCTGCCCTGGAAATTCAGCCGGCGGGCCCATGTGCGCGCATCTCTCCGGGCTTGGCCCCGTATCAAGCCCCTCGTCCTTCCCCCAAGGCCGGCATGGCTTGAAGGCCCCGTGTCCGTGGTCTCACCAACCGCCGGAATTGTGGGCGAATTCAATGATGACCTGATCGCCCGCGTGGCTGCTCGGCTCAGGGCAGCCTTCGGCGCCAACCCAATCGCCCGGCCGCGGCGCCGGATCTTCATCAGCCGTTCGCAGGCCGCATCAAGACGGATCGTGAATGAGGCGGACCTTGTGCCAGTCCTTGAACGCTATGGCTTTGAAATCCACCGCTTTGAGAAACTTGGATTTGAACACCAGGTCCAACTGATGGGGAACGCGCAAGTCGTGGCGTCCCTGCATGGTGCCGGGCTCACCAATATGCTTTTCATGCCCCGTGGCGGCCTTGTGATCGAGCTGCGCCGCGCTGGCGACACAAGGAACAACTGCTTTTATTCCCTCGCCGCAGCTCTTGGCCACCGCTACGCCTATCACTTGGTAGACCCTGTCAGCCCGCCGACTCTGAACCGCGATGGCGGCACCAATCTTCGCAAAGACAAGGACCGGGATGTTGCCGTGTCTCCAGCGGCGCTTGATAAGGCGCTGAGCGCTCTGCTGTGACGGGCACCACCCGGCGGGTCGGCGTCAGAATTTGTAGCCGAGCCGCATGCCGATATTTTCAAGGCCATCATCCGGATCGCACAGGCCGAGACTGGAAATGTGATCCGTATAGATCTGTGCGCTGACCCGTTCGTTGATGTCATAGCCAATGCCGGCGCCGAAGCGGAACAGACCGCGGCAGCCCAGGTAACGGCGGGCTTCGCCGAAATCATCATCGGTCGGATCGGTCGGGCGCGAGAGGTTCTCGGCATTGTGAACGGCGCCGCCGGCATCAAGGATGAAAAACAGGTTCTTCAGCACCGGCGTTTTTTCGGCAAAGCGCACATCCCAAGTGAGGCCGGCAAAGGCCTGGCTCGTGCCGTCTACCGCGAGATTGGTGCCCAGATGGGGACGGGGGCTGCCGAAAAAGCGGAAAAAACCAGGGCTCGGGAACAAAAGCTGGCCGTGGATGTCGAAATCGCCTTCGCCGCCCGAAATCGGGTTGGTCGTGAGACCGTAATCATGGGCCAGAAAGCCGCTGCGCAGTTCCCATCCCTTATACGTCCGCGCGGGCTGTTGGGCCGCGGCGTCCGCGGAAAGAAACGTGAATCCCACGCCGATCAATCCGGCCAGAAGGGCCCCAAAGACCGCCGCACTACCCCGAACCACCATCAACGTCACCTCAAATCGGTCGCCGACCTTATGGGTGGGTCCGAACCAACGGATCCACCTGTGTCATCCGAACAAGTCTGCCCGGTCCCGCCGTGTATGGCACCTTGGATCGCCCACGGCAATATAGCGGTGGATCTGACCGGTCAGGAGACTGGCGTCAGGGGCGCCGGCTCAGGGGCCTACCGGACCGACACGGGCAAAGGGGTCAAGTGCGCGCCATGCCCGCGCGTCTGCGCATCTCTTTGGCGGCAACATCCATCACGGCGTCGAACTCTGAAGCATCAAGGGTTGCCGCCGTGAGACGGACCATATCCACCATGTCCTCGGCGCAGGGCGGTGAGAGCACCTTGGCCAAGAGATCCGTGACGCACTCATCCACATCACGGGTGTTGAACTCTCCGGCATCCATGAGCTGACAGCAGGTCTTGCCGAATTTGTAGGTGACCATAAACGTGATGACGGAATTGACGCCCATGCCGGCAAGGCGTCCCGCGCCGGGGATCGTCTGCAGCGCTTTCATCAGCTTGACGGCCCGGCCGACATAGCCATTGACCCCTGCGGCCACAGAGCCGGCCACATCGGCGGCATACCGGGGCGAAACACGCAAACGGTTCTGGCGGGCAATGCCTAGCACCACTGCGGTCCAGACGGTCACGAGAACTTGAATCTCATAGTCATAAATGAAGGCGCCCGGCGCGCCGAGTTTGCCCCCTTCCTGGGCGGCGGGTCCGACAATCGTCCGGCAATGTCTGCTGATGGCCATGGCCCTTTGCCCCCTCCTTGCGCCGCTCCACTCAGATCTTGCCTGTGGCGGATGTCGCCTTGTCCCGCGCCGTGGCTTGCGTGCCGGCAAGGCAGGCCTCGACATAGTCCACAAAGGCCGGCTCTTGGGAGGCCTTTGTCGCGGCCCAAACGGGGCCGATGGCCTGTTCGGCGACAAATTTCCGGAAGAACAAGTCAAGCCGGGCCCAAAGAGCGTCGGGCAGGGCGCCGTCCCGGAACTGCCGGTGATATTCGGCATGCTGATCGAGCACGGTTTCCTGGTGGAGCCGGTCGACGGCATCGAACGGGGCCTGGTTGTCCAAAATGTCGTCCATGATGGGCCTGCTCCTGTCTGAACCGGTTCACCTTTGTCCCTTATGGCAGGTTTCGGGCGAGGCGAAAGCCAAGATGAGTGTATCTGTAACTGCGCGGCATGTCCTTGCGGCTGGCGGCGCGCAGGGCCGGGGCCGCGTCGATCCACCCCCCGCCTCTCACCACCGCTTCGCTGCATACCCCCTCGCCCAATCGCATCCAGGCGGTGCCGTCAGACGGTGCCCCTCGATAGGACGCATGCCAACAATCCTGGACCCACTCCCAGACATTGCCATGCATGTCGTAAAGGCCCCAGCCATTCGGCCGGAATATGCCCACCGCGAGCGCCCGATTGAAGCACCGGTCGCGCCCGAAATTGGCGTTGTTTTGGGCTCGTGTCTTGCAGATCGGGTCTTGCGGACCCCAGGCATAGGCTTGGGATGTGCCCGCCCGCGCGGCATATTCCCACTCCGCCTCCGTGGGCAGACGATAAGGCGTGCCCCGCACCTTGGAGTTCATCCAGGCGATGAAGCCCCGCCGCGCGTTGGTTCCACCGGTAATGTCGTTCCAGGACACATTGATGACGGGCTGGCGGCCCCGGCCCCAGCCGTTATCGTCGATGATGGTGCGGCAAAAGCCGTCGGCGACACAGGCGTCCCACTGCTCGAAGGTGATTTCCGTGCGCGACAGGGCAAAGGGGGCAATGGCGACCTCCCGGCGTGGCCCTTCATCCTTGTCACGGCCCGGCTCGGCGTTCGGGGAGCCCATAAAAAAGCTGCCGGCCGGGATGACGACCATGGGCGGGCAGATCTCGCAATCATTGCCGACCGATCCCGGTGAGAGGGCCGACCAGTCCGTGATGCGAGATGCGGGCGGCAAGGCTTCGGCGACCAGGACCTTGGCCTGCCGCCCCGCCGTGACAAAGACCACGGAGAGAGCTAGGAAAATTGACACCACCGAGGCCACCGGCAGGGCATGGCGCATCAATCGGCGTCGCTGGACCGCTCGCTTGATCCTTGTGTCGAGGCTGGTCAGGGCAGCGCGGGCTTCGTTTGCGCACTGGCCATGGGGAAATTCATCAAGATAAGCAACGATCGCGGCCCGGTCGGAGCTGTCGGTCTCTGTCCAGACCATGGCATCGAGCCGGTTGAGGACCTTCTCGGCCAAAGAGCCACTGGGAAACCGGGCCAGGTGATCGCGCAGATCGCCTATGCTCGGATTTTCCTTGATAAGGTCCCACCAGGCGAGCTCTTCGCGCCGGGCAATTTGCTCCTCAGACAGATCACTCAGTCCGTCGCGCTCTTCTTCAAGCATCAGTTGAAGCTCGCGCCGGCGCTGACCCATAAGGCGCCGATGCTCCGCACTCTGATCGGCCATCCGCCTGGTGCGGGCTTCCTCAAGAGCATCCTTCAAGTGGGGAATGAGGCGACGGGCTCCGGCTACAAAGCCCGACACTTCAAGACGCCGCGCATTACAGCGCAAAAAGGCCCGAAGATAGTTGCGGGTATTGGGCTCCGGCTCCGGCAGATCGGACACTACCGGCATGCGCGCGTCTTCGACCAGCAGCGGAATGATGCGCAGGTCCCGGCGCACGGCCTCTTCAATCTCGATACGAACCCAGTCGGATGGGTCCTCAAGGCGGCGCCGTCCGGTCGTCTCATCACGGATGTCGAGCCAGTGTCGTCCGATGATCACAAGCATGATGTCGCACTCGTCGAGGAAGGCGTGAATCATGCTCTCAAAGTCGGCGCCGGGCGGAATGTCCTCCACATCCATGAGGACACGGTCCGTGCCGAACGCTGCCACGACGACTTCATAGATCCATTCCGCAGCCGTGGGGGCGTCGTTGCGCCGGTAGGAAATGAAGATCTTGCTCACGACCAAGTCCTCAATGGCTCGTTCTTGCTTGGGCCGCTTGGGCTGCTTGGGCCGCCCGGGCCGTTTGCCCTCACCCGGACACAGCTCCCGTATTCTCGCTCCCGCGCCGTTGGCACCGCGCGGGGGCGGTCGGGGGCTGTCCAGCGCAGTCGCGGTCTTCGCATGATCCGGATGTCGGGTCACACTAATGGGTGTGCCTTCATTTCACCACCGGGGGCCGGGTATTCACAACCCTGAACAGCGGTTGGCAGGCAAAGAAAAGCCCGGCCAGGGTGCCGGGCTTTCCGTCTTCAGTTTTCGGTTTTGCAATCGCCGGTTTTACCGGGCGCAGCATTAGCCCGCTTCGGCTTCTGCGGCCTCTGCTTCAAGTTCCTTGCCGGTCTCCTGGTCCACAACCTTCATGGACAGCCGCACCTTGCCGCGCTCGTCAAAGCCCATCAGCTTGACCCAGACCTTGTCGCCGTCTTTGACCAGCTCTGAAGGGGCATTGACCCGGCGATTGGCCATCTGGCTGACGTGAACCAGCCCATCGCGGGGGCCGAAAAAGTTCACGAAGGCACCGAAATCGACGACCTTGACCACCGTACCCTGATAGACCTGGCCGACTTCCGGTTCCGCGACGATGGAGCGGATCCAGGTCCGTGCCGCCTCAATGGTGGCGCCGTCGGAGGAGGCGATGCGGATGGTGCCATCGTCATTGATGTCGATCTTGGCGCCGGTCGTCTCCGTGATCTCGCGGATCACCTTGCCGCCCGAACCGATCACTTCACGGATCTTGTCCGTGGGCACGGTCATCACTTCGATGCGCGGCGCATGGGCGCCGAGTTCGCTGCGGGACTCGCTGATCGCCTTAGCCATCTCGGTCAAGATGTGCATCCGGCCACCATTGGCCTGCTCCAGAGCGATTTTCATGATCTCCCGGGTGATCCCGGTGATCTTGATGTCCATTTGTAGGGAC
>CAYUYV010000211.1:0-5833 GCA_964449455.1 uncultured Alphaproteobacteria bacterium | reverse complement strand
CGAATGCCTGACCCAAGAGCCACACGAGCAATATGGTGTTTCTCGTGTCGTTTTCGGGTCAGAAGTCCGCAGACCGATGTGCCGGGACTTCTCATACGGACTTCTGATCCACGGCACGAGCTTTTGTACACTTGCACCGAATTTCTTATGATCTGCCTAACGAGTCGGGCGTTTGCAGTTCGTACGGCATCGCCGGCATAGACTTAACGCCCGGAAACTTGACGCTCCGGGTTCTTCGCACTGCGGAACGAGTGGGTTGGCGTCCGGCTGGCCTTTTACATCTTCGCGGTTTTGCCGTTGATCCGGACGGTCTTGCGAGCATCGGGCACCGGATCAGCCCGCGACCAGACCAGCGCCGTTCGCAAGGCGAGCGCCGTTCGCAAGACCAGCGCCGTTCGCAAGGAGTGACGATGATGCATCAGTGGAGGGCCAGACCCTGTTGACCCTGCCCTTGTCCAACCGGGCCCGAATCCTCCTCGCGGGAGCATTCATGGCCGTCGTCCTGGCCTGCGCCGCCGCCGTGCTGAGCCTTGGCTCCCGGCCCGTCTCCGAGCCCGACTCAACATTGAGCGCCCTTGAAGCCATCCGTCTCAGCAAGTCGCTGCAAAGCGTGCTTGAAGACCCGACCGGCACCGATGCGCGGCAGGTGCGCGAGAGCCTTGCCGGCCTTGAGGCGGGCGCTCAACGAACGCTCCCGGCCCCCAATGCCCTCCCCTTCCCCCTCGAAACACCGCAGATTGCCTCCCAGACCGGTCCCCGGCTCCAGCAAGGCACGCCCATGGCTGCGCCGAGCGGCCCCGCCCTGCCCCGTCCACGGATTGAGACATTCTCCCTGGCGCTTCAACAGGGCGATACGATCCTCAATACCCTGACCAAGGCCGGCGTGCCCCGACAGGCTGCCTATGAAGCGGTCAGAGCCATGACGCCAGTCTTCAATCCCCGACGTCTGCGGATCGGCCAGACCATCACGGTCATGGTGCTGCACACCCCGGATATTCCGCTTGCGGAAATGCGCGCCATCGCTGTTTCCGATCCCCGGCGCACGCCAGCGACCTGGCCCGTGACGACTGAACTCATGGGCCTGCGGCTGCAAATCGAAGTGGACCGGGAAGTCGTCATCACCCAGGGCGAAAGCGGCGGCTATGTTGCCCGCGAGGTGGAACACGAGCTGCGCAACCGCATGGTCCGGGCCCAAGGCACGATCGAGTCGAGCCTGTTCGCCGCAGCCCAATCCTTGGGCATTCCGTCGGCCGTTACGGTCAATTTCGCCCGCATCCTTGCCTATAGCGTCGATTTCCAACGCGAGATTTGGCCGGGCGACAGTTTTGAAATTCTGTACACCCAATATCTCAATGAGGCCGGCGAGCCCGTCAAAGCCGGTGAAATCGCCTTTGCCTCCCTGACCACATCAGGCAAGACGCGAGACCTCTACCGGTTCATTCCGGACGCCGGGGGCAATGCGGATTATTTTGATGCGAAGGGCCAGAGCGTGCGCCAGTTCCTGATGCGCACACCCGTCGATGCCGCGCGTATCTCCTCCCGCTTCGGCCGGCGCTTTCATCCCATCCAGAAACGCTGGAAACGACATGCGGGCGTTGACTTTGCCGCCCCCCGGGGGACGCGGATCTATGCCGCGGGCAATGGCAAAATCATCTTCGCCGGTCGCCAGCGCGGCTATGGTAATGTGGTCAAGATCAAGCACAGCAATGGCTATGAGACCCGCTACGCCCACATGCACCGCTTCGCCAAGGGCATTCGGCGCGGCAAGCGAATCAGCCAGGGCAGCGTCATTGGTTATGTGGGATCAACCGGCTGGGCCACCGGACCGCATCTGCATTATGAGGTGCGCAAAGGATCCAAGGCCATTAATCCCCTGTCGATCAAAGTCCCCACGGGTCGCCACCTGGAGGGCGAATCCCTCCAAGCCTTCAAGGGACATCGCAGCGATGTGGACCGCATGCGCAATGCGACACCGCCCCTTGGAACCACGGTCACGGCATCCGTGCGCACTCCCTGACCGCGCTTGGATTTCCTCGTCTGGGCGGGAAGACCCCGTCCAGACGAGGGGCGGCGGGGTCTTCAACTGGCGGCGCGATGGCCCGATGCAGCCTCCCCACCCGCTCCGACACGTAAGTCCAAAACGCTTCCGCTCACCGCCACGGTAACGGTCGCACCATCCTCGATCGTGCCCTGAAGAATACGCTCCGCAAGCGGATCCTGCAGATCCTTCTGGATCACACGGCGCAAGGGCCGGGCTCCATAAACCGGGTCATAGCCCTTGTCGGCGAGCCACCCACGCGCCTCCTCTTCCAGATGCAGACTGATGCCCCGATCCGCCAGACGCCCGCTGAGCTGGGCCACCTGGATATCAACTATCCGCGCCATATCTTGTCGGCGCAGGCGCCGGAACAGCAGGATCTCGTCAAGCCGGTTGAGGAATTCAGGCCGGAAATGGGCGCGCACCGCAGCCATCACCGCCTCGCGAGCCTCTCCGGCATCGGCACCATCGGCAAGGGATGCAAGCGACTCCGCACCGAGATTTGAGGTCAGAATGATCAAGCTATTGCGGAAATCCACCGTCCGCCCCTGGCCATCCGTCAACCGACCATCATCGAGAACCTGCAGCAGCACGTTGAAGACGTCCGCATGGGCCTTCTCGATCTCATCGAACAACACCACCTGATAGGGGCGCCGGCGCACGGCTTCCGTCAGGGCACCGCCTTCCTCATAGCCCACATATCCCGGAGGCGCCCCAATCAATCTTGAGACGGAATGCTTCTCCATATATTCTGACATATCAAGACGCACGATCGCCTGGTCGTCATCGAACAGGAACGCGGCAAGCGCCTTGGTCAGCTCCGTTTTTCCCACACCCGTGGGGCCAAGAAACAGGAAGGACCCGATAGGACGGGCCGGATCGGACAGCCCGGCCCGGGCCCGGCGCACCGCATGGGACACGGCGGCCACGGCCTCGTCCTGGCCCACGACCCGGGTGTGGAGCACTTCTTCCATGCGCAGGAGCTTGTCGCGCTCCCCCTCCAACATCCGTTCCACGGGGATGCCGGTCCAACGGGAGACGATGCCCGCCACATGATCCTCCGTCACCGTCTCATCGAGCAGGGACGAGCCGGTATCAGCCTCGCCGAAGGCCGCAAGCTGTTTCTCAAGATCCGGAATGACGCCATAGGCCAGCTCGCCGGCCCGGGCCAGATTGCCGGCCCGCTGGACCTGCTCTAACTCCACCCGGGCCTGGTCGAGCCGTTCGGTGAGCCCCTGTGCAGCCCCGATCTGGTCCTTCTGGGCTTGCCAACGGGCCGTCAGGCTCGCGGACTTCTCCTCAAGGGTCGCAATCTCCTCGGCCAGTTTCACGGCCCGGTCCTTCGAGGCCTGGTCGGTTTCCCGCTTGACGGCCTCCTGCTCGATCTTGAGTTGGATGATCCGCCGGTCGAGTTCATCGAGTGCTTCCGGCTTTGAATCCACCTGCATGCGCAACCGGCTTGCCGCCTCGTCCATGAGGTCGATCGCCTTGTCGGGCAGGAAGCGGTCCGAGATATAGCGGTTCGACAGGGTAGCGGCGGCGACCAGGGCCGCATCGGCAATGCGCACGCCATGGTGCAATTCGTATTTTTCCTTCAGCCCCCGGAGAATCGAGATCGTATCCTCAACGCTCGGCTCCGTCACGAAGACCGGTTGGAACCGGCGGGCCAGGGCCGCATCCTTTTCCACATGCTTGCGATACTCATCAAGGGTGGTCGCGCCGATGCAATGGAGTTCGCCCCGCGCCAGAGCCGGCTTCAGGAGGTTCGAGGCATCCATGGCCCCATCGGTTTTGCCGGCACCGACCAGGGTGTGCATCTCATCAATGAAGAGCACAATCTCACCATCCGCAGACGTTACTTCCTGGAGAACCGCTTTCAGACGCTCCTCGAACTCACCGCGATATTTTGCGCCGGCGATCAGGGCGCCAAGGTCTAGCGCCAGCAGGCGCTTGTCGCGCAAGGATTCGGGCACATCACCATTGACAATGCGCAGAGCCATGCCTTCCGCAATGGCGGTCTTGCCCACGCCCGGTTCCCCGATCAGCACAGGATTGTTCTTGGTGCGGCGCGAGAGAACCTGGATCGTGCGGCGGATTTCCTCGTCCCGGCCAATCACGGGATCGAGCTTGCCCTCCCGGGCGACAGCCGTCAGATCACGGGCATATTTCTTGAGGGCCTCATACCCATCCTCCGCGGAGGCCGTATCCGCCGTACGCCCCTTGCGCAGTGTATTGATGGCCTCATTCAGCCCCTTCGCCGTCACACGCGCATTCGCCAGGGCCTTGCCGGCATCGGTGTCCTGAGCCATGGCAAGCGCCAGCAAAAGGCGTTCGGCCGTCACATAGCTGTCGCCTGCTTTTTTCGCGATCTGCTCGGCCTGGTCAAACAGGCTCGCCATCGCTGGCGCAATATAGAGCTGGCCGGCACCGCTGCCTTCTACGCGCGGCATTTTCTCCAGCGCCTGGTCGACGGACTGGAGGGCATCACGCGGATCTCCGCCTGCCGCATCAATGAGATTCGATGCAAGCCCCTCCTCATCCTCAAGCAAGACCTTGAGCAGGTGTTCCGGCGTGATCCGCTGGTGATTGGAGCGTAAGGCAAGTCCCTGCGCAGACTGAATGAAGCCGCGCGCGCGATCTGTATATCGTTCGAAATCCATTGGCGTCCCCTTCGGACCCGACGGGCCGAACCCTGCCACTTTGGGCCAGGGCGAACCCGGGAGATGAATGACCATGCCGCCCAGTTTGGCGCGGCACATTCACTCATGTGGGTGGGGATGGTCCGGACACAAGATCGTGTGCTCACGCCCGCAGGAGAAGACAGGATCGATGTTTAACCCCGACTTTATTCGGCTTGAATCCCGCTTTCGATCTTTTGGGCATCAAGGCCCTTCTGGAACAGATCAGCCTCCTGTGCCCGGCGCCGCCGGAGGCCTTTCAGAGTCGGCCAAAGCCGAGCCATGGAACGCAGTTCTCCCGGGATTTTCTCAAAAGCACGAGTGCTCATATGGGTCTTGATGGCCCGCATTTCCCTGAAGCGGTCTCCGGCGCGCTCAAAAGTAGCGCCTCGATTATAGACCAGGGACACAAGGGCGCCAAAACTGTGGGGATGCAGAGCATCTGTGTTTTCGAGGGCATCGCGCAGCAGGCCGATCCGGACCGGCAGCATGGCGGTCTCGAATACGTCCAAGGCATCGTCCCACGGAATTTCAATATCAATGACCGTATCGAGCAGGGACTGCATCTTGGCCTGATCCACGACGCGGTCAACGCCCCGGGGACGCATGCCAGCAACGGCGGCGATCCGATCAAGATCATCAGCAGACAGAACACTGCCCCAGTCGCGCCGCACATCCGCCGGCTGAACAGTACCCAGATTATATCCCAGACCAATCAGGATCCCGCTGCGACCACCGTCCCAATGGGGTTTGCTGGCGTAGCGGCCTTCGTAAATCGCGCGGGAGCCGACTTCCTTATCGATGATGAATGCAATGGCCTCGCGGGACATGGGAAGACCCGAAGACACTTCGCCCGCTGCACCGCGCGCTGCCGAAGCCGGCTCGGCCGGCCCTGCCGCCTGGGCCATCGGCTCCGCGGCAGGGGGGGCAGAAGGCCCTGCGGATTGGCACCCACTCAGGAACAGGATAGACGCAGCGAATGCGCCGAGGATGCTCCTCATACGGTGCGTCGCGGGTCTATCGCCCATCGCGTGGCTCCAACCGTCAGGCCGCCCCCTTTAGGCCCATGCTTTGGTCTTGGCATGCCATGTCACCATGATCTGCCTTGAACATGATC
>CAYUYV010000210.1:2411-5887 GCA_964449455.1 uncultured Alphaproteobacteria bacterium | reverse complement strand
GCACGCCGATATCGGGCACCGCCGAGCGGATTGCCGAGGTGGCGCGGCACACGAGATTCTGGGCGTTGATCGCTTCCTCGCCTTGCTCCGAGCGCTTCGATTTATCCGTGTAGGGAAAAAGTGCCACGACCGGGATGCCAAGATCCGCCGCCTCCTTGGCCGCCAGCACCGCCCGGTCCACCGACAGTCGATCCACACCGGGCATGGATGGCACAGGCTCGGCCACCTCCGTGCCTTCAACCAGGAACAGGGGCCAGATCAGGTCCCCGACGCCAAGTTGGTTTTCACGGACCAGATCCCGGGACCAGGGATGGGCGCGGGTGCGCCGCTGACGGGCGGTGGGGCAGGGCGCGGGCGTGAAAGGAACAGTCATCGGGAGCCTCCATTTCAGTCGCTGGAGCGGCGAGGGGTATCAGCCCTCCCACACCATGATGCAGCGTTGTTTGATGTTCATGGATCGACCTTCCACCGTCCTCAAAATGCGGTGCCAGGGCCGAAAGGCGCTTTGGTCGAGTTCTTGAAAGCCGAGCCGGGCGTAGAACGGCGCGTTCCAGGGCGGTGTGCGAAAGGTCGACAGGGTCACGGGCAAGAGCCGGCGCTCCTGGGCCGCACGGCAGACCTCCGCCACAAGGGCGCGGCCCAGACCCTTGCGACCATGGGCCGGGTGAACGGAGAGTTCCGCCAGATACAGCTGATCGTCCCGGCGCTCTGCCAGGGCAAAACCAACGGGCCTCCGGTCTGCACTTGCCACCCACAACAGCCCTGCCGCCTGCGCCGCCTGGTGGGCGTCAAGGGACTGGACACCGGCCCGATCCACGTCAATCAAACCCGTGCCCCGGAACAGTTCGGCCGAAGCGCGCTCCACGGCAGGCAAGAGGGCGCAGTCACCCGGGTCTGCCTTGCGCACGGCATAGGGCGGGGTCAAGCTGACTGGGGCTGGAAAGCCGGAAACGGCAGGCATGGTGTTGTTCTGTTGCTTTGGGCTCGTGCACGTTGCCCGGGCGTCTCGCCAGGGATGCCGCAGGGTAGTGCCATTGCGTCATGGTCGCAAAGCCCCGATAACCCCACCCGACGCCGACGATAAAAATTCGAGGGAAGGCCATGGATTTCGAACTCAGCGAAGACCAGCTCGCGTTCCAGAAGACCGCAGAGGATTTTGCCGCCGATCATCTTGCCCCCAATGCCGCGCGCTGGGACAAGGAAGAGATTTTCGCCGTCGACGCCATGCGCGAGGCGGCAAAACTCGGCTTTGCCGGCATTTATGTCGGCGAGGAAATGGGCGGCTCAGGGCTCGGCCGGCTGGATGCGGCGGTGATTTTCGAGGCTTTGTCCGCGGGCTGTGTGTCCACAGCCTCTTTCCTGTCGATCCACAATATGGCGTCCTGGATGATCGACCGCTTCGGCAATGCCGAACAGCGCAAGACCTTCCTGCCCCATCTCATGACCATGGACTGGATCGCCAGCTACTGTCTGACTGAGCCAGGCTCCGGATCCGATGCCGCCGCCCTGCGCACGCGCGCAGTCCTTGATGGCGACATGTATGTGCTCAATGGCGCAAAGCAGTTCATTTCCGGCGCCGGCACCTCAGACCTCTATGTCACCATGGTGCGCACAGGCGAAGACGGCCCGAACGGGATTTCCTGCCTTGTCATTCCGAAGGACAGTCCGGGTCTTGGCTTTGGCAAGATTGAACAGAAAATGGGTTGGCGCTCCCAGCCCACAGCCCAGGTTACCTTTGAGGACTGCCGCGTGCCGGTTGCCAATCGTCTGGGGGCGGAAGGCGATGGTTTCAAGATTGCCATGCAGGGGCTTGATGGGGGACGGATCAATATTGGTGCCTGTTCCCTTGGCCCGGCGGGCGCGGCGCTGAAGCTTGCCCAGGACTACATGAAAGAGCGTCAGGCCTTCGGCAAACCGCTCGCCGCCTTCCAGGGATTGCAGTTCAAGATCGCCGACATGGCGACAGAACTCGATGCGGCCCAGCTCATGATCTATCGCGCGGCCCAGGCCCTCGACAACCGTTTGCCCAACACGACCATGAAATGCGCCATGGCCAAGCGCTTTGCCACCGATGTGGGATTCCGCGTGGTCAATGACGCACTGCAAATTCATGGCGGTTATGGCTATACGGAGGATTATCCCTTCGAGCGCTGGGTGCGGGATCTGCGCGTCCACCAGATCCTTGAGGGCACGAATGAGATCATGCGGGTGATCATCGCGCGGGACATGTTCCGCCAGTAAGCGGATCGCCCGTAAGCGGATGGGAGGGGCCTATGACCGATACACCGAATGAAGACATTTTGTTCGAGACCCGTGGCGGGCTGGGCGTCATCCGGCTAAACCGGCCCAAAGCGCTCAATGCGCTCAATTTAGGCATGGTGGAGGTGCTGGAGCCCCAATTGAAGGCCTGGGCGTCTGATCCATCGGTCCATGCCGTTGTGATCTTGGGGGAGGGCGAGAAGGGCTTTTGCGCCGGCGGAGACATCCGTGCCCTGCATGATTCCGGCAAAGCCGGCACGCCTTACGCCCTCTCGTTTTTCGGCCAAGAGTATCGCGGCAATCTGGCGGTGCACGAATTTCCAAAGCCCTATCTGGCCATCATGGATGGCATCACCATGGGCGGCGGCGTAGGCCTTTCTGTGCACGGATCTTTCCGTGTGGTGACGGAGCGGACCATGTTTGCCATGCCTGAAACAGGCATCGGACTCATTCCCGATGTGGGGGGGAGTTATTTCCTGCCCCGCCTGCCGGGCCGGATCGGCGCTTATATGGCGCTCACGGGTGCGCGCCTGAAGGCGGCCGACTGCCTTTATGCCGGTGTCGGAACCCATTTCGTGCCCGGCGACGGCGTGGCGGATCTGATGACGGCCCTTGAAGAGGCTGATCTGTCCAGCGGCGCCAAGGCGAAGGTCAAGGCCATCCTGGACGCCCACGGCCGGGATCCCGGCGCGGCGCCTTTGGCGGACCAGCGCGACGCCATTGACCGGCTCTTCGCCGGCGGCAGTGTCGAGGACATCATGGCGGCCCTGGCGGCTGACGGCAGCGATTGGGCCAAAGGACAGCACGATCTTCTGGGGACCAAATCCCCCACGTCCATGAAGCTGAGCTTCCGGGCCGTGCAGGAAGGGGCGAACCTGACCATGGTCCAGTGCCTGGCCATGGAGTACCGCCTCGTTGCCCATATCATGAAGGGCCATGACTTTTTCGAAGGCGTCCGTGCCGTGATCATTGACAAAGACAATGCGCCGCGTTGGAACCCGGACAGCCTGGCCGGCGTCACATCTGACACCGTCTCCGCCTATTTCGCCGATCTTGGTACGGACGAATGGGTCGCGCGTCCCTGATGCACAGCGTGGATGCGGTGGGGCAGGCCGAACCGCACCTTTCGAGGAGCGGCTCGACCGTTTGGGGCCCCATGTGCGGCGCGCTCCCTCCTCAAAGGGTCGAGGGGCCTCAAAGGGTCGAGGGGCCTCAAA
>CAYUYV010000210.1:0-2311 GCA_964449455.1 uncultured Alphaproteobacteria bacterium | reverse complement strand
CCTCAAAGGGTCGAGGGGCCTCAAAGGGTCGAGGGGCCTCAAACGGTCGAGCAAAAAGCTCAACTCGCAACACTGGCTTGCCCGTGGTTCTTATGACCCAACCACTTGCTTTCGGACGCCCTGCTCGAGGGACGCAAATGTCTCGGACGCAAATGTTTCGGTCGAACCATGACGAGGGTCTTGCTGACAGTCGTCAGCTCAGGCCCCCGCCTTCATCTTCTCCAGCATGGCGCCCATATCAGCGTGGACGCGCTGGACGGCCTGCAGGGGGCGGACCATCACCTTGAAATCCACGATGAGGCCGTCGCCATTCCACTGGATCATGTCGATGCCGTTGACATGGATGGGCCGGGTTGCATCGGGCATTTCCGTTTCGAATTCCAGCACCGCCATATGGCCGCAGTCGAAAATGCGCACATAGCGGAAGGCCTCCTCATTGAGGGCCTGCCCCGCGGCGGTCAGATAGGCCATGACGATGGGCTTGCCGATCTGGGGCGTGTGAACGACGGGGCTCCAGAACACGCAGTCGTCATGGAGCTGGCCTGCCAGATCCTCGGGCGCCTGGCCCGCGAGGATCCAATCGAACCAGCGTTGCAGATTGGCGCTGTAGCCGGTGAGCTGATCTGCACTGTGTCGGGCCATGACCGGGTCTCCCTTTCCTTTTGCCGGATCAGTCGGCGAAGCGGGCGTTGCGCTTTTCCAGGGCGGCCATGACGGCTTCGACCTGGTTCGCACCGCCCATGATCTGGTCCTGTTCCCGGGATTCCAGCAGGAGCCCCACGGCCGGATCGGAAATCCGGGACGCGGTCAGCAAGCGCTTGGAGGCGCGGATGGCATCGGGGCTTTTTGAGGCAATCTCCCGGGCGGTCTCCAGGGCCACGGCGCGTGGATCATCGCAGATGCGGGTGGCAAAGCCGAAAATCAGCGCTTCTTCCGCCGAAAAGATGCGGCCCGTATAGGTGAGCTCGCGCACGATGTCGTCCCGGGCCAGGTGGCGCATGATCTGGGTGCCGCCCATATCAGGGACGAGGCCCCATTTGATTTCCAGGATGGAAAAGCGCGTGTCGGGCGCCGCGTAGCGCATATCGGCGCCGAGGGCCACTTGGAAGCCGCCGCCAAAGGCCACCCCATGGATGGCGGCGATGACCGGTACGGGCAGTTCGCGCCAGACCCAGCATGCATATTGCGCCCGGTTCGCGATGCCGTGGGTGCGGGGTGTCAGGGTGGAGGGGCGTCCGGCTGCACCCGTGGTCGATGAGGAGCCGCTGCCCTCGGCCATTTTGCCGAAATTGCCCATGTCGAGGCCAGCGCAGAAGGCGCGGCCTTCGCCGGACAGCACGACCGCCCGGACGCTCTTGTCAGCCTTGAGCGTCTCGCCCGCCTCGATAAGGGCGTTGAACATGGCATCATCGAGGGCGTTCATCTTGTCGGCGCGGATCAGCCGAACATCGGCGACGCCGCCTTCGGTGGTGATGGAAATCCTGTCCTTCATGGATTGACCCTCCCGGTTCCTGGTGGACCGTATGGTCGGGGAGGGCGCGCCGTTCGGCAAGGGGGCATGGTCAATCGGGCCGGTCTTCAATGGGGCCAGTCTTCAATCGGGCCAGTCTTCAATGGCGCGGTCTCGGTGCTGCGGCATTGCGGTTAACTCGGGGGCTTGCGCAGCCTACCCGAGCGCCCTATTTTCCAGGTCTCGCGGCACCCATGACAGGTTTGACAAGGCCTTACCGCTTTGTGTATGTCACGTGCCTCAGGCAGCCCAACCGGCCTGCCCTGCGCTCCCTTCGTCTATCGGTTAGGACGCCAGATTTTCAATCTGGAAAGAGGGGTTCGATTCCCCTAGGGAGCGCCATCTCATTTCTATGATGTCAAAACGCTTTTCGAACCTGACAGTCGCGGTACCCCTGTCGTGACCGGCGATCATTGTGATGCGCCCTTCTTGTAATCCAGCAATCACCAACGGCCTTCATCGGGCGGCTTGTCATCAGTCAGCACTCGGCCCACGAGCATAGTTGCAAGGTTGAGAGGGGGCCGGCCGGTACGACCGACCCGGGTTTTCCGGAGGCTCCTGATCTTGAGAGGATGGAGCCATGACGGATGGAACGGGACAGCGGCGTCGGCCGCACTATTCGGCCGAGTTGCGTGAGCGCGCGGTGCGGATGGTGAAGGAGGCGCGCGGCGATCACCTCTCCCTGTGGGCGGCGGTGTGCTCGAGCGCGGTGTGGCCAGGGCGCGGTGTGGCCAGGGCGCGGTGTGGAAAGAGCGCGGTGCGGAAAGAGCGCGGCGTTCAAGGTGCCGGTCTTCGGTCTCC
>CAYUYV010000209.1:0-5904 GCA_964449455.1 uncultured Alphaproteobacteria bacterium | reverse complement strand
TCGCAACCGTGGTCGATGGCAAAGTGACCGCCCTCACCCTCACCGATCCAGGCCGCGGCTACCAGTCAGACCCGATCACACCCGTTCCCATCCATTATGACACGGCCCATGGCGTAACGATCAGTGCACAGACCTGGACGGACGGGATCACCGGGTCTCCCGGCGCTCTGTGGCCCTTCATCACCCGCACGGCGGGCGCCCCCGGCGCAACCAATGGCGGGATCATGATCCTCCGGGACAAGACCACATTCACGGGGACCGGCGGGCTCAATGCCCAGTTCCTCAAAGCCGACAGCTATCAGCACCGGCACAATCTGGTCTGGACCGAGCCAGACGGCGAAAGGCATACGGTACCCGTTACGCCCGTTCCCTACCGCTAATCAAAGCTTCTCTCCCGCTCGCGCCATCTTTTTTCACCCTTGTGACGCGGGGCACAGGACAGGACCCGGGCCTGGGGCATGGTTCTCTCGTCGGCGGGACGAACACCGCCGAAACGCAGACACCGGAACCCAGAGACCCAAACCTGAACCCTGACACAGACGGAGAGATCCCATGTTCAAATCTTCCATCGCCGCCGCCCTCGTCCTTTCTTTCGCCGTTGCCGGCCCTGCTCTGGCTGCCAAGTCGGGCCAGCCCCGCATCGAAGGCCAGGCCACCAATGTCGGCCTGATCGGAGAGAACAACACGGTTGCCCTCGGCATTGGCTCCACGGCCCGCACCCGCGTCGGCGCCATCCAGAACGGCGAATTCAAGGGCCAGCTGACGAATGTGGGCCTGATCGGCGAGAACAACACCGTCGCGCTCGGCATCGGCGCTGAGGCCTACACGGATGCCGGTGTGATCTACGACGCCCGGGTGAACGGCACGCTGACCAATGTTGGCCTGATCGGGGAGAACAACACGGTGGCTCTGGGCATCGGCTCAAAGGCCACGACGGAAGTCGGCACGATCGGCACCGAGCAGTAATCCCCGCCCTTCACCCGCAATCCTTCCCCAAGCGTACGCGACCGCACCGGCCCTCCCTCCGGTGCGGTTCGCGTCGCTGCGGGCGACCGTTCCAGTCCACCTCGGTTGCCCGGCTTTCACGGGCCATGGGCCCTGGCTATGGTCAACTGTCCTTACACCCGGATGCGGATCGCCCCATGACCGAAAGCATGCTTTTCTCTCTCCAGAGCACCCATAATCGGCATCGCTACTACCTGCAGGTGGAAGAGCGCGTGACCGTAGGACCGCCGGGCAAGACCTTCCTGTTCGGCGGAGTCGGCCTGGCCTCCTCCATTGAGGCCATGGAGCGCACCTGCGAGCGCCCGGCGATCTGGGCGACGGCCCAATATCTTTCCTATGCCCGGCCCGGCGAGATCGTCGACCTGGACGTGACCGTGCCGGCCCATGGCAAATACAATTCCCAAGCCCGGGTGATTGGCCATGTGGGCGACCGGGAGATCTTCACGGTCAATGCCGCTCTTGGCGCCCGGCCCAGCAGCATTTCGGACCAGTGGAGCCATATGCCAGCGGTGCCCGGTCCGCACGACTGCCCGCCCATGGCCCAATGGCAGACCGACCGGAACGATCTCAACTCCCAGCTGGACATTCGTGTAGCCAAGGGCCGCTTCGGCCCGGCCCGGGAGCATGGCGGACGCAGCGAGGACGGCGAATCGGTCCTGTGGGCGCGCACCCGGGCGGGCCACCCCTGCACCTCCGCTGCTCTGGCGATCATCGCCGATTTCGTGCCCTCGGCCGCAGGCCACGCCCTGGGCCGCAATGCCGGGGCCAACAGCCTCGACAACACCTTGCGCATCCGCCGTCTCAAGCCCACCGACTGGGTGCTGTGCCAGACCCAAATCCACGGCATTCATGGCGGCTTTGTCCATGGCCGCATGCTGCTCTTCGCCCAGGACGGCGACCTTATGGCCGTGGCCAGCCAATCCGGCATCCTGCGCGTGTTTGAGGAGCCCACCTAATCCGTTTTGGCGTCGCCTGAGGTCTGGTGTTCGAGGGCCCTTGCGGCTTAGGCTCGCGGTTTATGCGGTGGCGACACGGCGCCAGGCGGGATGACAGTGAAGAGAGGGCCCCCAATGATCAAAGCATGGTTTGAGATCCCCCTGTGGAGGCGCGTGCTCGGCGCGCTCGTCCTGGGTGTGATTGTGGGGACCTTGCTCGGCGAGGCAACAGAGAACATCAAATGGATCGGCGATCTCTTCGTGCGCATGATCCGCATGCTGGTCATGCCGCTCATCTTCACGACCATCGTGGCGGGCATCTATGCCATGGGCGAACCCAGGCGGCTCGGCTCCATTGGTCTGCGCGCCTTTACTCTTTTTCTGGGGACGACCGCCGGGGCTATCGTCATCGGCCTGATCATGGGAACGATCCTGCAGCCTGGCGTTGGCGTTGATCTGTCCGGGGCCAATCCGCAGGTGCTCGGCGCACCCATGACTTTGCAGGATCGCCTGCTCGGCATCGTGCCCAGCAATCCGATCCAGGCCCTGGCTCAGGGCGACGTGCTGCCCACCATCTTTTTCGCCGTGTTGTTCGGAATTGCCATTATTGCCGCCGGGGAGCAGGGCAAGCCCGTGGGCGATGTCATCAACTCAGCCGCCGAAGCCATCCTGAAGCTGGCCTTCATGGTGATGGAACTGGCGCCTTTCGGCGTTTTCGCCCTCATCGCCTGGGTCGCCGGCACGAAGGGTGCGGAAACGCTTCTCAACATCCTCACCCTGACGATTGCGGTTTATGTGGGATGTCTTATCCATATCGTGGTGATCCATGGCGGCCTGATCCGCTTTGTGGCGGGTCTGCCGGCCTTCACCTTCTTCCGCGGCGCCATTGATGCCCAGCTTGTGGCCTACTCCACCTCGTCCAGTGCGGCGACCCTGCCGGTGACCCTGACGGCGGCGGAGGAAAATCTCGGCGTGCGGCCCGTTGTGGCCTCCTCCGTTCTGCCCCTCGGCGCCACGATCAATATGGACGGCACGGCGCTTTACGTGGGCATTGTGTCCCTGTTCGCGGCCCAGGCCTTTGGCATTGAGCTGGGGCTTGCTGATTATTTGATCATTGCCCTGACCACGACTCTTGTCTCCATCGGCTCGGCCTCCGTGCCTTCCGCGTCCTTGTTCCTGCTGGCGGCCGTGTTGGGCGGGATCGGTATTTCAGCGGATCAGACGGCCATCATTGTCGGCTTCATCCTGCCCTTTGATCGCATTCTCGACATGATGCGCACCGCGGTGAATGTGACCGGCGACCTTGCCGTCGCGACCACTGTTGCCAAGATGGAAAAAGAATTCGACGAGGAGGTATTCCGGGCCGCGCCGGAGCTTTAAGCCTTGGCACTGACGACCCGGAACATGCCCTCCCTGTCAGGGTGAGGCCGTTTGAAGGGGCCAGCGCAAACGCACGCCAAAGCCGCTCATTGAAGGGATGCGACTTTGGCGGGCTCTTGTGCGTTCGCAATAGGGGGTTTGAGCGTTATTTGCCGTGGCGCTTGACATGAGTCCCGGGCCCGTTGCTCCTTGCCCCAAAGCCGCAAGGCGCGCGCCGGCCGCGGCGACATCCTCAAGACAGATCCTGTCCTGGCACATAAGATCGGCGGCACACCCGTTCATCGGTACACTGCCTTTTGGCTGTCATTGTCCCTCTCCGGGCAAGGCAAAGGCGACAAAGCTGTCTCCGCCCGTGCCGCTCCGGCTGCCGCCCGCGGTGACCACCACATAGTGACGGCCCTGCCACTCATAGATCGCCGGGATCGCGTTGTTTGATGCGGGCAGGACGGTTTCCCAAAGAAGATCCCCGGTGCGCTTGTCGAAGGCCCGGAACTTCCGGTCAAAGGCCGTCGCCCCGATGAAAAACAAGCCCCCAGCCGTGACGATCCCGCCACCGTAATTCTCACTGCCCGTGACGCCCATTGTGGGTTTCAGCTCGGGATATTCCCCGAAGGGATGGCGCCAGACATATTCGCCCGTGTTCAGATCAATGGCACTGAGCTCGCCCCAGGGCGGGGTGATGGCCGGATACCCGTCCGGGTCCAGAAACTGTTTATACGCCTCAAGACGATAGGGCAGATAATATGGATTGTCCTTGAGCGCACCTGGATCAAGGGCCACATCGGCGCCGAACAGGAGATAGTCGGCGACGGCCTGCAAGGTCGATGCGTCAAAGACGTCGCCGAAACCGGGCATGCGCGCCGTTCCATTTTGGATATAGCGCATCAAGGCGCCCTTGCGGTAGCGCGCGGCGAGACCGCGCAAGGCCGGATAGACGGGGGGATTGCCCGCCAGATCATCGCCGTGGCAGGACGCGCAATGGGCCGTGTAAACGTCCCGGATGGTCTTGAAATCCTCCGGCCGGTTCTGGCGGACCAGTTTCACGATCCAGGGCGTGTTGTTGGCATTGACGTAGAAATAGCCCGTTTCCGGATCAAAGCTGCCGCCGCCCCATTGTCCGCCGCCATTCAGCCCAGGCAGGATGGCGTGCCCTTGAAGGCTCGGCGGCGTGAAGAGGCCCCGCTGGTCGAAGCTGTCAAACGCGGCCGACACGGCGGCATGGGCTTCGGGCGTCCGGCGGGTGAGTTGGTCGCGAGTCAGGACCTGACGGGCAAAGGGCGCCGGTTTGAGCGGGATCGGCTGGGTCGGGGATGCCGCTTCGCCCTCCACCGTGGACGGAGGAACGGGTTGTTCTGCCACGGGAAACAGGGGCTCGCCCGTCTCCCGGTCCAGGACAAAGACGAACCCGGATTTGGTGATCTGGGCCACGGCGTCAACGGGCTCTGCGTTGCGCGTGATGGTGACCAGGGTCGGCGGCGCCGGCAGGTCCCAGTCCCACAAATCGTGGTGGATGATCTGATAGTGCCAGCGATAGGCGCCGGTCGCCGCGTCAAGAGCCACCACGGAATTCGCAAACAGATTATCACCGGGCCGATCACCACCGTAAAAGTCGTAATTGGCCGAGCCGATTGCGAAAAAGACCAGTCCCCGCGCTTCATCAAGGGACGCGCCGGACCAGGCATTGGCGCCATTGCGCGTCTTCCAGGCCTGCGCCGGCCAGGTCTCGTGCCCCCGTTCGCCGGGCTGGGGAATGGTGTGGAAAATCCAGCGTTGTTCGCCGGTGCGTGCATCATAGGCGCGCAAATGACCGGGTGCGGAGGGATAGCCTTCGGGCACGGCGGTGGGAACGATGATAAGATCCTGATAGATCACGCCCGGCGAGGTCATGAAAGGAAACACAGTGTCCGGGTCGCGCCCCAGTCCTGCCCGCAGATCGACCTTGCCGCTTTGGCCAAATCCGGGCACAAGCGCGCCGCTCTTGGCGTCAAGGGCAATCAGAAATCCGTCGGCGGATGTGAAGATGCGGCCCTGCCAATGCATCAGCCCGCGGAGATAACGCGGGCCCGCCGGCGCCTCGCCATCAACGGTGGCCACCGCATCATGGACCCAGACCTGGCGCCCCGTGCCTGGCTCCAGCGCGAACACCCGCAGCTTGGGACTGATCACATAGAGAAGGCCGTCGACCATCAGGGGCGACCCCTGGGTGACCAGTCCCGGCCCGCCATCCCCCGTGGTGAAGGTCCAGGCGACCGCCAGATCGGCCACATTTTCCGGGGTGATCTGATCAAGGGGGGAGTATTTGATGAAATCCGGCGTTCCCCCGAAGGCCGCCCATGCCGCCCCGCCTTTGGCGGTCTCCTCCGCGGATGCGCGAGCGGGAGCGCCGATCGCGAGCGCGCAGGCCAGAACGAGGCGCCAGCACAGGGCGGGCCGCACCGGCCACCGGTATCTGAATCCCAAATTCTGCGTCATGTTGCCTGCCAGTCATCGTGATGCCCCCGGGCATTGAGCCTATCGCAAAATGACGCGTGAGGCCCGCGTCGCGGGCGGGACCGGGCGCTTCGGCTCCGCCTCCGCTTCTTCC
>CAYUYV010000208.1:2626-5930 GCA_964449455.1 uncultured Alphaproteobacteria bacterium | reverse complement strand
TTCGCTACGGAGCCCGCCGATCATGCGGGCGAATTCCTGACCCGCCACACTAGGGTCTCGAAAGACATGCATTAGGGTGAGGCAGGGGTCATGGGCGCATTGACGGTCGATGCCATTGTGATCGGGTCAGGGCTCGGAGCCCTGGCCGCCGCGGCGACAGTGGCCGCCCGGGGAGAAAAGGTCCTCGTGCTTGAGCGACTGGCCAATTTCGGCGGTGCGGCCACCACCTATCGCCATGACCATCTCACGGTCGAAGCGTCCTTGCACGAAATCGATGGCCATACGGTCTTCTCGCCCCACGGCGCCTTCTCCCGACTCGGTCTTTTGGGTACGGTGGATCCGATCAAGAGCGATGTCTTTTATGAGGTGCGCGCTGCCTGCCTTGAAGCGCCGATCCAGGTGCCCCACGGGCTCGAGGCCGCGCGAGAGGCGGTGAAGGCGGCATTGCCTGACAGCCGCAAGGCGCTTGAGCGTTACTTCGACGAAGTCACACGGCTGCACCACAGTCTCACCGATCTTGAGGAATTGGGCGCGCGCGGCCCCATGGCCCTGGTTGGTCTGGTCTTTTCCGGCCGCTTGTTCGATCTCATCGCCGAGGCGCGCCGCACACTCGGGCAAAGGCTCGATGCCATTTTCCACAAGGACGAGGCGGCCAAATTCGTGCTCGGCGCCCCGCTCTCCTATTTCGATGATGATCCGGCAGCGCTGGATTTCCTCCTCTATGCAGGCGTCTGGGCCCGGTATGTCGCGGGCGGGTCCTATTACTTCCGCGGCGGGTCCCAGGCGCTGACCCTGTCCCTCCTCCATCGGATCAAGGAGCGGGGCGGAATGGTGCAGCGTAAGGCGGACGTCGTGCGGATTGTCCTCGATGACAAGGGGCAGGCCGCTGGTGTGATCTACCGGGACGAGGACGGCCGGGAGGTGGACGTCCGTGCACCCATGATTTTCGGTGGTCCGGCACCGGACCATTTGGCCCGGATGCTCCCCGAAGAGGCTCGTCTCCGGTTCTCCCGGCATTTCGAAATGTTCGAGCCATCGATTTCCCTGTTCACCCTCGCGCTTGGTTTGGAAAAACCCGCAAGCGCCTTCGGGATTTCAGCCTACTCCACCTTTGTCTATCCGGACGGCATGAAGACCTATGCAGACTTTCCCAAAGCCGCTGCCGTCTTCGGCACACCGCCGATGGGCGATCTGCCCCCTTACGTCCTTGCCGATTTCAGCCGCCTTGACACCGGCCTGCACCGGGAAGGTGATCCCTATCTTTTGCTCCTGGGCGGCGTCGATCGATTTGCGTGGTGGCAGGATCTTGATGAGGACAGCGAGATGACGCGGCGCAAGGCCTGGACCGATGCCCTCCTTGCGGATCTCGACCGGCGCTTTCCAGGACTCGCTGCATCCGTTCAGCAGGCGCAGATGGCCACCTCGCGGACCATGCAGAACCGGCTCGGCACGCCTGGCGGTGCGGTCTATGGTTTTCGCCCGACCCCGGCCCGCCTGTTCTCCCGCCCCCCCAGTGCCGCAACGCCCATTCCCGGCCTGTGGCTTGCCTCGGCCTATACAGTCTCCGGTGGCTATTCGGGCGCGCTCCATGGTGGCCTCATGGCCGCTGATGCAGCCCTGCGTCACAGGCAGTAATCTTTCTACAGATCTTCAGGCTCAGGAAAGAGAGTGGCTTCATCCCCCGCCTGCCAGGGATCATACTTGGCCATGACAGAGGCGAATAACGGACTGTCCACATGGCTTTGAAGCCAGGCCTTGAGATGGGGAAAGGGCGCCGCGTCGAACCAGTCCGGGTCCGCGATGCGGAATTGGCGCACGAAAGGGAAGATCGCAATATCCGCGCGGCGGCGGGTCGGCCCGAAAAGCTCCGGCGAGGTTGAGAGCCGCGTGTCCAAGGCGTCCAGAAACACCGCGCCGGCCTCCCGGTGCTCCGCCGGATCCGCACCCTCATAGCGGGTCGCATATTTGTACCGGTCCAGATGATGTTTGAAGGGGCCGTCATTCTCCGCAATCAGTGCATCCATGGCCGCCTGTTCCTCGGCGCCTGCGGCACGCCACCCCTCAGGATCCGCCTGCCCCAGGGCCCAATCCATCACGGCGAGGCTTTCATCAATGACGCCATCCGCCCCCAGATCAAGTACGGGCACGGTGCCCTTGGGCGAGACCTCCAGCATCGACGCCGGCTTTGTCTTCAGATGAACCTCGCGCAGCTCGACGGTGAGGCCCGTGACCCACAGGGCCATCCGCGCACGCATGGCATAGGGGCAGCGGCGGAAGGAATAGAGAATGGGCAGGCTCACGGGGCCTCGCTCTCTTTGAGACGGCGCAAGGCCTCGAAGCGCTTGGCCTGCTCATCGCCCAGATGGGGCTCCCCCCGCTCTGCCGCAAATCGGAGCTGGCGTTGACGCTCGGCGAAGCGGGCGCGCTGGTCCTGCGTGGTCTGCCCATGGCAGAACGGGCAGGACACGCCGGGCTCGTAATAGGGGCTCGCCTTGTCCTCCTCGGTGATGGGCCGGCGGCAGGCATAGCACTGGTCGAAGGTTCCCGGCTTGAGACCATGGCCAACCGAGACCCGCTGGTCGAACACGAAGCATTCGCCAAGCCACCGGCTCTCGGCCTCCGGCACCGTCTCCAGATATTTCAGGATACCGCCCTTCAGATGCACGACCTCTGCCTCACCGACCGATCGGGCAAAGGCCGTGGATTTTTCACAGCGGATCCCTCCGGTACAGAACATGGCAACCCGGGACTTGGTGTTGGTCCGGCGGAACGCCTCGAACCAGGAGGGAAAGTCCCGAAAAGAGGCCGTGTGCGGATTGATTGCCCCGTCGAAACTGCCGATCGCAACCTCATAGTCGTTGCGGGTGTCGATCACCACCGTGTCCGGATCATCAAGCACGGCGTTCCACGCGGCCGGGTCGATATAGGTGCCAGCATGGCAGGCCGGATCGATATCCGGCACCCCCATGGTCACAATCTCCCGCTTCAACCGCACCTTGAGGCGATAGAAGGGGTTTTCCGGTGCAAAACTTTCCTTGTGTTCAAGATCCGCGCAGCCAGGAAGCGCCCGCAAGGCCGTCAGCACCGCATCAATGCCCTCCCGGCGGCCGGCGATGGTGCCATTCACGCCCTCGCGCGCCAGAAGGATCGTGCCGCGCACGCCCTTGCTCCGGCACATCTCGGCAAGGCCCGCCTGATATGTGGGAAATTCCGGCAGGTCAGCGAATTTATAGAAGGCAGCAACGGTGTATTGCTCTGACATGGCCTGACCTTAACGCACACCTCAACGCCGTGCAGCCCCCCC
>CAYUYV010000208.1:0-2526 GCA_964449455.1 uncultured Alphaproteobacteria bacterium | reverse complement strand
TTGGCAGCCCTAACCACGGTGGCCAGAGTCCTCTCAATGCGGATGGACGTCTCTGGAGACTTTACTCCCACCCTTAAACGAGTTCGCGCAGACCGGTCCGTATGAGGCTTTCGGTTTCAATCTCCACCCCCTCTTTGGTGAGAGCCTTTTCAGCGGTCGCCACGGCGCGGGTTGCGTCGGCGGGCGCGTAGCCAAGATTGACAAGGGCAGAGATGGCGTCGGCGCGGGGTGTTTCCCCAGAGTCCGACGTCTCGCCGGGCAGCCCGGGGCTTGCGGCGACACCAGCCAGGGGCGCGGGCGCCTTGTCCTTGAGTTCCGTCACAAGACGCTTGGCGAGCTTCGGCCCCACACCCTGGGCCCTTGCGAAAGCGGCAGCATCACCGCGACCGAGGGCGATGGCAAGATCCTCCGGACTCAGAACGCTCAGAATGGCCAGCGCCACTCGCGCACCAACCCCCTGAACCCCCTGGAGCAGCCGGAAGAGCTCCCGCTCCGCGGCACCGGCAAAACCATAAAGACGGATCATGTCCTCACGAACCACCGTCTCGATCACGAGCGTCGTGGGCTGGTTCCTGGTCAGGGACAGGGAGGCCAGCAGGCGGGCCGGGCAATGGACCTCATAGCCGACGCCTTGAACATCAATGACGACGCTTTCGCCTGAAACCTGCGCGACCTGTCCCCGAAGCTGTCCAATCATGACTTTGCTCTGAATGCTTGCCGTCCGATGACCGTTGTCATGCGGTCTTCAAGGCTTGATGGCGCGGCCGCCGTGTCGGGAGGGACCGCAAAGCCCGTGCCGGCCCGGTGGGCATGGGTGATGGCGACTGCGAGGGCGTCGGCCGCGTCCGCCCCGCTGACCGTGCAGCCAGGTAACAGCATACGAACCATCACCAGGATCTGGTCCTTGTCCGCATGGCCAACGCCGACCACGGATTTTTTCACCTGGTTCGGTGCATATTCATGGACGGCAAGACCCGCCAGCGCCGGCACCAGAAGGGCGATCGCCCGGGCATGGCCCAGCTTGAGCGTGGCCACGGCGTCCCGGTTGACGAAGGTTTGTTCAACCGCGGCCTCATGGGGCGCCTCCCGCGCGACGACAGCCGTCAGACCGTCATGGAGGGTCGCGAGGCGCTCAGCCAGGGGAGCATCACCATCGGTCGAGATCACGCCATGGGCGATGGCGCGCAGCCGCCCGCCGGCACAGTCGATCACACCCCAACCGGTCCGGCGCAGTCCGGGGTCAATCCCAATGATCCGGCGTGCCTCGTGCCCCATGCTCACGCGGTCAGGCTCGCAACGGTCTCCTCGGACATCTCAAAATTGGCATAGACGTTCTGGACATCATCGCTGTCATCGAGGGCATTGAGCAGCTTCATCAGGGTCTGGGCCTGATCGCCATCCACCTCAATCGTGTTCTGGGCTTTCCAGATGATCCGGGCACTGCTCGCCTCGCCCAGCTTGTCTTCCAGGGCCTGTCGGACATCGGCAAAAGCATCATCGGCACACAAAAATTCGTGGCCGTCTTCGGAGGTGACACATTCATCCGCGCCCACCTCGATGGCCAGTTCCAACATGGCGTCCGCGTCACCGGCCTCGGGGGTGTAGGTGATGCTGCCCACATGGTCGAACATGAACACGACGCTGCCCGTTTCACCGAGGTTGCCGCCATTCTTGGAAAAGGCTGTGCGCACATCGCCGGCAGTGCGATTGCGGTTGTCCGTCAGGGCCTCGACCACGACGCCGATACCGCCGGGGCCAAAGCCCTCATAACGGATTTCCTCGTAGTTCTCCGCGTCATTGCCCTGGGACTTTTTGATGGCCCGCTCGATATTGTCCTTGGGCATGGAATTGGCCCGGGCGTTTTGGACCGCAAGGCGCAGGCGCGGATTGCCGTCCGGGTCCGGCCCGCCCATCTTGGCGGCCACGGTGATTTCCTTGGCCAGCTTGGAGAACAGCTTGGAGCGCTTCGCATCCTGGGCGCCCTTGCGGTACATGATGTTCTTAAACTGGGAATGTCCCGCCATCTCTCCTCACCTTCTCTCAACATCGATCCTGTCTTTGGCGTGTGCTGGCGTATGCCATGGCACGCGCGCCGGGGCAATCGACCCGCTGTCTGATCCGATTTCTACCGGCTCGGCCCGCTTTGCGCCAAGTGAGACAGGCCGGTCGCTGCAGTCTATGCCACACCAAGGCTCGCATTAACGGCGTCTCAAGCACGGGCACTCCACCATAGGATCTAAACTCGGAGTAAATCGTGATGAAGGCAGCGCTCGGCAGACGACTTTTCGCCAAGCAAAGATGCGCCCCAGATCCAGCGCCGATGGTGCCGGAACAAGAGGCATCGGCGTCTCCCCCGCCCATGCCGTCAGCGCAAAAAATCCTGGACTGCTGGCCCGATCCCTGTTTCCTCGTGGATCGGTCTTCCGGGCATATTCTGAAGGCAACAGAGTTGGGCCAATCTCTCCTGGAGGAGTTGCGGCAAACGGAAACCTACAAAGCGGTTTTGCCGGAGGCCGCCGAGGGTCT
>CAYUYV010000207.1:0-6051 GCA_964449455.1 uncultured Alphaproteobacteria bacterium | reverse complement strand
AGTCCGCAGACGGACGTGCCGGGACTTCTCATGCGGACTTCTGATCCACGACACTCGTGGTTCGGCCGAGACAGTTGCATCCCACTTGCGCCGCTTCCGGTGAGGCTCAAGCGGCTCTCGTCTCTTTCGCTCACGCGCCGGACCGCAGTCATGGTCGGCGCGTGATCCCGATTCATCACATCGTGCTTTCGTCAGCCGACTGTTCGCGACCGGTGCGGGCAAGACTGCCGTGGCGTGTCGCGTCGGTTTTGGTGTTTTGGTGCAGTTCAGGGCGCAGACGGTGGCGCAGCAGGATCGTCAGCACCGTGACGGGAATGATATGGGCCACGATCAGCCCGGTCATGGTGCCGGGAATGCCGAACCAGGCTGCAAGGAAATAGGCCGTGCCGAGGCCGAACACCGCCTCGATTGTCACGGTCACGAAGAGCGGGCGTGTGTATTCGATGGCGCGCAGGCCCACTTCCAGGGGGAACTGCAGGAAGCGCACCGTGAGGATGATCACCCACCAATTCACCAGATAGGCGTAGGGCACAAAATCCGCACCATAGAGCAGGCCGACAATCTCCTCGGCGAAAAGCCAGCCCACAAGCGCGATCCCCAGGCTGATCGCAAGGCCAATGCCGCTGAGGCGAACAAGATAGGTGAGGAGCGCGCCAGCACCGTGTTCCTTGTAAAGGACCGATGCCCTCATGGGCGCAATATTCTGAAGCGCCAGTGTCATCACCTGGATCGGTGCTAGAATGTTCAGGGTGGAGCGGATCGCCCCCATGGCTGTGGCACCCAGAACGCCCCCGGCAACCATCACGATCGCATGGCCGGAGCAGAATTGAAGCACGCTCATGCCGAACAGCCATTTGGAGAAGTCCCAATGGGATCGGCTTACGGCCGTGACGCTGCGTCCGTCGATTTTGATGGGGTCGAACCAGAACACGCCGACAAGCGCGGCCGTGAAGGACAAGCCCGCCATGATCCAGAAGGTCAGTGCACTGTCGAGGACGAGCCCGGCTGCGAGCGGCAGGCCGAATAGGAGCGCCAGACGGCCCATATAGGCGATGGCGTCATTGAAGAACGCGGCCAAGGGCCGGCCCTTCGTAAACAGATAGCGGCGAACCGCGTCCTGGACCTGGTCCCCCAAGGTGGCCGCGATCAATGGCAGAGCCAGATGGCGCACGTCGATATCGGCATCGAAGCGGTAGAGCAGCTCCAGGACGGGCGGGATGAGAAGGGCTGTGACCAGCGCGAGGATCGCCTGATGGACAAGGACGGTGCCGTAATAGCCGGGCTCATTCTCCGGGTCCTGTTTCGGCCCCAGGCTCATCATCGGCGAGACGATCACCGCGATATGCACGGCCTTGAAGAACAGGAAGACCACATAGGCCCAGAAAAAAAGCCCGAGGCCTTCAGGACCGAGGGGGCGGGCAATGGCAGCAATGGTCAGGAAATTGACACCGCTGACCATCATCTGGTCGCCAAGAGCCCACAGCTTCTCCTGGTGTCCCGCATAAAGGCCCATAAGCCTGGCCCGCAGGGCGGACGGTGATGGCGAGATCTGCGCCTCGCCTTCTGGTTCCCCCGGTCCCCTCGCCGTCGATGCCATGATGTCTCCCGTCCCTGCGCCGATTGGACCGCGTTCTGGCCTGAGTCTTGCGCCGCCCGTCCAACCCGGTGCGGTTTGCGGACGCAGGGTGCGCCGAAATGAACAGCGCGCCCTGGCCCCGGTCCATATCGCCTGGACATGCCGATGCCGATCACGTTCTTGGGATCATGGCACGCGGCGGGCCGCAAGCCCATTTCTGTCCCGATGGTGTGTTTGCCATCGAAAACGGGCTACTAACGCTATCTGGGCGAGTGTCTCAGACGGCGACGGCGCGGATCTATCGGAGTTTGGGCCGTGCCTTGTCCCATTTAGTTTTGTTGGCACGGGCTCAATGTCCCTGCTATAGCCCGCTTACGGTGTCTGAGACACCTGCATCTGGCGGGATGCTGGGTCTACGAATGATCTGCTGATCAACAGATCCCATGGTGAACAGGATCTGGCCATTGATCGTTTTGGGGGAAGTGGGAGACGAGTGCCTTGAAGATCCTCATGTCCGCTTTTGCCTGTGCCCCGTCTTGCGGGTCGGAGGAGGGTGTGGGCTGGAACTGGGCGATCCAGGCCGCCCGTCGCGGCCACGACGTCCATGTGGTCACCCAGCACATGCACCGCGAAGAAATCGAAGCCGAGCTTGCCCGTCGCCCGGTGGAAGGGCTGACATTCCACTACCTGACCGTCAATGACACATGGGATCGGGTCAAGAACAACTGGACCAATTACAGCCTGGTCTCTTACTACTATGCATGGCAACTAAAGCTTCGCGGACTCGCCAAGCGCCTGCATCAGGCGGAGCGCTTCGACCTTGTTCAGCATGTCACCTATGTCCAGGATTGGACGCCCAGCGGCCTGATGGACATCCCCGCGCCCTTCATCTGGGGCCCCGTGGGCGGCAGCGCGAATGTCCTGCCCCGGAGCATCACCAATGCGGATATGGAGTGGCCGTCCTATGCCTTGCGCTTTGAGCGCAGCCGGCGGCTGATGCAGGAGGGATTGAAGCGCTTTGATCCTTTCGTGCGTCGCACCATGGCCAAGGCGGACCGGATCCTGATCTACACCCGCAACGGCGTTGATGTGGTGCCGCCGAAGTTTCGCTCCAAGGCCTTCCCCATCGTTCACATTGGGGTGTCCGATTTTGACATTCCCGCCGCGGCGGCCCGTCCCGCGACGGTGGACCTCGACCGACCCTTCCAGGTCATGACCGGCGGGCGACTGGTGCATTGGAAGGGGATCGATCTGCTTATTGAGGCTTTTGCCCGTTTTCTGCGGGAGGTTCGGGAGGCCGAGGCGACGGGGGCCCGCCTCCTCATAACCGGCAAAGGCGCCTATCAGGACCATCTGGAGGCCATTGTGGAGCGCCTGGGTATTGCGAGCCATGTGGATTTCCTCGGCTTCCTGCCCACGCGCGACGATCTCTATATGACGATGACGGCCTGCGATCTCTTTGCGCTGCCGACCCTGCGCGATGGTCCGCCGGTTGGCATTCTGGAAGCCATGTTCGCTGGCTTGCCCGTGTTGTGTCTCGACCACGGCGCCACCCAGGAACTTGTCCCCGACTTTGCCGGTCATCTCGTCAAACCCATGGGGCGGGCCGGGACGGTTGGCGAGATCGCCAAGGCTCTTG
Source organism: uncultured Alphaproteobacteria bacterium (assembly GCA_964449455.1). Classification (GTDB taxonomy): domain Bacteria; phylum Pseudomonadota; class Alphaproteobacteria; order JAJFIK01; family JAJFIK01; genus CAYUYV01. The sequence continues at coordinate 2,836 of CAYUYV010000207.1, read as the reverse complement.
GTGAGGCATTCCGGGATCGGCCGGCCCTCTGGGCCAAGGGACACAAGGCCCAGGCCCATGTGAGCGATGTTCACCATTGGGACCGCATTGGAGACGAGGCTGAACGGCACTATCAGGATGTGCTGGCGGCCTCCGGGTCCCCGCGCCTCACCGCGGCCTGACCCACGATTGCCCTCGTCCGTCCCCGTTCAGCGGCACAAAAGTTGCTGCGGGACGGGGGACAGAGAGCCTTGATGGGCCTCGGAAGGCACGCGGGCGGGACAGGCCTGTCCCAATTTGCACCATGCCTTCTGATTCATCAGGACTCGCGGTAGCGTAATGACGATACTGTCAGGGGTCTCGGGCGCGTGGGATTGGGGAATTCTGATTTCCGGTATCGGCCTTGGATGGCCGCAATGACCGATCACAATGTTGTTGCAATCCTCGTAGATCAAGGAAGGGTGGCAGTGTCTGCCCCGACGCGGCGATGCGGGTCCGTATGCTGGCCGGGTCGGCCGGTTTTGTCCCCACTTGGGACTGGCCCACTTGGGACTGGCCCACTTGGGATACGCCCTCTTGGGACAGGACGGCCGCTCTCTGGCGACGAATATGGCCTTGGCCATTCGGGACAGTGCCGGATGGGAGCAGGTGGCACCGCCGCCGATCCTTCAGGAAAAGAGTTTAAGTGGCGCCCATGAGCAAGATCGACTCAAAGGCCCGTGGTCCGGGCAAACGCGGCGGGATCCTGTCGTCGTTTCTGGCGAGTCCAGCCGGGCGGAGCGAGGAGTCTCAGGACGATGAGAGCCAGGAGAGCGTCCGGGACCGGGCGCGCCTGGAGCGCGACCAGTGGCCAGAAGGCGCACCGGAAAGCGCCAATGATTCCGATGCGTTCTTCGCTGGCGATCGCGAGGACGGGGATCGCTCTGCGTCCGACCGCCGCAAGGGCGGCAAGGGACGGCGCGGCACGCGGCCGTCAAAGCCCCATGAGCGCGACGCGCAAGCCCTGAGCGGCGAGGACGAGGGCGGCGAGGACGAGGACGGCACCAACAATCGTCCTGGCGAGGAGTCCGGTGACCGGGATGATGAGACCGCCGAGAGCGAAGGCCGCGATGTCGCCGTCGCCTCGGACAGCAATCGGCTGCCGAGCCTTGAGGACGACGAAGTCTACACCCGCAACTTCTCCGATGTGGCCAATGCCCGGCTATGGCGGCGCACCAAGGAAGCGCGCAAGCGGGCCAAGGAAAGTCCGCGCGGCTTTCGGGATGTCTTTGGGCCCACACGACCCAAGCGCCGGGCCGCGGAATTCATGGGGCGCCGCGCCCTGATCGGCTCAATCATCGAGGCCATCGAAGAAGAATGCGCCCATGTGGTCCTGTGCGGCGAGACCGGGCTTGGCAAGACATCCCTTGCCAATGTCATCGCGGAATTTGCCCGGGATTCCGGTTATCTCGTCGCCCGGATCACGGGGACAGAAGACCTGAATTTCGGCCGGTTCATCCGCACCCTGTTTGAAGAGCTGTTCCATCAGATTGACGAGACGCCTGCCGGGCGCATGCTCTGGGAAACGCTCGGCATCCAGGACATGAACGAGCTGCTTCAGGACAGCGCCATGGACCTCGTGAGCGAGTTCCTCGGCGAGGAAAGCCTCGACGTGACCCGCGTGATCCGGGCGCTCGACCGTTTGTCGGACAATCAGGCCATCGTGGTCATCGACGATTATGACCAGATCACGAACCGTGAGCTGAAAGTCCGCCTTGTGCAGGTCATGAAGGCCTTGTCGGACCAGGGCGGCTGGCTCTCCTTCCTCATCATGGGCCGCGGTGAAAGCCCAAGCGAGCTGCTCCAGGACGACATCGACAGCCTGCCCAATGCGGAAGGGCTTTATGTCGATCCCCTGGCCCTTCATGAGATCGAGGAAGTGCTCCATGAGGGCGCCCAGAAGATCGGTGTGCAGTTCAATAATGATACGGTCCAGGCCATTGCCCGCCTGTCCCAGGGCGTGCCCAACGTGCTGCAATGGCTGGCATTCCTCAGTGTGCGCCGCGCAGTCCGGCGCAAGAGCGAAGTCGTCGAGATCGAGGATCTGGCGAATATCGTCAACGACGCTGTGACCAAGATCGATGCGCGCCTGCGCAATCAGTATGACCAGGCCTGCCGCTACGAAAAGGGCAACAGCAATTCCGATCTGCTGTACCTTGCCGTGCGCGCACCCTGCACGCCGAGTGGTTTGTTCTCTGCCCAGACGATGCATGTGCTCTCCCGGCAGATTGTCGGGCGCAAGTGGAAGGAATCGGAGATCCACACGGCGCTGCTGCCCCTGTGCGGCAAGGGCGAGAAGTCCATCCTGCGCAAGCTCGACACCAGCGAAGGCACCTTCTATCGCTTCGCCCATCCGGCCATGCGCGCCGTGGTCATGCTCAAAAAGATCGTCCGTATCCCCCTCCTGAGCGACATGCGCACCAAGGATGTGGACGCGGCCTATCTGCCAAGCCCGGAACAGGCGGCCGCAACAAGCGCCGCCGCCGCCCTGAGCCACGCCACCCATGCCCCCGCCCAGGGCACGGCGGAAACGCCCCAGGATGCGCTCATTATCGACGGTGAAGCCGTTGGGGATGGTGAGGAGCGGGGTGTGGGGGATCTGGCCCAGGGAGATCTGGACCATGGAGATCTGGACCAGGGAGATCTGGACCGGGAGGATCTGGCCACGGCCGTCGAAGACGCCGGCACCCTCGATCACGATCCGCAAGATGCTGAATTCTCAGACGTGGTTGACGTGGGCGAGGATGGTGTCGACCTGGTTGCCCGCGCTGATGATGGTGATGCAGACACGGATGAAGAGGTGTCCGCCGAAGCCACC
>CAYUYV010000206.1:0-6175 GCA_964449455.1 uncultured Alphaproteobacteria bacterium | reverse complement strand
CTTGATGGGGTGTTGGCGCAAGGAGAAGCAGGGCATGGCGACCCCACCACGGATCAAGACGCTGAGCATTCTGCTCTGCACGCTGCTCCTGGCCTCGGTTAACCCTGGGAGCGGGCGCGCCGAGGAACGGCCGGTCGAAGGCCTCAACACCCATGAATATATGCTGATTGACCTGTCGCGGGCCCTTGGCGCCCTCCATCACCTGCGCTCCATGTGCTTTCCGGAGGAACAGGTGCTCTGGCGCGAGCGGATGAAGGAGCTGATCCGCCTGGAACAGCCCTCGCGCCGGCAAATGGCGGATATGACCCGCAATTTCAATGAACACTACCACGCAGCCCAGCGCCGCTTTCCCCAATGCAGCCGGTCGGCCCTCAGCGAAGCGCGTATCCATGCGGAAAATGCCTCCCGGGTCGCGGACCGTCTCCTGGGCAGTTTGACCAGCTGAATCTTCCAAGACGAGGCCGCAACCCGGCCTTTACCGGGAAGGGCTATCCTGACCCTGATTGGGTTTGGAGTGCGTGGGCGTGATCGACGGAGCCATAGCCAGCACAGCATCGGGACGGTTCGCGCAAGTGGGCGCCACGCGCGCGCCTGCCATAACGCCTGGGCAGGACCCAAGCATCGGTGCCGGCACCGCGGCAGGCACTGGCAAGCCAGCCGCGCCTTTCCAAAACCGTCCCATGATCCAGGGCGCCACCCTCCTCGCCGCTCAAACCAACCAGGACGCGGGCAAGGCCCAAACCGCCACAAAGACTGTGCCGGAAGACGGACAAGGCTCCGAGGACCCGGGCGAACTGACCCCGGAAGAACAGGATCAGGTGGAAAAACTGAAGGATCGGGACGCGGAAGTGCGCCGCCATGAGGAGGCCCATGCCCGGGTCGGCGGACCCTATGCGGGCAGCCCAACCTATAATTTCCAGACGGGGCCGGACGGCAAGAAATACGCCATTGGCGGCTCCGTCTCCATTGATGCAAGCCCGGTCGACGGCGATCCCAAGGCAACGATCGCCAAGATGGAGATCGTCAAACGGGCCGCCCTTGCCCCGGCCGAACCCTCATCCCAGGACCGTAAGGTGGCCGCCGAAGCGGACCAGGCCAAATTGCAGGCCCAGGCCGAGCTGATGGAGCAGAATTCCGCCAAACAGACCGGCGGTGGAGTCAAGACGGGCAAGCCAGCGGACCCGCTGGCCCAGGTGACCTCGGCCGATGCACCGGGCGGGACGCTGGACCTCGTGGCCTGAACCCCATCGCTTCCTCTTGGGCGGTTTCAGGCCCTGGGGCGGTTTCAGGCCCTGGGGCGGTTTCAGGCCCTGGGGTGGTTTTAGGCCGCTCCGGCCCGCCGTCCCAACCGGGCGAGCCGTGGGCCCAGCACATCCCGAACAATGGGATGGTCTCGGACGAAAACCAGCATCATGGCGAGTGTCACGGCACCGACCCCGCCAAGGCCCAAAGCAACACGGCCCAGGGCGTCCCACGGGCCGGCCCCGGGCAGGGCTGTCCACACGGCAATGGAAAGGGCCACCACACTGAGAAGCGCCACCACATAAGGCACCATCAGCCGGCGGACAACGAGGGCCAACGGAATCTCGAAGGTGGTCGCAACCATGTAAAGCCGAAAGAGCCCCGCGAACACCATCGCAGCGCCGACCGCGAGGACGAAGGTGGTCACCGTCAGCGCCGCCCCGAGCAATACAGTGACCATCGCAGTCAGGAGAACCACGCCGACCTTGGTCAGCATGGCAATCACTTGGATCTGCACTGTCTTTTTCGGCATGTCCGCGGCACCGAAAACCGCGCCGGAGCACCGGCTCATGATCTCAATCGAAAGCCCGGCACACAGGATCGAGACCGCCATGACGAGCGCCTCGTCGTCCCGGCCGAGAACAAGTCCCAGCACATCATCGGCCGACAGGGCCAGCCAGAGCGCGCCCGGCGCCATGGCCACGGTAAACAGCCGGAACGTGCCCAGAACATGGGCGCCATAGTGATCCGCGGACCGCACTTCCGTGAAATAGGGAACAAGCAGGTTCAAGATGGGCTGCATAAGATATCGCGCACCGGTCACGATCAGCATGTGGGAGAGCACATAAAGGCCCGCGGGGGTTGGCGCGAGCAGCAAGCCGGCGAGCAGTTTGTCGCTCTCCATGGACAAGGTCATCACGCTTCGGGACGTGAGCTCAAACAGGCCAAGCCGGCGCAGGTCCCCGATCGTCTCCTGGCGGGGGGGCCGGAAATCCGGCCGCCAGCGCACAAGCACATGGTACATCACCATGCTGATTAAGGTGCGCGAGAAGAACAGCCCGACCAGCGCATAAAGGCCGGCCCCGAGAGCCGCAAGCGTCAACGCGATGCAAAGCGCCCCTACCGCCGACACGAAGGTGACAAGGACGCGCAGATCATTGCGAAAGCCACGGGTTGCCATGGCGCTGTGCTGTGCCGCAAGACCCGTCGTGAGAATGGACAGGGCCAGGATCAGACCGGGAACCAGGGCATCGGGTCGGCCCGCCACCCACACGGCGAGCGCGATCGCACCCATGGCAAGCGGCAGGCAGGCCATTGAGGCCATCAAGGCAGCGCTGAACAGCTCACTGAGGGTCCGATGCTGCAACGAGGGCGAGCGCAGCGTGATATAGGCGGTGCCCGCATCGGCAAAAACCATCAGTGTCACGACAATCGGCGAGATGATGCCATAGGCCGCGAAATCCGACGGCGCGAGCATGCGTGCAAGCAACACCGTGCCCAGAAAGGATGAGCAGATCTGCGCGGCCGCCGACATGGCATTGAAAACGACACTCCGGCGCAAGGTCCCCTTGCGCAGCGCGACATTCTCGCGCCCTACCATGCGGGCCCAGGCGGGCAGGCGCTCATCCGCATCAGGATGGTGCGCACCGTTGGTTGTAAGATCAGCGGGCGTGTTCATCATGGGGCCGTTTGTGAAATCGGACTGGGGCGGGCGATGGGCCAGCGAACCGGCACATCTAACCGGTCCGACATATGATAGATGCTGCTATCCTATGGCACATTATGCGGTGAAATTGCGGAGTTTGGCGATGACCCGCCCCCTTTTCTGTTTTGTCCTGTTTTTCGCGCTTATGGGGTGCGGAGCCGGTGAATACCTTAAAGTGCCCATGACCAGCGACGCCATGACGGTGGACTGGGCGCAAGGCCGCTTCCAGCGCGCCGAAATGCCGCTGATGGGGGATGGGGACCATCCTGACGGCACCTTGAGTTATGTGCAGGCCGGAACGCCGGGCGGGCGGCGGGTGATTTTCATCCATGGCTCGCCGGGGGATTCAGGGATTTGGGAGGCTCAACTGGCCAGGGTGGCGCAGGGCCAGGACTACATTGCAGTTGATCGTCCCGGCTATGGGTTCTCCCGCCCGCGCCTGTCTCGCCCTGACCTGAAGGATCAGTCTGCGGCGCTCGCCCCCCTCTTGGACACGGATGACGGGCGCCCCGTTGTGCTGGTCGGGTATTCCATGGGCGGACCCGTCGCCTTGCGCACGGCAATCGACCATCCGGACCGGGTGGGTGGCCTGGTGCTGGCCTCGTCCAATCTTGATCCGGATCTTGAACCCTATCGTTGGTATAATGAACTCGCGTCCTGGTGGATCTTTCGCCCCTTCATCAAGCGCCGCTGGCGCAATTCGAATCGGGAAATCCTGAACCATCGCCCGAAGCTTGAAGCCATGGCGCCATCCCTGGCCAGTGTCGCCATGCCCGTGGCCATCATTCACACCAAGGACGATCAGCTCGTTCCGGTGGAGAATGTGACCTTCATGCGTGAGCGGATGACCAACGCCCAATTCGTGCACGTCCATATCGCCGAGACAGGGCGCCACCGCCTGCCGATCAATGAGCCCGCCCTGACAACGCAGGCCCTTGATGCCGTCCTCGCAGCAATTGGAGACGCCGGCATGTGAGGGAACGTCAAGGCGCACCCGGCACGGACCAAAATGCATATCAGGCGCGGCGGCCGGCCATCAGATATTCCACATTGCCATGGGGGCCGGGGATAGGACTTTCCGTCGTGCCCAGGAGGGACCAAGCGGGCTGTTCGGCGAGCCAGGCCGCCAGGCGCTCCCGGGCCGCGTCCCGCTGCGCCAAATCACGCACAACGCCGCCCTTGCCCACATGGGCGCGGCCCACTTCGAATTGGGGCTTGATGAGCGCCACAAGCCAAGCACCCGGCGCGGCGAGGGACAGGGCGGGAGGCAGGGCCAGGGTGAGCGATATGAAACTCACATCACAGACAATCGCCTGGACCGGACCGCCCAGATGATCACCCGTCAGGTCCCGGGCATTGATCCGTTCATGGACGATCACCCGGGGGTCTGCACGCAGTTTCCCATCAAGCTGGCCATGGCCCACATCCACCGCATGCACCCGCGCGGCGCCCCGTTGCAGGAGCACATCGGTGAAGCCCCCCGTGGAGGCGCCCAGATCAAGAGCCACCAGGCCTGCAGGGTCGAGGCCGAAAGCCTCAAGACCATGGGCGAGCTTCAAACCGCCCCGAGACACATAGGGCAGCGCCGGATCGTCCCATGTCAGGCTGGCGTCGGTGGGAATGGTCTGGCTGGCGCGGCGCACGGGCGTGCCGTCAAGCAGAACGCGCCCGGCCTTGATTTCCGCCTGGGCCCGGGCCCGGCTGGGGATCAGCCCATGGGCCACAAGCCATTGGTCGGCCCGCATCGCCGTGCCTGGCGGTGCGGGCTCTTGTGCGCCTCCCAGTGCGTCAGGCGCGCTGGGAGGCGATGTCATGACCGGACGCGGCGAGAGTCTTCAGCACCATGTCCACAATGTGTGAGGCATTGAGGCCAGCCACATCATACATGGCCTGGGGCTTGTCCTGGTCGATGAAAATATCAGGCAGGGTCATGGTACGGACCTTCAGCCCACGGTCCAAAAGACCGTCATGGGCCAGGAAGTCGATCACATGGCTGCCAAAGCCACCAATGGCCCCTTCTTCAACGGTGATCAGCAACTCATGCTCGGCCGCAAGCTGGCGAATAAGCGTCGTGTCGAGCGGCTTGCAGAAACGGGCATCGACAATGGTGGGCGTGATGCCATGCTGGGTGGCGAGATCCTCAGCGGCCTTCTTTGCTTCCACGAGACGCGTGCCATAGCTCAAAATGGCAACCGCATTGCCTTCCTGGATCATTCGGGCCTTGCCGATTTCGAGCGGCGTGCCGAGTTCCGGCATTTCAAGGCCAATGCCTTCGCCCCGCGGATACCGGAAGGCACACGGGCGGTCGTCGATCTCAACCGCTGTGGCGATCATATGCATGAACTCGACTTCGTCCGCAGACGCCATGACCACCATGCCCGGCAGGGCGGCCATGAAGCCAATATCGAAGGAGCCCGCATGGGTTGGACCGTCCGCACCCACAAGGCCGGCGCGGTCGATGGCGAAACGGACCGGCAGGCGCTGGATCGCCACATCATGGACAACCTGGTCATAGCCCCGCTGCAGGAAGGTGGAGTAGATCGCCGCGAAGGGCCGATAGCCTTCACAAGCCAGACCAGCCGCGAAGGTCACGCAGTGCTGTTCGGCAATGCCCACGTCAAAGCATTTACTTGGATGCAGCTTGATGAATTTGTCGAGGCCACTGCCGGCGGTCATGGCCGGAGTGACGGCCACAATCCGCTCGTCCCGATCCGCATGCTTGGCCAGTGTCTCGGCGAACACTTTCGGATAACCGGGTGCATTCGGCTTGGGCTTGTGCTGCTCGCCGGTCGCCACATCAAACTTGGCCACACCGTGATATTTGTCGGCAGAGCTTTCCGCCGGCGGATAGCCCTTGCCCTTCTGGGTCACGACATGGATGAGCACTGGGCCGGCACCCTTGTCCCGCACATTCTTCAGGATGGGAACGAGGTGGTCGAGATTGTGGCCATCAATCGGGCCCACATAGTAAAAGCCCAGCTCTTCGAACATCGTTCCGCCGGTCACGATGCCCCGGGCATATTCCTCAGCCCGCCGCGCCGTTTCTTCAAGGCGCTTGGGCAGCCGTTCCGCGAGATTTTTGCCTAAGGAGCGGATGTTCTGATAGGTGCCGCTGGAAAGCAGGCGCGCAAGATACGCGCTCATGGCCCCCACCGGCGGTGAGATCGACATGTCGTTATCGTTCAGGATGACGATCAATCGCGAGCCGAGCGAGCCAGCGTTGTTCAT
>CAYUYV010000205.1:1479-6179 GCA_964449455.1 uncultured Alphaproteobacteria bacterium | reverse complement strand
AAGGGCCGGGCCATGTGCCCATGCACAAGATCAAGGAGAACATGGACAAGCAGCTTAAAGAATGTGACGAAGCCCCGTTCTACGCCCTCGGCCCGCTCACGACCGACATCGCACCAGGCTATGACCACATCACTTCGGCCATCGGTGCTGCAATGATCGGCTGGTTTGGCACGGCCATGCTCTGCTATGTGACGCCCAAGGAGCATCTTGGTCTGCCCAACCGCGATGACGTGAAGCAGGGGATGGTGGCGTACAAGATCGCGGCCCATGCGGCCGACCTCGCGAAGGGCCACCCGGCCGCACAGATCCGTGATGACGCCCTCTCCAAGGCCCGCTTTGAGTTCCGTTGGCGCGACCAGTTCAATCTGGCCCTTGATCCGGAAACGGCCGAGGCGTTCCATGACCAGACCCTGCCGGCCGAGGGCGCGAAGGTCGCCCATTTCTGTTCCATGTGCGGGCCGAAATTCTGCTCCATGCGGATCAGCCAGGAGGTTGCCGATGCGGCGCGCGGCCAGAACGCCGTCACGGAGATCGAACAGGGTCTTAAGGAAAAATCCCGGGAATTCAGGGCTCTCGGCAGCCAAATCTACCAGCCCGTGGAGGAGCCGGCCGACTCGGCAAAATCGTGAACAAAATGTCAGAGATGCGGCGTGGGCGCTGTGGACGCCCGCGCTGCGTTTGGCCATAGTGTCACGGCAATTTAAGGCGGTGGACGTAGCCTGCGCACTCCACGCCTATTCCGTGTCCCGAGCCGGCTAGGCCGGCGGTCTGCCAAGGAGTATCGAAATGAAGCGATTTGCGGTGCTGGGTCTGGCGACCCTGTTGATGGCCTGTGGCGGCAGCGACTCCCAGGTCGTGAACACCCAGAGCACCATGGGTGAGGAATTGCTCGATCTGAAAAAGGCATATGAAGCCGGCGCCATTTCCGAACGCGATTACGAGCGCGCAAAGCGCCGTATCCTCAAGGGTCAGCGCTAAGCTGCCCTGACTGCCAGCCCGTATGACGCATCAATAGCCGGGACGGCCATCCGCCGCTCCCGGTTTTTTTATGTGCCGCTGCGTCAGGATGATTTGCCCGGATGGCCATCGCCGCGCCGAAATGATGGCCGGAGCGCCCTTGCACTCATTCTGCCTAAGGATAAACCTCCAGCAGATCAGATACTTTGCTGCATCCGGACCACGGCGCCATCCTTGTACACCGCAATGGCGCCAGTCGCCCCATCCACAGCAAGGCCGATCACCCCGCCCAGAAACAGATTGCCAAGGGTCCAATAGGCAAAGTCCCGGTTCACCACGGCCGTGCCGTCGGCATAACCGGCGGCGGTGCAGCGAACGGTCAAGGGCCCGCGGGGTTTGACCGACACCACCGCAGGCGCCTGAACCTTGAGATCAACCTTCCGATTGCTGACGGAACACAGGGCCTGGTCAGGCCCCTCCAGACTGATTTGTACCGGGCGGCTGCTGCCCTTCACGATGCTGGCGCAACCGCCTGAAAGCCCTGCCACCAGCACGACCACGACAATCGACTTCATCATCTGCCTATCCCCTCTTCACGGTCGGCCGAACCGGCCCCTCACGTTTTTAGGGTCGAACCTGGCAGCATGCAAGCCAAAGGCGAAGCCATGGGCAGGACGCATCGCGGCGCTGGGATCAGGATCGCAGCAGCGCCATGGAGCCTTCTACGGCCGGCTCAAGCACACTGTCCACAAGCCCCCTTGGATGGGGTGAGCGGACGATATCGCCGCCACGCAGCACCACGCCGACAAAGCTCCGCCCATGGTGCCAGCCAGCGGGGCTGGGCACAGGCGGGAGATGCGCGCCGTAAACGGGCTGCGGGTGCGGTGTCACGTAGAAATAAGGCTCGCGGAACACCTCATCGCCCGGCGACATGCCGACCCCGACCACGGATGGGTTGGCGCTCTGGTTCGCGCCTTGAAACAGGCCCTGAGATGGCCCGCTTGGAGTGATCAGCATGCCAATGTCGAAATGATGGGGCCAGGCCCGGATGCGGATGGGACTGACAGACCGCATGGCAAAGCGCCCGGCAATGTTGTCCAGTGCGTCAAATCCGTTCTCGAACCATCGGCCCAGCTCCCGTACCGCCTCCGCATGAATACCAAAGCCATAGCAGGCACCTTCCGCCAACGGATGGTGCGGCATGTTGTAAGGTAGTGGGGCAACGAGAGAGGACGGATCGATTTCAAAGCGGGCGGCTCGCGCGGCCAGAAAATCCCGCACTTCCCATTCCGTCACGGCGTCGAGGGGAATGAGGCCCTCCGCTCCGTTTGGCCCGAGAATGCCAATGCCGCGGGCGGAGAAGGACAGGGCAAGGCGCACAGGCCCCCCGTCCACCAAAAGGGGCTGGGTCACGAGGCCGCCGGCCTGGGCGTCCCAGGTCAGGCTGGTATGGCTGTCGTCCCGGCGTGCCGGCAGGGCGGCGCGCGCCACACGGGCGAGCCATTGCACGGCATAATGCACCTGGAGGCGGGCTTCCTTCAGATCCTGCGGCGCCACGGCGCCAAGGCGGAACCACTCCCTCACCGGCTGCAGCGGGCCACCCGGCGCCATGGGCAGACCAAATGTATCTGACATCGGAAGATCCTATGTCTTATCCACGGGGCACTGCGACACAGCCCGGGATGAATTACTGTCCGCTCTCGGATTTATGCTTCACCGCATCGTACCGGTCGAACCAGGCGAGCACATGGGCCACTTTCGCGATGAGCTGGCTCGGTCGCCGGGCAATGAGGTGGGACGCACCGGGAATGCGCACCATGGCCGTATCCACCTTGCGCAGCTTCAGGGCCTGGTAATACTGCTCCGTCTCCGACATGGGGGTGCGGTAGTCGACCTCGCCGGTCAGCAACATGGTGGGTGTGCTGACATTGCCGACAAGCGACAAGGGTGAGCGCTTCCAATAGCCTTCGGGATCCTCCCAGGGCATGGCTGGGAACCAGTATTTGGTAAAGAACGGATACCGGTCGGCGGTGAGGCTGAAGCTTTGCCAATTGATCACCGGCTTTGCCACAACGGCGGCCTTGAACCGGTCCGTCTTGCCGACAATCCAGGCCGTCAGCACACCGCCACCGCTGCCCCCTGTCACGAACAGTCGGTCCTTGTCGATAAAGCCGCGCTCGATCAGGGCGTCGACGCCGGATATCAGATCATCATAGTCCTGTGACGGATAATTGTGGTGGATCAGATTAGCGAATTCCTCGCCATAGCTCGTGCTGCCGCGCGGATTGACGAACAGCACCACATACCCCGCGGCAGCATAGAGCTGACCCTCCGCGGAAAAGCGGGGGCCGTAATTGGCAAACGGCCCGCCATGGATCTCCAGGATCAAGGGATAGTCCCGGTCAGGACTGAAGTTGGGCGGTGTCAAAAACCAGCCCTGGATATCCCGACCGTCATAGCTGGACTTGAACCGCAGGTCCTGTGCCTCGGAGAGGTCAAAAAGGGGCAAAACGTCGTCGTTCAAATCCGTGAGCCGAACGAGTGTGGCATCCCCATAGCCGCCAAAAATCACCTCAACATCGGCTGGATACTGACCATCCGTTGCCACGGTGGCGATGGTACCGCCAAGGGCTACCGTGAAGCTGCCGCTGGAATAGGGCCGGCCAATGCTCGTTCCGCCAATATGGTCGGCAAGGACGGCCCAGCTGTCGGCACCATCCGTGATGGCAAGCTTGGTGACGCCCTCATCATCGAACAGGAAGTAAACACCGCGATTGTCCGGCGCCCATTGGAGCGCCCGCGCCGAACGGTCCAGATTTTCCGCAAGAACGCGGATCGAACCGGTCCGGCGGTCGAGGAGGTGGATCTTGGCTGTGTGAAAGCCCTTGCCCTTGTCGTCAAAACCCGTGTAGGCGACGAAGCGTCCGTCCAAAGAAACGGCGGGGCTCCCATCTGGTCCCTTGCGGGTCGTGAGCGTCTTAAGGGTTCCCTCGGCAAGATTGATCTCGTGAAGATCCGTGTTCAGCGGATCATATTCCCAGTCCGCGTTGCGGTTGGACGAGAAGATGAGACCGTCGCTGCCTGGCAGCCAGGCGGGCGCGCCGGCGACATTGAAGTTCCCCTTGGTCACCTGACGCGGCGTGCCGCCAGCAGCCGGAACCACGAAAATATGGGTATAGCCTTCCGGCACGAAGCCCGACCCGTCAAAGCGATAATCGACCGTATCGATCACCACTGGCGGCTTGGCCCATTCGGCCCCTCTCGGCGGGCTTGGCATCTTGGCCATGGGGACGGTCTTGGTCGGAACACGCGCCGTGAACGCGAGATACGCGCCGTCCGGCGACCAGGCGAGATTGCGCGGCGCGTTGGTCAGATCGGCGACCTTTGCGGTCTGCCCGGTATCCATCCAACGCACATGGATCTGCGGCGTACTGTCCTTTGACGCGATATAGGCGATCCGCGCGCCTTCCGGCGACCAGCGGGGCTGGCTGTAGCTGCCACCGTCATTGACCACCGGCCGGTGCTGGCCCGTCGTGATCCCCAAATGCCAGAGGCTGCCCCGCCGCCGATCTTTCATAATGTCCATGCCATTGCGGACATAAATGACGCTTTGGCCATCGGGGGCGATCCGGGGATCACTGGCCCATTCGAGATCGAAGATGTGGCGCGGTTCGAACCGTTCGGCGAGTTCGGCCAGGGGCACGCGCTCAGAGGCGGCACCCTGATCCGCCTGGGACGGACTG
>CAYUYV010000205.1:0-1379 GCA_964449455.1 uncultured Alphaproteobacteria bacterium | reverse complement strand
CAGGCGACCACCGTAAAACAGGCGGCCACCGTAAAGCAGGCGGCTAAGGCCACCGACAGGCGCTCCGAGATCCCTGTTTTCCCCTGGGTCATGAAGATACCTCCCGCTCGTCCTGTTCTCACCTAGCCAATCTCTATATGCTCCCAGCCCGATGTTAGGGCCTGTGCCGTGATCCACCAAGCGCCCGTTGGAGACCCGACCGAAAAAAGGCTGGAGGATTTCGAGCGGATCGCGCGCACCCGCCATACCGAATAGAAAAAGGAGGGGCGACAATGCTGCGTCTTATTCTTGGACTTCTCATCATCCTTGTGATTGCAGCGGTTTTGGCCGTCTTAGCGCTCCAAGCGCCAACGGCCTGGCAGCCGGGTGAGGTCCTGCGCACGCCCGAGGAGCGCTTCGTGGACCTGCCCGATTATCCGTTTGCGCCCCATTATGCGGATGTGCGGGGCTACCGGGTGCATTACGTGGATGAAGGGCCGCGGGACGGAGCGCCGATCCTGCTGCTGCACGGGCAACCATCCTGGAGTTACCTCTATCGGCACATGATCCCGCCCCTGACGGCCGCCGGATTTCGCGTCATCGCGCCGGACCTGGTAGGTTTCGGCAAATCCGACAAACCGATCCGCCAATCGGACCACAGCTACCAGATGCATATCGATGTCATGGCGGATCTGGTGCGCCGGTTGGATCTGCAAGGTGCAACCTTTTTCGGCCAGGACTGGGGCGGACTGATTGGCCTGCGGGTCGTGGCCGCTGAGCCGGATCGCTTTGCCCGGATCGTCCTTTCAAATACAGGATTGCCCGCCGCCGATGGCCTTCGGGGCTGGATCGGCTACCCGCTGTTCCGCTTCGCCGTTTGGCGCGAGGGAACGCCGGAGACGGTTGCCGAAGATGGCGAGGATTTCCGCTTCACCCGGTGGGTGGCGTGGGCCAAGACTGTTGATGCGTTCGATTATGCCGGGCTCTTCCAAGGGTCGACTCAGCGTGATCTGTCTGCGGAAGAACAGGCTGCCTATGCCGCGCCCTTCCCCGACGAAACCTATCAGTCAGGCCCGCGCATCTTCCCCTATCTGGTGCCCTCACAATTGCGCCAGAACGCACAGATCATGCAGACGGTGTTCGCCAAATGGGACAAGCCCCTGCTGACAGCCTTCAGCGACGGCGACCCTGTAACGGCAGGCGGGGACAAGATCTGGCAGGAGAGCGTCCCCGGCGCGCAAGGTCAGCCTCACCGCACAATTCGCAATGCCGGTCATTTCGTCCAGGAAGATCAACCGGAAGAATTGGTCGAGACACTGATCAGCTTCATCCGCGACACCGAGGGGCAGTGACCGCCGGATACACTCAGGGAACGGAGCATCAAAGCGGCTCCGTTCCCC
>CAYUYV010000204.1:0-6208 GCA_964449455.1 uncultured Alphaproteobacteria bacterium | reverse complement strand
AGGTCATCCGAATAAAGAAGGGGCCATAATGGCCATAATCCGCAGGCCACCACTCCTGGCTGTCCGTCATCAGCGCATGGAGATCGCGCTCGACGGCAGCTAGATCCAAAGTCTTGAATTCTTCGGTGTAGTTAAAGGCCTCGCCCATGGGGTCGGACGCCGCGGTGTTCTGGTGAAGGATCTTCAGATTCAACTGGTTCGGCCACCAGTCCCGGTTGGTCACATGGACCCGGCTTGTGACTGGGCACTTGCTCTCGGCGCTCATCGTCTGTCCTCCTGGAGTGGTCGTGCTGGGGAATTCTTTAATCGACGCCACAGGTTAGAGAATACTGCGCCTCACGCCATCGATCCAACCGATTTTATCCAGCCTTACAAATCGATTTTCTCAATTGTAAGGCAGGGCGATCAGTGTGCCTCATCCCAGCTTTGGCCCGTATTGGCCTCCACCTTCAACGGCACGGCAAAATCGACCGCGGGCAGCGCGGCGCCCTCCATGATGTCGGTTACCAGGGCGCAGGTTGCAGCGGCTTCTGAATTCGGGGCCTCGAAAATCAATTCGTCGTGAACCTGAAGCAGCATACGTGCCGACAAACCCGCTTTCGCAAGCGCTGACGGTATACGGATCATTGCCCGGCGGATGATATCCGCGGCCGTGCCCTGGATGGGGGCATTGATGGCGGCGCGCTCGATGAAACTGCGCCGGGCCGGCTGTTTGGATTTGATGTCCGGCATATGACACCGCCGGCCGAACAGGGTCGTCACGTAAAGATGCTCCCGGCAGAAGGTCTTGGTTCGGTCCATATAATCCTTGATCCCCGGGAAGCGCTCGAAATAGGCATCGATATAGGACTGGGCCTCACCCCGGGGGATGCGCAATTGGTTGGAAAGGCCGAAGGCTGAAATGCCGTAAATGATGCCGAAATTGATGGCCTTGGCCCGCCGGCGCACCATAGGGTCCATGCCTTCGATGGGCACATTGAACATCTCCGAGGCGGTCATGGCGTGGATGTCGAGCCCGTCGGCAAAGGCCTGTTTGAGGGCCGCGATGTCGGCAATATGGGCAAGCACCCGAAGCTCGATCTGGGAGTAGTCCGCGCTGATCAGCACATGGCCCGGTTCCGCAACAAAGGCCGTGCGGATCTCCCGGCCCTCTTTGGTCCGGATGGGAATGTTCTGAAGATTCGGGTCGCTGGACGACAGCCGGCCCGTTGTGGTCGCGGCCAGAGAGTAAGAGGTGTGAATCCGCCCCGTGTCCGGATTGATGAAGTCGGGCAGAGCATCCGTATAGGTGCTTTTGAGTTTTGACATCTGGCGCCAGTCCAGGACCGTGGCCGGCAGATCATGGCCTTCCGCGGCCAACTGCTCCAGAATATCCGCACCCGTTGCATGGGCGCCGGTCTTGGTCTTCTTGCCGCCCGCGATGCCCATCTTGTCGAACAGGATCTCGCCAAGCTGTTTGGGCGAACCCAGATTGAAGGTCTCGCCTGCCTGTTCATGGGCCTTGGCCTCCAATTCCTCCATGCGGCCCGCGAAGGTCTGGCTCATGCGCTGCAGAATGGTCCGGTCCACCTTGATGCCGGCGTGTTCCATGTCCACAAGCACAGGCACGAGCGGCCGTTCCAGAGTTTCATAAACCGTATGCACCCTTTGGGTGGCGACCCGGGCCTTCAGCAGGCGGTGCAACCGTCCGGTGACATCCGCATCCTCTGCCGCATAGGCGGTCGCCTGATCGATGGGGATCTGGTCGAAGGTCTTCATGGACTTGCCCGACCCGGCAATCTCCTTGAAGGGGATGGGCGTGTGGCCGAGATATTTCTCCGACAGCTCATCCATGCCATGGCCATGATTGCCCGCGTCGGCGGCATAGGAAAGCAGCATGGTGTCGTCGAAGGGGGTGAGGCCGATGTCATATTTCTTCAGGACCAGGATATCATATTTCAGGTTTTGCCCGATCTTCAGAACCGCCGGATCCTCCAGCAGGGGCTTCAGGATCGCAAGCGCATCCTCAAGGGGCATCTGGTCCGGCGCTTCCTCCAGGGCCAGTTCTTCGCTGTGTCCGTGGGTGAGCGGAACATAACAGGCCTCTCCAGATCCGAGCGCCAGCGCGACACCGACGAGCCGGGCGCGCATCGCATCAAGGGATGTGGTTTCCGTGTCCACGCTCACCTGGCCAGCCTCGATGGCCCGGGCGACCCAGTCCTCAAGCTCCTCCCGTTGCGTGATGGTCTTGTAGGTGGACGGATTGATCGCGCCTTCGACGCCGGCCCGGTCCATGACGGCGCCGGGCACCGCCTGTTCGGGTTTGTCCTTCTTGTGCGCCTTTTTGGCCGGGGCTTTCTTGGCTGCGTTCCCGGCATTTTCGGAGGCCGGGGCCACGGCCTCGATGGCATTGAGATCATCCACGCCCAGGGTTTCGGCAATGCGCCGGGTCAGGGTGGTGAATTCCATACCTTTCAAAAAGCCGATCAGATCGGGGGCCTTCGGATCTTCCACCAGGAAACTGTCCACCGGTTCCTTGACCGGCACGGCCCGTTCCAGCACCACAAGGCGCCGGCTGATGCGTGCCTGTTCGGCAAATTCAATGAGGTTCTGGCGGCGTTTGGGCTGTTTGATTTCTTCTGCCTTACCAAGCAGAGTCTCAAGATCCCCGTAGGTCTGGATCAGTTCGGCGGCCGTCTTGGGCCCGATACCCGGCACGCCGGGAATATTGTCCACCGAATCCCCGGCAAGCGCCTGGACCTCCACCACTTTGTCCGGACCCACACCAAATTTTTCGACCACGGCCTCAGGGCCCAGAACCTTGGATTTCATCGGGTCATACATGACCACCGTGTCCGTGACGAGCTGCATGAGATCCTTGTCGGAGGAGACAATGGTGACCCGGGCGCCCAATGCTGCCGCCTGTTCCGCATAGGTCGCAATCAGGTCATCCGCCTCATAGCCTTCCTGCTCCACACAAGCCACATTGAAGGCCCGGGTTGCATCGCGTACCAGGGCAAATTGGGGCCGCAGGTCCTCCGGCGGTTCGTCCCGGTTCGCCTTATAATCCGGGTAGATATCATTCCGGAAGCTGTAGGAGGAATGATCGAAGATGACCGCGAAATGGCTCGGCGCGTCCTCGCCCTTGGTGTCCTCCAAAAGCTTGAAGAGCATGTTGCAAAAGCCTGAAACCGCGCCCACCGGCATGCCGTCGCTTTTGCGGGTGAGGGGCGGCAAGGCATGAAAGGCGCGAAAGATGAAGGCCGACCCGTCCACCAGGTAAAGATGGGAGTCTGGGCCAAGATCGGCAGCAGGGGCGGCGGTTTTTTGGGGTTTGGAGGCTGACGGCATGGCGCTTGTCTTTGACTGGGCTTTCCGGGACCTCGCGTCCGGCTCCAAGAGGGGCCTGCGCGAAGAGGGGAGGGTGGATGGCGAGCGGGTTGGCGTGGCCAATCGCTCCGCATAAGTTGGGGGTCAGTATGTCGGTGTTGCCGGGCCCTGTCTCGCGCAGTGCCGTAAAGGGCCCATGACAGCCCAGAGCCAGCGTTATGCCAAGGATCCGCGCCCATGACCGAGCCTGTCCGCCCGTCTGCCACCGAAGAGGGCCCCGTTAATGCCATTGAGGCGCGGGATTTGCGCAAGATTTACAAGGCGCAAGGCGGTCAGCCGGAGAAACTGGCCCTGAAAAATGTCTCGCTTGATGTACCGCGGGGCTCGATTTTCGGACTGCTCGGGCCCAATGGGGCGGGCAAATCGACCTTTATCAACATCATGGCCGGCATGGTGCTGAAGACCGCCGGGCGCATGTCCGTCTGGGGCACGGATATCGACAAGGCGCCGCGCCAGGCCAGGGCGGCCATTGGCGTTGTGCCCCAGGAACTCCATATCGACCCGTTTTTCACGCCCCTTGAAGCCCTCGAAATCCAGTCCGGCCTTTACGGGGTGCCGCGCTCCGAGCGCCGCTGTGTGGAAATTCTGGAGGCCTTGGGGCTTGCTGACAAAAAGGACGCTTACGCCCGGACCTTGTCCGGTGGTATGCGCCGGCGCCTCCTTGTGGCCAAGGCGCTTGTGCACAATCCTCCGGTCCTGGTGCTTGATGAGCCGACGGCGGGGGTGGACATCGAATTGCGGCGCCAGCTTTGGGGTTATGTGCGGGAGCTGCACGCCATGGGCACGACCATCGTGCTTACGACCCACTATCTGGAAGAGGCCGAGGAACTCTGCGACACCATCGCCATTATCGACCAGGGCCAGCTTGTCTGCTGTGAGCCGACGCCGGATCTTCTGGCCCGTGTCGACGAGAAGGCGGTGATTGTGGAACCGGAGCAGCCTTTGAGCGTGCTGCCGGACCCCCTGACCCCCGGCCACCTGCCAGAAGGCGGCCCCAAAGTGCAGCTGCGGCCCGACGGCCGGCTCATGCTCTCTTACAACCGCAGCCGGGAGACCATGTCCGACATCATCGCGCTTGTGCAGTCGGCCAATGTGGTGATCCGAGACCTTTCCACCGAAGAATCGGACCTTGAGGACATTTTCCTCCAGCTCACGGGCAGCGCCGCGGCCGAAGCCGCCGAGGCATCCGCCAAGACCGACGCGGCGTGAGGCCCATGGCGCCGGGCAGGGCTGGCCACTGCTTGGCGGTGACCCGCGCTCACGGGGCCAGGGGCCGATTTCCCCTTTGCCCCCCACGTGACATCGTCTATGGTCCGGTTTCGCGCAACCAAGGCGCCACGCCTCCCTCTTTGCGCCAAGGACCCGTAGCTCAGCTGGATAGAGCGCTGCCCTCCGAAGGCAGAGGTCACAGGTTCGAATCCTGTCGGGTCCGCCAGCAAAATCAATGGATTGCGCTTCTCAATTTTCTCGTCCGAGACAGCCAGCAATCACATAGCAATCACGCGGAAAATATTACAGCTGCGTGACAGGCCGTCATTCCGCCGCCACAGCTATGCCCCGGGTGCTCTGCCCCCCGAGTTTCATCCAGATGCGGCTGGAGTCGATTGGTTGAGTTTGCCCACATGGGCGGTTTGTGCAAGGGCCGGTGAGACGGAGCCGCGCAGCGGCGCAGTCTCATCCGGGCCTTGCACATTCAACGCGGCGGCATAGGCCGCCGGTGTTAGGTATCCGATGGCCGAGTGAGGCCGCACGGTGTTGTAGTCCTCTACCCAATCGCCGATGACCACGCGGACGTGGCCGAGATCCCGGCAGGCCTCTTCGTTCAGGCATTCATCCCGGATCCGTGCATTGAACGCCTCGCAGAAGGCGTTCTGGGTTGGCTTGCCGGGTGCGATGTAATGCCAGTCGAGACACCGTTCCTGCGCCCAGCCCAAGACCGCATTCGAGGTGAACTCGGTGCCATTGTCCGAGACCATCATAAGCGGCGCTCCTCGCCGGGTGATGATGGCGTCAAGCTCCCGGATCACCCTGCGTCCCGAGATCGAGACATCCGGAATGGCGCCGAGGCACTCCTTGGTCACGTCATCGACAATGGTCAGCACCCGGAAGCGCCGCCCGCAGGTGAACTGGTCATGCACGAAGTCCACGGACCAGCGGGCATTGGCGTGGGCGGGTACTGGGATCGGTGCTCTGGTGCCGATGGCCCGCCGCCGACGCTGTCGCCGGCGCACCTTGAGGCCCTCCTCGCGGTAGAGCCGTTCGGTGCGCTTGCGGTTCACCACAAGCCCTTCGGCCTTCAAGAGCACATGCAGCCGCCGATAGCCGAAGCGCCGCCGGTCCATGGCCATCTCCCGAAGCCGGGTGCGCAGGGGCTCGTCCGGCGATCTGATAGACCGGTAGCGCACACAGGACCGTTCCGCCCCCACTGTGCGGCACGCCCGCCGTTCGCTCATCTCAAAGGTCTTCTGCAAATGGGCGACGGCCTCACGCCTGGCGGCGGGCGTCACCACTTTTTTGAGAGCAAATCCTTGAGCGCAGTGTTGTCCAGCATCGCATCGGCCAACAGGCGTTTGAGCTTGGCGTTCTCGTCCTCAAGGCTCTTCAGCCGCTTGGCGTCCGACACCTCAAGGCCGCCGAACTTGGCCTTCCAGGCATAAAAGCTCGCCGACGACATGCCGTGTTTGCGGCACAGCTCCGCCGTCGGCACACCCGCCTCATGCTCCTTCAAAATCCCAATAATCTGTTCTTCCGAATAACGTGATCGCTTCATCGTCCAATCCCCTCCTCAGGTGATCAGACTCCAGCAGCTTTTGGACCAGTTATCGGGGGGCAGACCAAT
>CAYUYV010000203.1:0-6282 GCA_964449455.1 uncultured Alphaproteobacteria bacterium | reverse complement strand
CCTGGCCCTCTGGGAGCCTGGATCGCTTCGTCGCTGCACGCCTTGCAAAGACAATAATCCGATGTCTTGCGACGGCTCGCGCCAGACTAAGGGCGTTATCGGCGTGGGCCTTCGCCGTGGGTTCCGCCGCGTTCTTCCAGGTCGTCATCGAGCAGGATGCGCTGGGCCGCGCCTTCGAGATCCTCATATTGGCCGGATTTCAGCGACCAGAGGAAAGCCAGAAGTCCACACAACCCAAGACCGAGTGCGATCGGCATCAAGAAAAGCAAAGCAGACATCAGACCTCTCCCGCCGGCGGAGCCTTGCCGACCATGGCCGGCAGGCGCAGGGCATTCAGTGTGACGACCACGGAGGATGCGGACATGGCAATGGCCGCAATCAGGGGGGTGACCATGCCCGACACGGCAATCGGCACCGCAATCATGTTGTAAATCGCCGCTAGCCCGAAATTTTGCAGTACCAACCGGCGCGACGCCTTTGCCACACGCCAGGCTGTGCGAACCGGGGCAAGGAGCGCGCCCTGGAAGACAAAATCGGCCGAGGTTTGCGAAATATCAGCCGCGCTCGACGGTGACATCGAGGCATGGGCGTGGGCCAGCGCCGGCGCATCATTGAGACCATCACCGACCATCAGCACACGGTGCCCCTGCCCGGCCAGTGCATCAAGACGGGCAATCTTGTCCTGGGGCAACGCCCGGCCCCGCCAGGTGTCAAGGCCGACCGCCTTTGCCACCGCTTCAGCGACCGGCTTTGCGTCACCGGACAAAAGTTCGCCATGGAGACCGGCCTTGCGCAGGGCCTTTACCGTGATTGCCGCGTCAGCCCGAGCCGGATCCTCAAAGCGGAACACCGCCAGGTCCCCCTTCGGCTTGCGCAGCCAAATGGCCGGACCGGCGCTGGCGGTGTCCTGCGCCTCCGGAGCACCGCACCATTCCGCGCGGCCAAGCCGCACCGTGCCGTCCGGTGTCTGCGCCGTGAGGCCACAGCCGGGGACCTCTTCAACACCGTCAAGCACAGGCCCGGAGCCGGCCGCCTCCGCGAGGGCCTGTGACAAGGGATGGCGACTCGCCCGCGCAAGCGAGGCCGCAAGCGCCAGATCAGCAGGTTCCACCTGATCGGCATTCGCGAGGCTCGGACGGCCCAGAGTTAAAGTGCCTGTTTTGTCGAACACAACCGCATCGACTTCCGCAAGCCGTTCCAGACCGTCCGCGGATTTCACCAGAATGCCCCGGCGAAACAATGTGCCCGAGGCCACGACCTGCACCACCGGGACGGCAAGGCCCAAGGCGCAAGGACAGGTGATGATCAGCACCGCGATGGCCGTCTCTGCTGCCGGGGCCCAATGGCCCGTTGCAATCCACCAGCCAAGAAAGGTCATGGCCGCCACGGCATGGACCAGCGGCGCATAGACTCCGGCGGCCCGGTCGGACAGGCGGCGATAGCGCGAGCGCCCCTGCTCCGCTGTTTCCATCAAGGCCACGATTTCGGCAATCAGGGAGCTTTCGCTTGTCCGGGTGGCGCGGACGGTTGCCACATCGCCCATATTGACCGCGCCGGCATAGACGGTTTCCCCCGGGCCGACGGTCTGGGGCGCGCTTTCGCCCGTCAGCATGCTGACATCGAAAGCGCAGGCCTGGGCGGCGCCGCTGCGCGGCTCCGACACGCCGTCCACGGGCACTCGCTCTCCGGCCGGCACAACCATCAGATCCCCCGCCCGCACCGCGGAGGCAGGCAATCGCCGGGTCGTCCCGTCCGCATCGAGAATCTGGGCATCACGGGCCTGAAGAGCCAGGAGGTCAGCCGCGGCGGAGCGCGCCTTGGCGCGCATGGCATGGTCGAGATAGCGCCCGATAAGCAGAAAAAACAGCAGCATGACGCAGGCGTCGAAATAGGCATGCTCGCCGCTCTGCACCGTCTTCACGATGCTGAGGATCGACGCCAGGATCACGGCCAGCGAAATGGGCACATCCATATTGATGCGGCCCGCCCGCAAAGCGCTGAGCGCGGAGGAAAAGAACGGGCGGCCGGCAAAGGCCACCGCCGGCAGGGCGATCAGTCCGGACACCGCATGCATCAGGTCCCGGGTCTGGGGCGTCATCTCGCCCCCGGCCCAAACCGAGACCGACAGCAGCATGACATTGGCGCTGGCAAATCCAGCAACCCCAAGACACGCGAGCAGATGCCGGCGCATGGGATCGGCCGCGCCGTCCACATCCTTGTCGTCGAGGGGTTTCGGCGTGAAACCAAGATCGGCAACCGTTTTGATAATACCGTCGGCCAGGCTTTCCGGCCCATCCCAAGTCACATGCAGGCGCCGGGTGGAGAAATTGAGACGCACATCCCGGACGGCATTGCGGGCCGCGACCCCCTTTTCGATATCACTGATGCATTTGGCACAACGGATACCATCAACGAGCAGGGCCAGGTGACGGATGCGCTCGTCATCGGTGCGGACAAAGGCCGCGGCGGTGGAGCCGTTTCGTTCGGCGGTCCTGGCGCTGAGTGATTCAGGTCTGGCACCATGGGCGCCGGCAACATCCGTAATCGTCATTTGAGGATCGTCCGCTCCCGGATTTCAAGGCTGTCCTCACCTTGCCGGACATGGATCCGCAACTCCCAAAGGCCACGGGCCGGCACGTCGAGCAAGGCCTGGTATAGCCCAGGATCGCCCGCATTGAGGGTTACGGCTCGGTCAAGGTCAGCCTGGGTCGGCCGGCGCAGGACAACCTCCACATCTGCACCGAGGAGGGGCGCGCCATCCGCATTCACCAAAGTCACGTTGATCCTGTCCTGGCCGTCCAGAGTGTCCATTTCGAGGGTGCTGGTCCAACCAAGCGCCTTTTGACGTTCTGCACGGTCGATGGCTTCGTTATAGGCAAGACCACGTTCATAGGCCTTGTCCTCCACCACACCCGTCCAACTCGACAGGGCGTAGAAGACGAAAATGCCGTTGACCAGCATAACGATGCCGAACATCACCGCCATGATGGTCCAGAAGTGCCAGGCCTTGAAGGGTCCCTGATCCAGCGTCTTTGGTTTGGATGCGGTCATAATGGATCCCCCCTGACTTCACTCAGTGGCTCGGTGTTCAATGTCGGAGCCTCATCTTTTGGCGCGGCGGGATAGATGAACACCCCGCGTGCCGTGTCCACGGTCCCCCGCTCCAGGTCAACGATCTTGAACAGGATATCCGTTCTGGCCTCCACCGGCAGGTCGTCTTCCGTGACCCGAACATAAAGGCGGATGGACTGGCTCTTGTCACCCGGAACATCGATGGTGGGCAGCGCCTTGAACACCTCAGTGCGTCCCACAAGCGTGTAGCTGGCTTGTGGCAAGCCTTCGACGCTCAGCGCGAAGCTCGTGGGCTCCGGGCGCATATTCAGGATCTTGATGGTATAGCCATTGCGATAACCACCTTCCGTGAGCCGCACAAACAGCGGCTGGCGGTCCTGAATCACATTGAGCTCAAGGAAGGTCCGCGTGGAAAGGGAATAGAGCATCAGGCTACCGACCACCGCGAGGATCGAAGCGTAGAAAATCGTCCTTGGACGAACGAACTTAAAGCCTGTCTTCTCTCCCCTCTGGCGCCGCTCGATATTGATATCGGTGTCATAGGCGATGAGGCCCCGGGGGCGCCCCACCTTGTCCATGATCTCATCGCAGGCATCAATGCACAGGGCACATTGGATGCACTCAAGCTGCAGGCCATCGCGAATGTCGATTCCGGCGGGACAGACGGCCACACATTGGCGGCAGTCGATACAGTCGCCGCGCCCGTCCCAGGGCTCGCCCTTCTTGTGCGGCCCGCGCGGCTCGCCCCGGTCATAGCGATAGGTCACCGCCAGCGCATGATCGTCGATCATGGCTGCCTGGATGCGCGGCCAGGGACACATATAGGTGCAGACCTGCTCGCGCATGGTTCCGGCAAGGGCATAGGTGGTGAAGGTCAGCACACCAAGGAAAATATAGGAGGACGCAGCCGCCTCGCCCCTGGGCAGTTCAAGCAGCAGGTCGGGCGCATTGTGAAAATAGAAGATCCAGGCCCCGCCGGTCGCAATAGAAATCAGTAGCCAAACGATATGTTTGCTGACCTTGCGCCAGGCCTTGTCGAAACTCCAACCCGCCTTGTCCAGGCGAATACGGGCATTCCGGTCCCCTTCGAAGAGGCGTTCGACCACAATAAACAGATCCGTCCACACCGTTTGGGGACAGGTGTAGCCGCACCACACCCGCCCGAAAAGGGCCGTGACCAGGAACAGGCCCACGGCCGCGATGATGAGGAGCCCTGAAATGTAGAAAAACTCCTGGGGCCAGATCTGGATCCAGAAGAAATAAAGGCGGCGATTGTCGAAATCGACGAGAACGGCCTGGTCGGGCTGCAAAGGGCCGCGATCCCAGCGGATCCAGGGCGTGATGTAATAGACTGCCAGGGTGACGACCATGACCGCCCATTTGGCATTGCGAAATGTTCCGTGGACCAATTTGGGGTAAATCTGGATCCGTCTCTGGTACAGGTCCCGCGCCTGTTCGCTGTTGACGGCCTCCACATCAATTTTGTGGATACCTTCGGCCGCCATTACGGGTTGGCTGGCCTGATGGTCGGGATGGTCACTCATGGCGTCGCGGTCCCCAACATCTGCGATCCTGAAACCTGTATACCGCTCTATATATTCAAAATTCCGAATATCAAAGTGCAATCCGCCTGTCCGGCGGAACAGCCGCAGGCGCTCCGTGAGAGCGCCTGCAGGCCATCTTACGATCTCGTCACCAGACGGATCAATTCAGCGATGCCTGGTCCACCGTCTCTTCCTCGCCGCCGCCAAGGGAGTGAACATAGATGGCCAGAGCCCGGATCGTGGTGTCCGTCAGACGGTTCTTCCAGCCCGGCATCACACCTGCCCGGCTGTAATAGATGGTCTGATAGAGGGCCTCTCGATCGCCGCCATAAAGCCAGATGCCGTCGGTCAGGTTTGGCGAGCCCAGATCCTGAATCCCCTTGCCTTCAAGACCGTGGCAGGCCGAGCACTGTTCCTCATAATTGGTCGAGGCCCGGGCGACGGCGGCCTGATCAGCCTCGCGGCCGGACAGATTGACGACATATTCGACAAGATCACTCACCTGATCTTCCGTGAAGATCCCATCCTTGCCATAGGCCGGCATGATGTTGAAACGGGCCAGATCGTCGCCGGAACGGATGCCGTGGAGCAGGGTCGTGTAGATGGCATCAAGCGTGCCGCCCCAGATCCAGTCATCGTCATTCAGGTTCGGATAGCCCACAAAGCCCTGGGCACCACGCCCGTGGCAGGTGGCGCAGTTGTCGCCGAAGGCCGACGCGCCGGCGGCAAGGGCGAACTCCAGAAGCTCCGGATTGGACCGGACCTCATCAAGGGACATGTCCTTCAGACCGGCCCCCCGCTCGGCACGTTCGGCACGCAGAGCCTGGATGTCAGCGTCAACACGTTCCCGGTCCGAATTGTTCAGCAGACCCGTGGTGTAGCTATCGATCAGCGGGATCGCTGGATAGAGCACCATATAGATCACTGAAATGACGACAGTGGCGTAGAAGATGTTGAGCCACCAGCGCGGCAGGGGATTGTTGAGCTCCTTGAGCCCGTCCCATTCATGGCCCGTCGTCTCAACGCCCGTGGGCTTGTCGATATCCTTGTGGTCAGTCATTGGGATCATCCTCGCTCAGAGGCATGCGCGCGGCACGGTCGAATTTATCCTGGTTGCGGGGCCACAAGGCATAGGCGACCACCGCCGCGAAAAGGACCATGAAGTAGATCAGTCCCCACAGTGCCGAGAAATCGGCCATTGAATCATAGGTCATGGGCACTCTCCTCGCGGACCATCACCGCCGGTTCTCTTCGGTATCGAAGGTCGAGAAATCGACCATCGTGCCAAGAACCTGCAGGTAAGCGATAAGGGCATCCATCTCCGTGATCCGCTCCGGATCCCCATCAAAGTCGCGGATCTGAACCCCTGGATAGCGAGCCTTCAGGGCATCATAGCTTTCGGAATACTCATCAAGCTGGGCCTCCAGATCAGAAGAGGCCTGCTCGATCATTTCATCCGTGTACGGCACACCCACCATGCGGTTCGCCGTCAGATGATCCGCAATGGTCCGGTAGTCGAGTTCCTTTTTGGCCAGGAAGCCGTAGGGCGGCATGATGGATTCGGGCACCAGGTAACGGGGCTGGATCAGATGGGTCCGGTGCCATTCGTCCGAATATTTGCCGCCGACGCGGGCGAGGTCAGGCCCCGTCCGCTTCGAGCCCCACT
>CAYUYV010000202.1:3702-6301 GCA_964449455.1 uncultured Alphaproteobacteria bacterium | reverse complement strand
CCCCAGTTACGCAAGGCCCCAGTTACGCAAGGCCCCAGTTACCCAAGATTTTAGGAAGGAACGGCCGATGAAACCGGCGAAACGGAACAAGCGCCTCGTGCTTTTGGGCGTGTGCGCGGTGACCATCACGGCGGCGGCGGCTCTGACGCTTTCGGCGCTGCAGGACAATATCGCCTATTTCCTCACCCCATCCGAGATCACTGATGTGCACAGCCTTGCGGGCCAGACCATCCGCCTGGGCGGCTTGGTGCTTGAAGGCAGCATCCAGCATGTGAACGACGCCACCGTCCATTTCACGGTGAGCGACGGGGCCGCTGAAATGCCGGTGTCCTATCGCGGCATTCTACCGGACCTCTTCCGGGAGGGTCAGGGCGTGATTGCGCAAGGCCAGTTCGACCCGTCAGGCCAGTTTGTCGCCAGTGTCATTTTGGCCAAGCATGACGAAAATTATGTGCCGAAAGAGCTGCAGCACGGCCTGGAGAAAGCCAAGCAGGCGACATCCTGACCTTTGCTTTGCCGCGCACCGGGAAGAGCCCGCTGGCCGCGCGGAAACCAAGAAAAGTCCGAACGCATCCATTATGGATGCCTCACGCAGGCGGTGCCCTGGCGATGGGCGGGCCTGCACATTGCGTGCGTCTCCTGCGCGGCCAGGTCGTTTACGGCCGAGGCTTTGGGATAAGCGTCGCCGGGCTCTCAAAGCAGGCTTGAGAAACGAGACCAGCTCCAACCGGAGCGAAATCCATATCCTTCTGCATCAGAACGGTTTCGGCACAAAGCCCGGCAAGCGCCGGAAGGAACGCCAGCCCAGCAGCGTGATTTGCTTGATACGGACTGTCTGGTTCTGGATGGAAAAGGAAAGAGCGACGTCAAAGAAATAGAATGCCATGGACTACGAGCGCTTATACAAAGCGCCATAGGAACGGTCATGGTTGTCATCATTCGCTATATCTTTCCCGGCACGGAGAAAGAGGCCCACGAAACGCCCCGTCCGGCCCCCGGGGCAGAACCAACCCCGTCAGCACCGGAGGAGCCCAAAGAGCCTGAGACACTGCGCGCGTGACCTGATCGCCGCCTTTCGCAGCCCTTGACATGACATTGCCCAAGGCGGCACCAAACGATTGGATCGCGCCGCGCGCAGTGGAGCATTCACAACCTGCCCCACGGCCCAACCCTGCCCACGGCCCAACCTTAAGTGTCATTCTCCGGACCGAAGCACGCCCCGTCTCAACAACCGATGGGCTACGGAGCAAAACCCGCCAAGGGACAAGGACCTGATAAATCAACACTGTCGCGCACAGGCCCGTGCCGTGGCCCATGGTCCGCCGGACTACCCCTTTGGAGGCAGCCAACACCCGCTAATGCGGACTAGACGCCACTTGTGGCACGGTGTTGGAAGCGAGGTAATATGCGCATTGTTATTGAGTTGGCGATGACCTAGCCCGATAAGAACAAAAAGGAATTTTACGGCTATGGCAGAGCCTGTGAAAGGAGACGCAGGTGGAGGTCATCCTCGATACCACCGAATTGACCCATGACGGACTGTATCGCCGTCTGAAAAAACTGGACGAGCGCGGGTACCGGACCTGGATTACAGCCCCCTTCTATGAGAACGAGCCTTTGGCAGACGGCCTGAGGCGCCTATTTCTCCACAGACGGGCGCTTTGTTTCGTACGCATCCCCCAGGAAAAAAACGCCTCGGAAGTGCTGGCCTACCTCTCCCAGGAGGGGCATGACAGCCTCCCTGAGGATCTGGACACCCTTCTGCTCGCCGCCCGTGACCCCGAACTGACCATGCCGTCGGACTTCCATGTGCTCACGGCTGATCCGGACAAGGACGGGCGCATCATCATCGGCACGGAGACGGATTCGGTCCCGTTGCCTTTTCCGCCCATGGGCGGACCGCGGGATACTTTGGATGGCGGCGTCACCACGCAAATCGACGCCTCGCCGGCCGAAGCCAATCTGCCGGCCACGATAGCGGACCTGACACCGCCGCCCGGACTGCCGCCCCGAACGCGCGGCAAGGACAGCTGGTCCCGGGTCTGGGCCCGCGCCATCGCCGTGCTCGCCTTTATTGTGCTGTGCCTTGCTGCGGCCACCTGGTGGACCGATCGACAGGCTGCCCGAAACGAGATCGCCAGGGCCGAACGCGACACGATCGTCACCTTGTCCGAACCGGTGCCCCTTGAAAAACCCCAAGCGGTCACGGCCCGAGAAGCCCCGTCCGGGCAAAGCGCAGGGGACGGACAAATCACGGCTGCCGCCTCCCGTGCGGACGGATCAGCCTCATACCGTGCAGACACAACCGACACCGATGTTCAGGGCGCGGACCAGATCTTGACCAGCCCCGAGGACGGCGCGTCTTCGCAAATCGCCGGGGTGCCAGAACCGGACGAGACAATGGTCCCGCGGACCAGTCTCGAAACACGCCTCGCACAGGCCTTAAGGTCAGACCCGTCCGCAAGACCGGCCGCGCGCCCTTCTGCACCGGCCCCTGACGCCAATTTGCCACCGTCACCGGCCCCTGCCCCGCTGGCCCGGAATGAACGTGCGGCCGCGGCTACCGAAGCGTCGGACACCGCCTTGGAGGAAACTGGGC
>CAYUYV010000202.1:0-3602 GCA_964449455.1 uncultured Alphaproteobacteria bacterium | reverse complement strand
CTGGTGACGCGAGGACTGGTGACGCGAGGACTGGAGACGCGAGGGCTGGCGACACGGCTCCTGGCGACCTTGAGCCCGTGGAAGAGGGGGACGATTTAAGCGTTGGGGAAGGTGCTCGTCTGCGCGTGGGCTTTGCCTACCCTGCCCTCCGGCCGGGAAGTCCCGGGCGCCAGCTTTCTGAGACCAACGGCACGGACACGCAAGGATCAGAACCAGACGTGGCTGCCGCTCCGGATCCGGAACAACAGGTGGCCGCTGCGGCCCCGCCCCCCCCAGCCCCGCCTACCCCAGCCCCGTCTACCCCAGCCCCGTCTCCGGAACCGGCCTCACGGACCAATGGGAGCGATGCAGCTGACCCGGCGCAGGCACCGGAACCAGGCAGCGGTGAGCCCACCCCGATCCGGCCATCGGCACGTCGTGCGTCCGGCACAGCGGCCGCAGGCCGATCGGTGCTCGCCGCGGCCCCGGTCGTGATCCATTCCTGCCCCGCCAGCGATTGCGCCGCCCTCGCCCGGGTCAATCAAGGCGACACGCTCATGGTGGTCGAAGGCGTGGACGCAGGCGGCTGGGTATCGGTCCGCGTGGACGGCGCAGCATTGCCCGGCTATGTGCAAACCGCTCTTCTGCGGGCCGAGCCAACCAGCCGGACATCCGGATCAAGAGACGGGGGCACAAGACGGGACTGCAGCACCTGCCCGCCCATGGTCCTGGT
This sequence comes from uncultured Alphaproteobacteria bacterium, assembly GCA_964449455.1. Lineage (GTDB taxonomy): Bacteria > Pseudomonadota > Alphaproteobacteria > JAJFIK01 > JAJFIK01 > CAYUYV01. Next base: position 2,890 of record CAYUYV010000202.1, on the reverse strand, counting down.
TGCTGGGCGGGATGCGGATACGCTGCTTCTGAGCCGCTCCCCGGTCACCCGCGCCAATTGGTGGGCCTGTGTGCGCGAAGGGATCTGCCCGGCGCGGGGCGCTCCGCCGGCCGGTGCCAGTGACGACACGGTCGTGGTGGAGATGACCAGCCGCGATGCGCAATCCTATGCATCCTGGCTGTCATCCAAAACGGGCAAAACATATTTGGTGGCGGATCCGGCAACGGTACGGCGGGCCATTTCGACCCCCTCGGGCGATGGCGGAGCCCTGACGGGCGGGACCGTGGGTTTCCGCGTGGCGCGGCCCCTTTGAGTGGACCAGCTCCCGGACCTGCGGATCGGTCTGATCTGCGATCGGACCGACCGTCATGCCGGCAGGCTGACACAGCGTGAGGGATAAGCGGCCATGGGCGCCTTTCTGGAAATCGTGCCGCTGGATATGGAGGGGCTGCGCACTCGTGTGGCCACTGCGGCTGCCGATGACCGCCAGAGCTGGGTCAGCCTCGCATCATCCGGTCCCCGCGGCGTGGTGTCCGGCTCTCCCATGGCCCATCTTGCACAGGCCCTGGAGACAACCGGCGCTTTCGCCATCATCGAGCTTGATGAAGGAACGGATGCAAAGGAGGCCGCCGGGCAATTGGAGACCTATCTCGCCGATCAGACGGACATGGATCTGGTCGGCGCCCTGCTGCTGAGCTGGGAGACGCCAGCCGATCTGCCCCCAGGCTTTCGTCCCCTGTCCCTTTCAGACTTCGATGCCCCGGAAGCCATGTTTGCGATTTTGGGCGGCGGCGCGGGGTCCGATCGCCGCAATGACATGGCTGGTGAGACTTCAGGCCAGAAAAAGAAAGCAGCCTCCTGGTTCCAGACCGCGCAGACGGATGGCGCAACGGCCCTGCACCGGTTCGAGGATGGTTCCTGGCAGTCCCAAAGGGAGCGCAACAGGCCCGCTTCCGGCAGCTTGGGAGCAAAGATCGCCGGGGCTGCGCTGCTGTTGGTGGCGGTTGTGGCCCTTGGCGGGGCCGGCTTTTGGGGTTGGCGCCACTTGGGGGGGCTGACCAGCGGCGGGGGGCTGACCAGCGGCGGGAACCCGTCCACCGCCGAGGCCCGCGCGAGCATCCGGAACAGGTCTGGCCCGCCGCCATCTGCGCTGAGCTCGACACGCGGGACGGACGATCTCGCCAATCTTGCCATTGGGACCAGGGTCCACGCGCGGCGGGCCTTTCGGTTGCGCAGCGAGCCTCAAATCTCGGCCACGGTTGCTGGCTTTCTTGCCCAAGGAGACGCCCTGAGCATTTTGGATGTGCCCGATCCGGGCGGGTGGACGCGGGTTGGGCTGGCCAACGGAACCGAAGGTCATGCGTTCACGGCCCTCCTTAGCCGGCGCCAGATCCTGACCGGCCGACAATCCGGCGTGATCCGCGTGCGCGACTGTGATGTCTGTCCAACTCTGATCCTCCTGCCCGGCCTGTCCGGCTCCGTTGGATCCAGCGCCAAGCGGCGGCCCGAGGGCGCAGATGATCTGTCGGCCCGCCATGTGGAGCTTCCAGACCCACGGCTCGCGGGGCAAACGGAGGTCACCCGGGTCGAATGGGGCCATTGTGTCGAGGCCGGCGCCTGTGAACCCATCGGGAACCAGCCGGCGGGCGATGGGCCCAGCAATGCCCTGCCCGTGACCGGCGTGACATGGGCCCAAGCCCAAAGCTATGTGGACTGGCTGAGCCGTCTGACAGGGCGGCGCTATCGTCTGCCGTCGGAGATTGAATGGGAGTTGGCGGCCCGCGACGGCACCCAGTCGGCCTTTTACTTCGGCGACCGGCTCTCGTCGGTTCAGGCTCGGTTCGATGCCGGCCAGTCCACCCCGTTCAATATCGAGGGCCGCACGCCGCGGGGCCCGTCGCGGGTGGGCAAGCACCCCGCCAACAGTCTGGGCCTTTACGATATGCACGGAAACGCCGCCGAATGGACCGCCGACTGTTGGACCGAGGCCTGTTTCCAGCGAGTCGTCCGCGGGGGCTCCTGGTTAAGCCCGGCACCGGCGATTCGCTCCGCGGCTCGGGCCGCTGTGCCCCAGAAAACCGCGCCACCGAGTGTGGGATTGCGCGTTTTTCGTGAGTTGTGAGGAAATGCTGACCTTTTGGGCACCAGACCCCTAGCCGAAAGATATATTAAAACCCCCTCAGGCCTGTATTTATGGGCGTTTCTTAAGCAACAACGCTAGTGAACTAGGGGAATCTTGATTATGGTCTGGAAGTCGTGGGTCTTGTGTTGTAAGCCAATCCGCGAAGCAGGTGCGACCGTGTCCGCTGTCCTCTGAGGGGGGCGATCGGCAGTGGGCTCACCTAACTAAATCCACCTTTCTCAGTAGAGGGTTCGTCATATGACTAAGATTGTGCGTACCACCGCGACCGCTCTCGGCCTCGCTGTTGCTCTCGGTGCACTGGGCGCTTGCGCGTCCCTGAGCGAAGAAGATCAGGCATTCCTGCAGCAGGCTCGGAACGATGCTCGCTCCGCTGCTGACCAAGCTGCTCGCAGCGCCTCCACGGCCGAAGATGCCGCTCGCCGCGCTGAAGCTGCTGCTGCTCGCGCTGAAGAATCTGCTTCTCGCGCCGAAGCGATCTTCAACCGCACCCTGCGGAAGTGATCACGCCATTGGCGTTGTGAAGCCGGTCAGCCCTTCGGGCCAGGCCGGCTTTTTTTATGCCTGAGCCCCGTTCTGAGCCTGGCGCCAGCCCGCAAGCCGGCGCTGGGTCAGTCGAAGCATGTCGTCATCTCGTAGTCATTTCAAATCAATCGCCGCCGCCCTATAGATAGGGCCCGTCCATCCCTAACCCATGCCCTAGTGTCGTGGATCAGAAGTCCGCATGAGAAGTCCCGGCACGTCCGTCTG
>CAYUYV010000201.1:0-6457 GCA_964449455.1 uncultured Alphaproteobacteria bacterium | reverse complement strand
TGGACAGCGTCGTGCGCCTGTTTGAAAATCCGGAGTCGCGCTATGCCTTTCCGGGTGCGGTCAATCTGAAGCGGCATGATTGCATCCACATTCTCCTGGGCCGGGGTCTGCTCGGCCAGGACGAGGCCTTCGTCGTCGGCTATACCATGGGTACGGTCCATGATCGTCTGACAAAGGATCAGCTCAACACGTTCCGGATGATCGCCCAGACGGTCTATCCTGAGGGCTATCGCATGGATGACGCCGACCTTATGGTCTTTGACCTTGCATACCATTATGGCCGTCAAGCCAAAGTGCCCGTCTGTGATGTTCCCTATGAGGATCGCCTGGACGAGACCGTGGGCGCATTGCGGCAGGAGGCTGGCATCACGCGCACCGATCTGGCCGCCATCTTCCGGGTGGAGCAGCTTTTGGTGCCTGGGACGAAAGTCAGTGAGCGTCTGCCCTCGGCCGCTTGATCCTTGGCGCGACCATGCGCGTGGGCGGGGCAGAGCCCCTGCCCACGGATTTCGGAGACGATACCCTATGGCACTCTTCTACCTTCTGATCGCGGCGCTTTTTGAGATCGTGTTTGCGATTTCCATGAAGTATGCGGATGGTTTCGCGCGGCCTGTTCCGTCTGGCCTTGCCTTTTTGGGCCTTTTGGGCGGGCTGATTTTCCTCACCCTCGCCATGAAAAACATGCCCGTCAGCGTGGCCTATCCCTTGTGGACCGGCATTGGCACCATGGGGGCCGTCCTTTTCGGGGCCATGCTGTTCGGCGAGGCCCTGTCTCCCGTGAAACTGGGATTTGTCCTGCTGATCCTGACCGGGATTATCGGGCTCAAGGTCACATCCAGTTGAGACCGTCGGTGAGGTGATTGTGCGGCGTCCCCGGATGGTCAATATCCAAACCGGTTGACCCTTCTGCCCATTGCCCAAAAAGGACATGCGCCCCATGACCACGATGACCCGCCGCACCGCGCTGATGCTTCCCGCCGCCTTTATCGCCGGCTCTACCCTTGCCACTGACGAGGCCTTTGCCGCGCCCAAGCCGGAGATCTTCGTTCAAGGGGGCGGGCTTTTCAGCAACGCCTGGACCCATGCCCTCAACGGCTATGACACGGTGGCCTATTTCAAGGAAGGCCGGCCGGTCCGGGGCGATGGGCAGTTCGAGACCCAGTTCAAGGGTGCCAAATGGCTTTTTGCCAGCCAGGACAATCTGGACGCGTTCCTTGCCGACCCGGACGCCTATCGCCCTCGATATGGCAATTACTGCGCTTATGCGCTGGCGGTCGGCAACGGCCTGGTGAAAGGCGATCCGGAGGCCTGGCACATCCATGACGGCAAGCTTTATGTGAATTACGACCAGCGGACCCAGCGGCGCTGGCTGAAGAAGAAGGCCGAGTATATTGAAACAGCCGACGGCCTTTGGCCTGGCATTCTCGATGCTTGAGCCGCGTTGCTTGACCCTGGCCCAGGCTTAATACCGGCAAGTCCTGAGTGCCCGTTGCATGGGGCGCTTGCCCGCGCTATCACACCGATCCTGCCCCGGCGGTCTTTTTCTGGTCTGGTTTTCATGGCCGGACCAGCCGCCGGAAGGGCGGGGTGACGGGCATAATGGATGCCCATACGGCTCAATCCGGTTCTCTCTCAATCCGGTTCTCTCTCAAGGCGGCATTTCGGGATGGCTGATCGCAGTAATGCACTGAAGGCGCGTGTGGCCAAAGGCTTCAAGGACACCACCGCCGCGGATCTGCGTCAGCGCAACGCCATGATCGGCACCATCCGCAGTGTGTATGAAAGCTATGGCTTTGACCCGCTGGAAACGCCGGCGGTCGAGTATGTGGATGTGCTTGGCAAATTCCTGCCGGAACAGGATCAGCCCGATGGCGGCATTTTCGCGCTTCGGGACAATGACGAGCAATGGATCTCGCTTCGCTATGACTTGACAGCCCCCCTCTCGCGCTTTGTCGCGGAGCGCTGGGCCACCATGTCCTTGCCTTTCCGGCGTTATCAGGTCGGGCCCGTCTATCGTAATGAAAAGCCGGGTCCCGGCCGCTACCGCGAATTCTATCAATTCGACGTGGACACGATCGGGGCCGGATCCATGGCCGCCGACGCGGAAAACTGCGCCATCATGGCCGAAACGCTCGAAGCCCTTGGCATGGAGCGGGGTGATTATGCGGTCAAAGTCAACAATCGGAAGGTTCTTGACGGGGTCCTTGAGTCGATTGGCATTGCGCCCGGCGGTGATCTCACCGCATCGCTCCCCGTACTGAGGGCTGTCGACAAATTCGACCGGGTCGGGTTTGACGGTGTCCAGTTGCTGCTCACCAAAGGGCGGATGGATGAAAGCGGTGACTTTACCAAAGGTGCAGGCCTGACCGACGACCAGGCCGCGCAAGTGTTGGCTTATATGAAGGTCTGCGGTGACACCCGTGCTGATATCTGCACCGGTTTGCGTGATGTCGTCGGCACGAGCGAAGTCGGCGCTGAAGGCATTGCGGAACTTGAAGAGATCGGTGCCCTGCTGGATGGCCTTGGGATTGAAGAACGCCAATGCGTGTTCGACCCCAGTATCGTCCGTGGCCTTGCATATTATACCGGGCCGGTGCTGGAGGTCGGCATCACCTTCGAGATCGCCGACGAGAACGGCCAGCCGCGCCAGTTCGGCTCCGTTGCCGGTGGCGGCCGCTATGACGGCCTTGTCGAACGGTTCGTGGGCAAACGGGTGCCAGCCACGGGTGTGTCGATTGGTGTGGACCGGCTGCTTGCTGCCCTCGCGGCCGCCGGCCGGCTCTCCGACGACACACAAACGGGTCCCGTCCTCGTCACGGTGATGGACCAGACGCGCTTGAAGGACTACGCCGCCATTGCCCAGGAATTGCGGGCCGCTGGGATCCGGACGGAGCTTTATACGGGCGAGTCTAAATTCAAGGCACAGATGAAATATGCGGACCGGCGCCATGCGCCTGTGGCTGTCATTGCCGGCGGCGATGAATTTGATGCGGGCACCGTGTCCTTGAAGGATCTTGATGCGGGCCGCGCCCAGGCCGACGACATTGCCAGCCATGAAGAGTGGAAGGACAAGTCCCGCGCCCAGGAGGTCGTGCCCCGGTCCGATCTGGTTGCGAAGGTTCGCAGCATTCTGGAGCGCCGGCAGGGCGGTTGAGCGATCGACACCATGACCCAGACCATCAGCGGCTTTCTTGACCTGGATGCCCAGGGGCTCAGCGCCTTGGGCACGGTAACTGCAGCGCTCACGGACTGTTTCGCGGGCTTCGGCTATGCGCGCGTCGAGCCGCCCGTGATCGACTGGCCTGACAGCATTCTGGAACGTTCCGGCGAGGATACACGCCGCCGCGTTTATATGTTCGACGCCCCCGACGGTGGGGAGTGGTGCCTGCGTCCGGAACTGACAGTGCCGGTGTGTCGCCTGGCGCTGCGGGCCGGGTTGCCCAGCGCTGCGCCGGTTCGCCTCAGCTATGCGGGTCCTGTGTTTCGCCACGAGCCCGAAGGCGTTGGGCGCTGGCGCCAGTTCACCCAGGCGGGCATTGAGCTGATCGGCCCTGGTGACCAGGTTGCCGCAGAAGCGGAGGTTGTGGCTGTGGCCGTTTCGGCGGTCCGCTCGGCGGGTGTCGCCGCGCCGCGCCTGGTGCTCGGTGATGTCCGGTTCTTCCTGGCCCTGCTCGACCATTATCCGCTGCCGGAACGTCTCAAGATCCAGTTGCGCCGCGACTTTCTGCGCGCGACCGCCTTGCGCGATGCCTTGAGCGGACGCGGGGCAGGGGAGGCGGAGGCCATTTCCGGGGACCAGGCGAACCTGATTGAGTCCGTCACGCTTCTGGGGAAGGAAAAAGCCGTCCGCCTGATTGAGAGTTTTCTGTCCGTTGCGGAGATCAACCCGGTTGGCTTGCGCGGCATTGATGAAATTGTTGAGCGGCTGATCGAGACCAAGGTCGATCATGTGACCTCGCTGCCCCGGGACATGGCCGTCGCGATTCAGGATCTTCTTGCCATCCGGTCGGCGCCGGCCGAAGCCCTGTCCACTCTGGAGGCCTTCAGTCGGCGGACGGGTGTGGTCTTCGGGCCCCTTATCGAGGAATTCCGCCAGCGGACTGACTTGCTTGAGGCTTATGGCGTTGATCTGACCGGCAGCGTGCTCACTCCGGGCCTCAAGCGCGACCTGGAATACTATACGGGCTTCATCTTTGATGTGCTGGCTGGTCAGCCATCGGCCGCGGATCCCATGCCCCTTGGCGGCGGCGGCCGGTATGACCAGCTCCTCTCCTCCCTTGAGGAGGGCCGGAACGCCGCGGCAGCGGGTTTTGCCCTTACCGTGGAGCGCATCCTTCACTTGACCCGGCCCCAGGTGCTGGACGGTCGGCCGGTCCTTGAAGGGCCTATCCATGCCCATGTGGTTGCCTCTTCGGGCAGCGAAGCGGCGGCGGCCGTTGGCACTGCCCGGAGCCTGCGGGAGGCCGGCTGGAAGGTTGCCCTTGATATCGGGGTGGCGCCTGACAGTGCGGCCCTGCCGGCCCGCGAAGCGGCTTGCACCATACGGATCATTGCCCGCCAGACTGGCGGGATCGAGGCGGAAGTGCGCCATCGATCCGATGGCGCGGCCCAGACGGTACCCCTGGCAAGGCTGGGCGAGGTGCTCACCGCCGGACGCTGACGGTCGGCTTTGGAGACGATGACAATGGCTTCAGAAGATCCGACCCCGCTTCGTCTTGCCCTGCCGAGCAAGGGACGGCTCCTTGATCCGACGCTTGCCTTCCTGGAGCGCTGTGGCTTTGCCGTCAAGGGCGTGCGGGGGTCGCGGGAATATTCCGCCCACATCCCATCCTTGCCTGGCTGTGTGATCGATCTCACGGCCGCCTCGGAAATCCCGGAGCGATTGGCGAGCGGCGATGTCCATATGGGTGTCACAGGGCTTGACCTGATCAGCGAAATGCTCGGCCATCCGCCGCGCGGCTTGTCCGATCTGCCGCCTGGCGCTCTCAAAAGCGACGACCGGGGGCCTATTGAGATCCACCGTCTTGGTTTCGGGCGTGCCGATCTCGTGGTGGCAGTGCCGCGCTCCTGGATCGATGTGGACACGATGGCGGATCTGGCGGAGGTGGCCCAACTGCACCGCAGGCGCCATGGCCGGCGCATGCGCATCGCCACAAAATACCGTACACTGACACGCCAGTTCCTGACCGACACCAATGTGGTGGATTACCGGATCGTGCGCTCCGCCGGCGCCACTGAAGCCGCGCCCGCAACCGGCGCCGCCGACATCATTGTCGACATCACCTCCACGGGTGAGACTCTGGCGGCAAACCATTTGAAGACGATCCGCAACGGGACGATCCTCTCCTCCCAGGCGACGTTGTTCCTGTCCGGTTCGGCCCAGGCCCGCTGGACACCGGACGTGCTGCGGGATGTGAAGCGCTTCCTCGACATGATGGATGCGCGCATCACGGCGGCCGGCCGCAAGCTGATCCTGACACGCCTGCCGGGGCGCCCGGCGGACCGGTCCGAAGCCGATTTCGCGGCTGAAATCGCCCGGGTTGAGGCCGAACTCACCGGGCTTGTGCATTCCAAGGTTGAATTCCTGCAGGGTTCGCTCACCGGCGCCGGCGAGAATGCGGCCGAGGGACTGTCGGTCATGCTGACCGTGCCAGCGGGCAAGACCCATGACGTGGTCACGGTCTTGAAGGCCCATGGTGGGCGCGAGATTATCGTTCTTGACACCGATTATGTCTTTGACAATGCGCGCTCCAGTTTCGAGCAGCTCCTGGACGGGCTGGGTCCGACCCATGCGGCAGATCGGTCCCCGGACTTGCCCGGCAGCAGGCCTTGAAGCGTTCGCGATTTTCCCCACTTAGAGAGGGTCTTTGAACCGGGCATGCCTGCCCGCGGCCGCCGCATCATTGGGGCCGTATCGGGCACGGCTGCTGCCGGTTCCAGGCGAGGAATGTTCGCGAACACGTCGCTTGCGCGAAAGGACTGTCCGCATGTCGCAATTCAATAGCCCGTTTCTGCTTGGATTTGATCAACTGGAGCGCGTGCTCGACCGGGTGTCGAAATCCGCTAATGATTCCTACCCGCCCTACAATATTGAGCAGATCGGGGTGGCCCGTCTGCGGATCACCCTGGCGGTGGCCGGGTTCACCCGGAACGATCTCGCCGTCACGGTCGAGGACAACCAACTCGTCATCCGTGGCAAGCAGCATGATGACACCGAGCGGACCTTTCTCCACCGGGGCATTGCTGCCCGGCAGTTTCAGCGCAGTTTCATCCTGGCCGACGGCATTGAAGTCACCGATGCCCAATTGCGCCATGGTCTCCTGAGCATCGATCTCAGCCGCCCTGAGCCTGAAATTGAAGTTCGGCGCATTGAGATTCGCTCTGAGTCTGATACGGACGAAACAGCCGACGGCGCCCGCACGATTACACTGTCGGCGAATGGCTGGGCCAAAGAGCC
>CAYUYV010000200.1:0-6525 GCA_964449455.1 uncultured Alphaproteobacteria bacterium | reverse complement strand
GGCAGCGAACGCGACCGGGCAGCGAACCATCACACAAGACGAATACTCCGTTATGAGATGACCAAATCAAATTGCACCGGGCACAAGTGAATGTTGCCCAAAATGGCTTCTCAGAGGCGATTTGAGGCGCTACCATCTCGTCAGAATTGAAAATCAGGGGCCAGAACCACACCAGAACTGCGCCAGAACCACACCAGAACCACAATGGTGACGGATAGATGCCGTGAGGCAGACCGACTTGGGGATTGCACCTGGAGAATTTCCATTCAAAGTAACCATGAGACGGAACCCTGCGACAGAATAGGCCAAGGATATCTTGCGCACCGCGTTTTACGTGAATTGGACAAAAATTTGGGGGAATCGCCATGACTACGGTCAGTATTACTGGATCAGCCATTCAAGAAGACGATCGTAACTTTGATGAGATGCTGATCTATACGGTCAGCCTGTCCGAGGCAGCAGCGGCCGACGTCACCGTAGGATTCAGGGCCCGCTCCGGAACGGCCCTTGAAGGGACAGATTTCGACAGCGAAGCCGGGACATTGCGGATCCGAGCTGGCGAGACATCGGGCACTGTTGAAGTGCGCACTGAGGCCGAAGACATCATTGAGCCCGACGAAAGCGTCATCGTTGATTTCTTCAATCTCGCGGGCGCCACTTTCGCGTCGGGTCAGGAACGGGTCAGCGCCATTGGCGTTCTTCTTGATGAGGATTCGGCAGGTCTTTCACGCACCGCCTTCGTCAGTGATGTGGAGGTCCGCGAAGGGGATGCCGGCACCAGTCAAGCCGTGTTCGAGGTCCGTCTTTCGCGTGCGTCCGACCAACCGATTACCCTGACCTATGAAACCCGGGACGGCACTGCCCTTGCTGGAACGGACTACACCCCGCGCAATGGCACAATTACCTTCGCCCCCGGTCAGACACGCGCCACGGTCACCGTCGACGTGATCGGAGATTTCTTCGTGGAAGGTGACGAGAGCTTTTCCCTCGTCACGGCGGCCGCCCCAGACAGCCTTGATCAGCTTGCGGTCGATTTCGCGGGTGGCATTGCCCGTATTCGGGACACGGACGCTGCGCCGAACCTGCCCGCCCTGTGGGTCACTGGCGGCGTCATCGAAGAAGACGACCGGAATTTCGACAATAGGTTGATCTACACGGTAACCCTGTCTCAACCCGCCGCTTCGGACGTGACCATTGGCTATCGGACACGGTCCGGGACCGCCCTTGAAGGGACGGATTTTGACACCTCGTCGGGCACATTGCGCATTCGGGCAGGCGACACCACCGGACAGATCGGGATCCGGACCGAGGCGGAAGGCAGTATCGAGCCGGACGAAAGTGTGGTGGTCGACTTCTTCAATGTGGCCGGTGCTGTGCTGGCCAATGGTGAAGAACGACTGAGCGTCCAGGGGATCCTGCTTGATGAGGACACGACTGGTCTCGTGCGGTCTGTTTTCGTCAGTGATGTGGATTTGGTTGAGGGTGACGGCGCAACGAGGCAGGCGGTCTTCGAATTGCGCCTGTCCCGCCCCTCCGATGAGGCGCTCACCCTGACCTATCAGACCCGCGATGGCAGCGCCCGTGCGGGCGAGGACTATGAAGCCGCCACAGGGACAGTCACATTTGCGCCGGGCCAGACCCTCGCGTCCGTTGCGGTCAACGTCACCGGCGACACCAATCAGGAAGACGATGAAACCTTCTCCCTGGTGACAGCAGCCGCTGCGGAAAGCCGTGATCAGCTTGCGGTGGATATCGCTGGCGGCGTTGCGCGCATTCGCGACAATGACGCATTCACGGGCCTACCGTCCCTGACGGTCAGCGGGGGCGAAATCGAAGAAGACGACAGGGACTTCGACAATACCCTCGTCTATACCGTGACCCTGTCCCGCCCTGCGGCGGCCGATGTGTCGGTGGACTACCGGGCACGCTCGGGCACGGCCCAGGAAGGAACAGACTTTGACTCCTCCGCCGGGACCTTGTTGATCCGTGCCGGGAGCACGACAGGTCAGATCCAGATCCGCACGGAAGCAGAAAATCTGATTGAAGCGGACGAAAGCGTCATCCTCGATTTGTTCAACGTCACCGGGGCAACATTTGCAACGGGTGAGGAGCGGGTCAGCGTCGAGGGCATCATCCTGGATGAAGACACAACAGGCGTAACACGGACGGTTTTCGTCAGCGATATCGAATTGCTCGAAGGCAATGGCGCAAACAGGGATGCCGTGTTCGGCCTGCGCCTGTCCCGCCCATCGGAGGACGCGATCACCCTGGCCTACGAAACCCGGGATGGATCGGCCCAGGCGGGTCAAGACTACATCGCGCAGACAGGCACGGTGACCTTCGCACCGGGACAGACCGTGGCGGCGGTGGCCGTGACCGTGCTCGGCGACACGATCATTGAAGGGAATGAGACCTTCTCCCTGGTCACTTCGGCGGCAGATACACAAAGCGCTGATCAATTGGCGGTCACTTTCGCCGGTGGCGTGGCCCATATTTCCGATAATGACGCCTCTGCCAATGCGCCGTCCTTGTGGGTCACGCCGGGCAGCATCGAAGAAGACGACGCTAACTTTGACAACACGCTGGTGTTTACCGTCACGCTGTCCCAACCGGCCGCGTCCGATGTGACACTGGGCTACCGGACCCGCACGGGCACTGGCCTTGAGGGCCTGGATTTCGACAGCACTGCGGGGATATTGCGCATCCGCGCCGGGGACACGACCGGCCAGATCCAGGTCCGCACCGAAGCAGGAAACGGAATTGAGCCGGACGAAACGGTCTTTCTGGACGTTTTCAATCCCACAGGGGCGGTGCTTGCCAATGGCGAGGACCGGGCAAGTTTTGCGGGCCTGCTCCTGGACGAAGACTCCACCGGCATCGCCCGGTCCATCATTGTTGGCGAGCCGATCCTCACCGAAGGCAATGGCGGCCAAAAAGAAGCGGTGTTCGACATTCGCTTGACACGGCCAGCCGAGAGCCCCCTCGCCTTCGACTACACGACGGTGCAGGAAAGCGCCGTGGACGGACAGGATTTCAACGGCATCAGCTCCGCTGAAACCGGACAGATCGTGTTCGCGCCGGGCCAGTCCGTGGCCAGCCTCGCGGTGCCCGTCCTGGGAGACACCACCCTTGAAGACCTGGAAACCTTCTCCCTCGTTCTGACCGCGGCCTTGAGCGCAGACCTGGAGGGCGGACGCTCGGGCGTGCTCGGACGGGCGCGTCTTATCGACAATGATACCGGCGGCGGCACGCTTCCGGACATCTCCCTCATCGGCGGGGTCATCCCCGAAGACGACAACAATTTCGACACCACCTTGGCCTTTACCGTGGCCCTTTCACAGCCCGCAGCCACAACGGTTCGCGTGGCCTTCCAGGCGCTTTCGGGCACGGCTGTCCTCGGCGAGGATTTCGATCCCACCACCGGCACCCTGACCATCGCGGCCGGCGAGACGACGCGGCAAATTTTCGTCCGTACCGCTGCAGATGGTCTGCCGGAGGAGGATGAAACGGTCATCCTTGAGCTGACTAATCCGGAAGGGGCGGTTCTGGCTGGCGGGGCGCCAACTTTGCGGGCCGAAGGTCTGATCCTTGACGACGACACGGCGCCGCCTCCGACTTCGGCACCGCGGATCACAGTGGAGAATGTCACGGTCGACGAGGGCGAGACAGCGGCCTTTACCCTGCGCCGCATCGGAAACCCGGCCGAGGCCACGAGCGGCCTGTTCGAAATCCTCCCCGGAACCGCCGACGCGGCGGCAGACTATGTCGCCGGGTCCGGCACATTCACCTTCGCGCCCGGCGATCAGACGACCACCATTCGTGTCGATACCAATCGCGATGCCGACGTGGAGGGACCGGAGACCTTCGTTCTGTCCCTTACGGATCTTGAGAATGGCACCCTGTTCGGCAGCGCACAGACAGCCTACGCCATCGGTTTCATCAACGACTTGGCGCCGAGCCCCACCATCTCCATTGTGGCAACTGCCAGCGCCGACCAGGCCGAAGGCGATACGGGCACCACGGCGTTCGCTTTCACACTGACCCGCACCGGCGCCCTGACCGCCACCAGCACCGTGCGCTTTGAGGTGACCGGCACGGCCGATGCGGACGATTTCGGAGGCACATTGCCCTCCGGCCTCATTGAGTTCGCCGAAGGCGAAGACCGGGCCACCCTGGTCATCCCGGTCAGCGGCGATATGGACGTGGAAGCGGACGAAAGCTTCACGGTCACCCTGTCGGACCCCACCAATGCAGTTCTCCAGACGGCAAACGCCAACGGCTTCATTCGCAATGACGACACGGATGAAGACCCGGGAGAGGATCCGGAAGACCCGACCCAGACCGGCACCGCCTTCGACGATGTGCTGCTGGGCACGAGCGAAGATGACCGCATCGATGCGCTGGGCGGCGATGATGTCATTCTGGGCCTGGACGGGGACGACACCCTGATCGGCGGCAACGGGGCGGACGTTCTTTCCGGCGGCAAGGGCGATGACCACCTGATCGGCGATGATCTGGCCGACGGCACCGGCCCTGGCACCCTGGATGTCACGACGAGCGTCACCGGCCAGATCCCCAGCACTGGACAGAACGTCACCTTCAGCCTGACCCTGCCCGACGCAGCCGATGGCACCTCCGTCGCGGCCAGCGGTTTCATCAGCCTGGGAACCGTCTCCTCGAACGCCTTCAACCTTGTCTATGTAATCGATACGTCCGGCAGCACCGCCGCTTCGTTCCAGGGCGACACCACAGTTCCCGATTTGAATGGAGATGGCGCGGCCAACACGGTCCTTGACGGGGAAATCGACAGCTTCATTCAGCTCAATCGTTCCGTGGTGGAGGACCTCAATCTCCCGGACACGCCGGTCTCCGTCATTGCCTTTTCAGGCACGGCAACGGTTGTCGTCGACACCGTGCCTGCCGGTCAGGACACGGATGGGGACGGTGAAACCGATGTGAGCGAAGCCCTGCGCAGCCTTGGAGCGGGCGGGTCGACCGATTTCGACGCCGCCCTTCAGAGTGCCATCGCCCAACTCAATCAGGCCGGTCCGGGCAACAACCGCCTCTTCTTCGTGAGCGACGGAGCCAACGGTGGCGGCCCGGAAACCTTCGCCGATGAGGTCCAAACCCTGATCGCCCCCAATGGCCTCGCCACGGTCATCCGAGCCATCGGCGTGGGAGAGGGCGCCGCCCTGGAGCAGCTCGACCTCCTGGACGACGGCCTGGCCAATGGCAGCGCGGAACGGGTGCTTGATCCGGCGGACCTGACGGCCCAATTGACGGGTGCACAGATTGATCCAGCGGATGTGGCCCGCATTGAGTTGATTGTGGATGGCACAGTCGTCCAAGTGATTGACGCAAGCGGCTTGACCGATACGGCATTCGGACTGCGCTATGACACCATTGTCGACGGGCTTGATCCGTTCACAGCCGATCAGGTGTCCGCACGCGTCGTCTTCTCCGATGCCGATGGGACCGCGCTGCAAACCGGCCAGACCGTAGAAGCTCTTGGTGATGCGGGTCCGGGTGGTCCCGGGCCCGGCGATCCGGCCGGCGACGGCGCTGACGTGCTCGAAGGCGGGGACGGGGATGATCGTCTCGAAGGGCGGGGTGGTCGCGACACATTGGCCGGCGGACATGGGGACGACACACTCGATGGCGGGGCCGGCGCGGATGTGTTCGCCGTTGCCGCCTTCGAAGGCGACACCACGATTGTCGATTTCGGCGTGGATAACGGCACGGATGAGTTGCGCTTTGTCGACCGCGCCATCCTGGCAGAGGATGCAAATTTCGTCCGGGATGGGAATGATCTGCTGATCAACCTGTTTCTGGGCAGCCAGATCGTCCGAATCGTCGATCAGTTCACGGATGCACCTGGGATCGGGGTGGAGCAGGTCCGCTTCGCCGACGGCACCGTCATCTCCCAGGATCGCTTCACGGGAGTTTTGGCGGACCGGTTCGAGGACAACGACACCCAGGATGAGGCAACGGATTTGGGCCTCCTGTTGGGCCAGCGCAGCGAGGCCGGCCTCACCGTTGAACGGGGCGACGAGGACTGGTTCACCTTCGAGATCGGGGCCACCGCATCGGCCGCCGATGGAGTCCGGATCGATTTCGCCCACGCCAATGGCGATCTGGACCTCGCCCTGTTCGATGCCCAAGGCAAGATTCTTGATGTCTCGGCGAGCAGCGATGATGGGGAGGCCCTCTCCTTTGCAGGGCTTGCGCCCGGGCGTTACGCGGCGCGGATCGCCGGGTTTGAGGGCGCTGAAAACCCCTCTTACGATCTGACGGTGACGGCTCCTGGAGATGCCAGCGCGAATGCAATCAACGCCGCTGAGCCGATCACGGAGGATCGTTTCTCCTTTGGCCGGACCGGATCGGTCCAAGGTGTGGGTGAGACCGGTCATGGGTTTGGGGCGGCCCGCCTGCCCAGTGCTTCCGTCCCTGCGCTGCTTAGCGTCTACGGTCATTTGGCCCCCCAGGTGGCCCCCCAGGACCTCCAAGCCCAGGACCTCCAAGCCC
>CAYUYV010000199.1:0-6576 GCA_964449455.1 uncultured Alphaproteobacteria bacterium | reverse complement strand
TCAGATCGACAGGACGTCTGCGGCCATCCCGGGCCGTGGCATGCCTGGGCCGCTTGCGGGCTTGTGCGTTTCACGATAGGTCAGCGCCACATTGCTGAAGGGCCTGGGCCGACGGGTCTGGGGCCGAAGGGCTTAGGGCTGAAGGGCCTAGGAACGACCCATTCGGCAGTCCACTCAATCAAGGAGGGCTGGCCCTTTATCCGGCACGCGGGCAACAACGCCTGTTCCCGTCACCGGCATTGGCAGCCCAGCCCCTGGTTTTTCGACAGCCGATACATGGCCGGCTCGATGCGATGGCCGGCTCGATGCGAAGGAGATGACACATCATGGCACGGCATAAGATTGCCCTCATTGGGGCTGGCCAGATCGGTGGAACGCTTGCCCATCTTGTGGGCCTCAAGGAACTCGGTGACGTGGTCCTGTTCGATATTGCCGAGGGTATGCCCCAGGGCAAGGCGCTGGACCTGGAGCAGTCCTCTCCGGTCGATGGCTTCGATTCCGCGTTGAATGGCACCCAGGATTACAGCGATATCGCTGGCTCCGACGTGGTCATCGTGACGGCCGGTGTGCCGCGCAAGCCCGGCATGAGCCGTGATGATCTGCTCAGCATCAATCTCAAGGTCATGGCTGCAGTGGGTGAGGGCATCAAGACCCACGCCCCGAACGCCTTCGTCATCTGCATCACCAATCCGCTTGATGCGATGGTCTGGGCCCTGCGGGAGTTCTCAGGACTGCCCCACAACAAGGTCTGCGGTATGGCCGGCGTTCTGGATTCGGCCCGCTTCCGCCTCTTCCTGGCCCGTGAATTCGACGTGTCTGTCGAAGATGTGACGGCCTTCGTGCTCGGCGGCCATGGCGACACCATGGTGCCACTGGTGCGTTATTCGACCGTTGCCGGTATTCCGCTGCCGGACCTTGTGTCCATGGGCTGGACCACGCAAGAAAAGCTGGATGCCATCGTCCAGCGGACCCGGGATGGCGGCGCTGAAATCGTCGGTCTGCTCAAGACCGGATCGGCGTTCTATGCGCCGGCGGCGTCCGCCATCGCCATGGCCGACAGCTATTTGAAGGACAAGAAGCGGGTTCTGCCCGTGGCGGCCCATCTGTCTGGTCAATTCGGCGTCAGCGACCTTTATGTGGGCGTTCCGGCAGTGATTGGCGCCGACGGTGTCGAGCGCGTGGTTGAGATTTCGCTCACCGGCGAGGAACAGACTATGTTCGATCACTCGGTGAATGCGGTGAAGGGTCTGGTTGAGGCCTGCCGCGGTATCGAGCCGTCCCTGACCCGGTAACACGGCCCGAGCCGCCAAGGGTCGAAGCACGAATACACGTCCCAGCGGGCCAGGATGATCGGTGTGATCCCTGGCCCGCTTTGTCGTTTGTCTTGATGGGCGAAGGAGGGGCTTGTGTCGCGCCGGTTCATGAGCGACACAACACACAAACTTGATCGGCCTGTCCGGTCGGTCATGTCCAGAAATGTCAAGCAAGGGAGGCTCCGCGTTCCATGGTGCCCCTGATCGTCCAGATCGTGATTGCCCTATCGGCTTACGCCTTCGCCATCTACTGCGGCGTGGTGATATTCCGGAATGTGCAGACCCGCTGTCTCGTCCGTGACCAGACAATCGCCTGTTCGCCTGTGTTGGGCTTCATGCTGTTGTTTCTGGTCGCCCTTATAGAGGTGGCCATCTATATCCAATTCGGCGTCCTTCGGGACACCGCATCGCCCCTCCTGCCGGTCAGCAAGGCCTATAACGTAATCTGGCCCCTGCTTTATGGCCTGGTTGCCGCCTATGTCATCGGTTGCGTGGTCACCGAGGGCCGGACCCGATCGGCGATCGTCACCACCATTGTGGTCAGCGTGCCGATCTGTCTGGCCCTGTGGATTGCGGCCCAGTGGCACATCTTCAACACGGTGTCTTGATCATCGGCGCGGCAGGAAACTGTCGATGTAGCGCATGACATTGCGTTGAGAGTCCAGCGAGAGCTGGGCAAGGGGCTGATCCTGCACATCCTGTTTGCGCACGGTGAAGATCACGCTGCATCGAATGACGGCGGGCCGTGCCGCAATCACCTGGTGGAGATAGGGCGCCTGCACATCCCCATGCACAATCTTCCGGGGGCCGGGATTGGGAATGAACAAGGTCCAAAGGCGGTCCGCCTGGTCCCTCGTTTCCGTTGAAGAGACCACGACGCCATATTGCTCGGGCTCGCGGGCATCAAAGCCGATCGCGGCGGGCGGGATGGCAATGACGTCCCAACGGTCGATGGCCATGGCGCAAATCCTCCAGTCATCGCCCCATGGGCCCGGGTTACCCGGGACGAGATCAGAACGGCAGTCTATGTCGGTCCAGTCAGTGCGGGGGGGCCGACTTCGGGGTACCTCGCCTTTCTCGTCAAACAGAGCCCAAATATACCACATATTAAGTCCATGATCCGTGGTGCGCTCGCTTTGCGGCATTTGCAACGATGCGCGTGCGCCGTTACAGCATGGCTGGGGTTTATGCCTGACGGACCGGCGCAGGAGCTGCCGGTTGTCAAACACAAAAGGCGAAATGGGTCATGGCGCAGGATAAGAACCGGACAGATGAAGGCCAAAGGGGCCGGTCAGCGGATGCACAGGCGGGCCCGCAGACGGCGCCCGTGACGCGGCGTGCCGCGCTGGGCCTGGCCGCGGGACTCGCTGCAGCCGGTTCGGTGTCGCCGGCCCAGTCCTCAAACGCAGCCGACGTGTCCGATGCAGCCCTGGCCAAACCCATGCTGACGCCCCGTGCTCCGGATGCATCGCGCCTCATATCCCGCATTGGGTTTGGGTCTTGCCTGCACCAGGACCGTCCGGCGCCCGCCCTTGAAGCGGCCCTTGGTGCCGAACCGGACCTCTTTTTGTTTCTGGGCGACAATGTCTATGGCGACCGGCGGGACGATCCGGCGGATCTCTCAAAGATGCGCAAGGCCTATGAGACCCTGGCAGCCCGGGACGACATGCAGCGCCTGTGCGCGGCTGTTCCGGTCATGGCCACCTGGGACGACCATGACTATGGCGAGAATGATGGCGGCGCGGATTATCCTTCCAAGGAGGAGGCGCAGAGCCTGTTCCTCGATTTCTGGAATGCGCCAAAGGATGATGCCCGCCGCAGCCGGCCGGGGGTCTATTCGTCTGCCGTTCTGGGCCCTGAGGGGCGCCGGGTGCAAGTCATTCTTCTGGACACGCGCACATTCCGAACCCCCCTGCAGCGCAATCCGGAAGGCTCGGTAAAACGGTACAAGCCCAATGATGACCCCAAAGCCAGCCTTCTGGGCGAGGACCAGTGGGTGTGGCTTGAGGCCCAGTTGCGTCAGCCGGCAGACCTGCGCCTGCTCGCCTCCTCCATCCAGATCCTGGCCGATGGACATGGGTGGGAGCGCTGGGGCAACTTCCCCAAGGAACGGGACCGGCTTTACACCCTGATTGGCGAGACCGGCGCCAAAGGCCTGATCGCCCTGTCCGGGGACCGGCATCTTTCGGCCCTTTATGAGCGAGACGACGTGATCGACCAGCGGTTCCACGAGGCGACATCAAGCTCGCTCAACCTGGATTTCCTGAAGGGGCGGCGTATCGAAGAGCCTGGCCCCCATCGGATTTCCGGTGTCTTCACACCGGCCAATTCGGGCTTTGTGTCCATTGACTGGGCGGACGGTGCCGTGCGGACCGGCGTCCGGGACGAGGCGGGAACGGCCGTTTACGAGCGGACCTTGAGTTTCGGCTCTCTTGGACTTTAACGGGACAGGCCTTTGGGTCAGTGGAGTTCTTTGGGACCGGCGCACGGCTCAAGACTGGACGGTGCCTGCCGGTGGCCCGAAGCTTGAATGCCGGGTTTGAACGGTCGCATGCGGCGGCGGGCATGGGTCATCTGGAAACGGTCCACTGGTCCGATGTCCGCTTCCGATGTCTGTTGGTGGGAGCAGCGGGCCGCCGTGCCGGCCAGCGGACCAGAATGTGACGAGGGCGGGGAAGACGAAGGATGAACAAGATGCTCAATGCGGAAAAGGGCCTTCCCGCGACGGCCGTGGCCCTGCCGACGGGCTATCAGCAGGCCCTCGCCCTGCACCGCCAGGGGCGGCTGGCCGATGCCAAAGCGGCTTACGAACAGCTTGTGTCGGCCAATCCCAATTTTGGTGATGCCTGGTTCGGGCTGGCCACCATCCAGGCCCAGCTCGGCGTTTCAGAAGAAGCCATTATCGGCTTTGAACGGGCCATGGCCCTTCTCGGCCCCCGCGCGGAGATCCACCACAATATGGCCGCGGCCAAATCGGCCCGCGGGCGCATGACGGAAGCCGACGCCCATTACCGAGAAGCGATCCGTCTGAAGCCGGACTATTACGAAGCCTATTTCAACTTCGCCAATGTCAAGACGTTCACGAATGGTCGGCCCGTGGCCGCGACCATCGAACAGCTCCTGGCCCGTCCAGAACTGGCGCAAGCCGACCGCTGTTTCCTCCATTTCGCCGCCGGCAAGATCTATGACGATATGGGCGATGCGGATGCGGCCTTTCCCCATTTTCTGGAAGGCAACAAGGCCAAGGGCGTCGTTTTTGATGCGCAAGGGGTCTATGACGAGATTTCCTCGATTTCGCGCGCCTTTGACGTGGCCACCATTGAGCGTCTGAAAGGCCAGGGCTGCGATGACCCGCGCATTGTGCTCGTCGTTGGCATGCCCCGGTCAGGGACCACGCTCGTCGAGCAGGTGCTGGCCTCACACGGCGCCGTTGCGGGAGCCGGTGAGCTCGGCGCACTGACGCAGACCGCGAAGGGCATTGCCCATACCCTGGGCGCGAATGCGCAGTATCCAGATTATATCCGTACGCTCGAAGGGCCGCTCGTGGCCAAGTTTGGCCGGGCCTATGCGGAACATCTGGTCGAGCGGGCGGGGCCGAAAGGGGCGGGCGCATTGCGCATCGTGGACAAGACGCCCCTCAATTTCCGTCATCTGGGGCTTGCCTATGCCCTGTTGCCCCGTGTGCGGATCATCCATTGCCGGCGCCATCCGCTTGACACGTGCCTGTCCTGCTATTTCCAGAATTTCCGCTCCGGTCAGGCCTACAGCTTCGATCTGGAGATGCTGGGCTTTTACTACGGCCAGTATCACTGGCTGATGGGTCATTGGGCGCGGGCCGGGATCCCGATGCTCGACGTGGATTATGCCAGCCTTGTCGGGGATCTTGAGGCGGGGGCGAAGCGGCTTCTCGACTTTATCGGCCTTGAGTGGGATCCGCGGGTTCTGGACTTCCACGAAACGAGCCGGGACGTGCAAACCGCAAGCCGGGCCCAGGTGCGCCGGCCCATCTATACATCGTCCGTGAACCGTTGGGTCGCCTATGACCGCTATCTGGAGCCCCTAAAGGCGGCTCTGACCCAGGCCGGAGTCCAACTGCCGCCGGCCGGCTGATCGCCCGCGATTGGTTTTCGCAACGCCGTTTTGCGTTTTCGCCGTCCGCTGGGCCGCGCGCTGCGTATGACCTTGGTTGCGCTGCGGCAAGTCAATGCTATAACTCCCGCGTTCCAGAAGGGCTGACGTCTTCAGAGGCGTGGTCGGGTCGGGGTTTTGCGCTCGCACTCATCCGCCCGGTGATGCCCCCGCGAGCCTATGGCCAGGGGCGGACCATTGAGGATCCGGCCATGGTTGCGACCTGAGGCGGCCGCGACCGAGCATGCCGCGCTGCGCCCTTGCGGCAGGCCGGGGGACAGGTCAGATGCAACCTCCATCGGGGTGATCCATGAATATTCACGAACATCAGGCGAAACAGGTTCTCAAGGGCTTCGGCGTTCCCGTGCCCCGCGGGCATGCCGCCTTCAATACGGCTGACGCCGTCAAGGCTGCCGAGGAGCTCGGTGGGCCGGTCTGGGTGGTCAAGGCCCAGATCCATGCGGGCGGCCGAGGCAAGGCCGGCGGCGTGAAAGTCGTCAAATCCGTCGACGATGTGAAGGCGGAAGCCGAGCGCATGCTGGGCATGACCCTGGTCACGCATCAGACGGGTCCTGAGGGCAAGGAAGTCCAGCGGGTCTACATTGAGGAAGGGTCCGCCATTGCGCGCGAGCTTTATCTCTCCTGCGTCGTGGACCGGGATACGGGCCGGATCGCCTTCATTTCCTCGACCGAAGGCGGCATGGACATTGAAGAGGTCGCCGAGAAGACCCCGGAAAAGATCCTGACCCTGACTGTTGATCCGGCCGCCGGCATCCAGGATCACCACGGCCGCGCGATCGCCTTTTCCTTCGGACTTGATGGCAATCAGGTGCGCCAATGCGTGAACCTGGTCCGCTGCCTCTACAATGCGTTTGTCGGCACCGATATGAGCATGCTGGAGATCAACCCGCTGGTGGTGACCGATGGCGGTGATCTCATCTGCCTTGATGCCAAAGTGAATTTCGACAGCAATTCCCTCTATCGCCATGAAGACATCATGGAACTGAGGGATCTGTCCGAAGAAGACCCGGCCGAGATCGAGGCCTCCAAATATGACCTCAGCTATATCAAGCTCGACGGCACCATTGGCTGCATGGTGAACGGCGCCGGCCTTGCCATGGCCACGATGGACATC
>CAYUYV010000198.1:0-6596 GCA_964449455.1 uncultured Alphaproteobacteria bacterium | reverse complement strand
TTCAGGTGCTAGTGACCGTACGGTCGTGGAGGTTCGAGTCCTCTCCTGGGCACCATTTCTTTTTCCGGACAGTCAAAAAAGCATGGGGCTTGCGCCCGGCCATGACTCTTGAACAGTCATCCGTGCCGGGACTGGTTCGACGTGCGACAAACATGCGACAAAAAAGCAGCGGACCCGGAAGGTCCGCTGCAGTCGTCATCATCTGTCCAAAAGAGGGACGGGCCACAATCAGGCGAAGTGGAAGCTTTCCGGGATCATCAGACCGTCGGGCAGCTCGTCCAGGCTGACAATCTCGAATGCCGTGTCCGGATCATAAGGCACGCCGGTATTGTCGATGACATTGGCCTGGAAGCCGAACTGGACGGAACTGCCATCCTGGATTTCGCTGTTGTAGGTCTCCGGGAAGAAGAACACGTCCCCGCCATACTCGACTTCCTGGGTGTTCCAGGCGTTCTTAATGTCGAGATTGTCGAGCAAGCTCTCGGTCATGTCGCCAAGCTCAAGCTTCACCACCCAGCCGTCGACATCGTCCTCACCCGTATTCGTGACCTCGACGCGCTGGACAAAGCCCCGACCCCAATCATTGACGCTCAAGCTTGCCACTTCGAGACCCTGATCATCTTCAGGCTCGGGCAGCACCGTCTCCGGCGTCAGATTTTCGAAGTTGAAGTCGAAATTGTCGAAGTCGAAACCGGCGCCATCCACTTGGACGTTGAACTCGATGGTGTCACCAGCTTCAAGGGTCGGCTGGAAGCCTGCACCGGCATTCAAGAAGGTGCCCGTGTCCGCATCGAAGAAGAGCGGGCCGTTGAAGCCATTGGCCCATCCGCTCACGAAGCTTCCCTCTTCGATGTCAATATCGAAGCTGAAAGCCTCAAGCTTGGGACCACCGATCAGCTCTTCGGTGAGCGTCAGCTCGAACGTGGCAATGAAGCCGCCGCCGAAATCCGGGTTGAACCAGCTGTTGACATTGGCAACCTCAACACTTTCGTCGAAAGCTTCCTGCACCGCGGCCAGGGCCTGGATGAGGCCGGCACCGGTGCGCGCATCTGGGCCTTCCTCAACGCCAACGGCGCGCAGCTCCTGGAACAGATCGCTGAACTCGAAATCTTCATCCGTGGACGCAAAGGGCGCCACGATGTCGATAGCGGTTTCTTCCAGGATCCGGCCAATGTCCTCGGGCTCCAGGTCCGGATTGGCCTGCAGCATGAGCGCGGCAATGGCGGCCGCGTTCGGCGCTGCCGCGGAGGTGCCGAAAAAGTTCGGGAACACATCCGCATCAGGATCACCGCCCGGAAAGAGAGCGATAAGGTCTTCAGGCAGGACAAGATCATTGATGAAGAATGTGGTGTTACCGCCATCGGTGGCCGTGAAATCCACAGCGTTCCGGACCGCGACTTCGTCCAGGCGATTGCCGAACTCATCAAAGAAGATCTGGGATTCGCCCAGAGCCGTGAAGGCCTCGGGAATAGCGCCTTCAACGGCACCGAACGGCTCGGTGTAGAAGAAGGGTGCCGCGCCGACGCCAAAGGCACCTTCGGCCACGGTGTGACCATAGGTCGTGCCGGAGCGGAACTCGCTCAAGTCCTCAAAGGACGCGGTCAACTCCAGGTCATAACCCGTAACGAAATCGTCATTGGGCACACCAAAACCGACGATCCGCAACAACTCGGGATCCGGGCCAAGAAATTTGTTGATAGCCACCTGCGCCCGGATCGGCTCGCTGCCGAAATTGTCCACGAACAGACGTTCGGTGGGATCACCAAAACCGGCATTGGCGTCCACACTGCTGAAGATGACATTGCCGTCCATATCCAGCAGGTGAATGTCGAGATCCGTTTCGCCGAAGGCGCCGAATTCGGCCGGGCCCGTGGTATCGCCGAAGGGATCGAAAGCGGAGAGGAAAGGATCCGTCCACTGTAGGAACCAGTCGGTGATCAGCACGCCGTTGGGCGAGGCCGGAATGATGATGTCGAGGGTGGTGTCGACGCCCTCACCCGGATCCCAGTCGTGGAACTGGGTGCCGGTGCCGTCAAGACCGCCGCCAAAGGGCACGACGGAGGACAGGAAAGCATCTTCGGTGGCCCGGAACGGCGCCTGGTAGCCGGCGGAGCCATTGTTGCCGGCGGAGGAGAAATAGGGCACGCCCTGCTCGACAACCTGTGCCGCCGCCTGGGCAATGATGCCGTCCTGGAACATGGGCTCGAAGAAATAAATGATGTCGTCGACGATGACATCCGAACCGGCTTCGGCAAGGGCCAGGATATTATTGGCAAAACCCGCGGCGCCCGTGAATGCGGTGGCAAACTGAAGGTCGGCCCCCGGAGCGATATCGTGGATAAGCTGGGCCATGCCGCGGCCCTCATCGATAGAAAAGCCGAGGGGCAGGTCTTCGATGATGAGGACATCGTCGGGCAGATCGCCGGAGGCGATATCATCCGCATAGGTCGTGGATGCCGTCAGGCTGGCGTCGAAGCTGTCGGAGAGGACGCCAACGGTCACGCCTGTGCCGTCAAAGCCCAGCTCTTCCCGAGCCACATCAGCGAGGAGGGCAATGTCATCCTGAGTGGTGACCGCGCCCACATTCGTGGTCACTGCCGTGGCGATTGCCGTTGCAAGACCATCAATGTCGGACAGGGCGTCAAGGGAAGCGATTGGGAACAGGCCGGAGACCACATTGCCGAAGGCTGATCCCTGCTTGAGGCCGAGAGCTTCCAGGTCTGAGAGCAGCATGGCCGTGTCCATGCCGGGCTCTGCCACGGTGTCGATGATCGTGTAGTCGGCACCATCAATCCGAATGATATTGGCCCGGCGCAGCAGGGCATCGGCATAAGTCATCGGATCGGTGAAATCAGTGGCCGGGCCTTTGCCCAGCGTGTCGAAAAAGGCCGCGAGCTGAACGCTCAGATCGTCCATTTCGTCCTGGCTCAGACTGTTCGCCAAGCCATCGCTGGCCAACGTCGCCAAGTCATCCGTCATCGTGGACAGGCCAGACATTACATCGAGCGCAATATCAATTCTCGCCATCGTTACCCTCCAATCGGTTGAACCCGAGATTTTCTGGACGGCAACTTTTCCCAATGTGATTGAAAACACGTCATGCGCGTTCAATTCGGTGAAGAACCCGCAAACCACACACCCACCCGCCCAGGATGTGCAACGAAAGACCGTTGAGGCCGCCTCGTCAAGAGGCCTCAATAAAATGTCTAATCCCATAAGAGGTGTGGCGACCAAACGGACAAAACCCGACAAGGGTCTTTGAAACGCCGTAAGGTGAACCCCATGAGCCAATTTGCTTCGGGCCTTGGAAAGAATTCAGGCGTTCCGCATCCTTTGTGCAGGCGGCGTCGCTTGGGAACAAATCCAAATTGTTGACATGTCGGCGGGGGCAGCCATTTCTCGTTGGTCATAAATGATATGACGGGCTAAACAGGGGGTTCGTCCCTTGGCCTCCAGGTTCACCGGCCTTCTGACCTGTGTGATCCCGGTGCGGACCGACGCTGCGTCACTGCGTGGCCCGCGCCCCGGCCTGACGGGCACCCGCTTGGAAGTGGAACGAGAGGAATGGCCGTCCACCGGCACCAATTCGACCTTCCGGCCGATGTCGACCTGGGCGATATCGTCGCCGTTGATACAGAAACGCTGGGGCTCAACCTCCTCCGGGACCGGCTGTGCGTTGTGCAGCTCTCCGCCGGGAATGGCGACGCCCATGTGGTGCATTTTCCACAGCCCACTTACGACGCCCCGGTGCTCAAGGCCCTGATGGCGGACGCCAAGGTCACTAAGCTCTTTCACTATGCCCGTTTTGATATCGCCATCCTGAAGCGCAATCTCGGCGTGGCGCCGATGCCGGTCTATTGCACCAAGATCGCGTCGCGGCTGGTGCGCACCTACACGGATCGCCATGGCTTGAAGGATCTGTGCCGGGAGCTTCTCAGTCTCGATATGTCCAAGGCCCAGCAGAGTTCGGACTGGGGGGCGCCTGAGCTGAGCGATGCCCAGGTCGACTATGCCGCATCCGACGTTCTTTACCTCCACAGGATCAAGACCGTCCTGGACACCATGCTCGCCCGAGAAGGGCGCAAGGAAATGGCCCAGGCCTGTTTCGACTTCTTGCCCTGCCGGGCCGATCTGGACCTTGCGGGCTGGGGGGCGGAGGACATTTTCGCCCATTCGTGATCTGCCGGCGCCGTCGGGCTGCCGCATTCCGCGGGCAGGCAATGGCGACGGGACGGTGAGCACGGGCGCAACTTTGAGATTGGACTTCGACCGGTAATCGTACTCCGGAAAGGCCGACATGACCGCCCTTCTGAAAAACCGGCAGCGTAGCCCCATGGGGCAGACCGCTGGCGCTGCCCCAACCCTGGCCCCACCGCAGGTCCAAACCCAGGCCCCAACCCTGGCCCCAACCCAGACCAAAGAGGGGCGGGACAGCTCCATTGATGGGACATCCATGCCGAGAAAGCGCTTCAAAGGGGCCATCAACGCCAGACAGGCTCCCCAAACCGCCTTCACGGGCGCTGCGCGCTACAGCCGCTTTGTGCTCTTGATGAAGCTGCTGCTGCCGCTCTCGGCCTTCTCGATCATCGCGCTGACGGTGTTTTTCAGCGCAACCTATGAGGTCAATGACGAATTGACGGTCACCTTCGCGAATTCGCCGACATTGAAGGATGACCGGCGCATGCTGGCCCCCACCTTTTCCGGCGTGAACAAGGACGGAAAGCCGTTCAAGGTGACAGCGGCAACGGCGGAGCGGGAGGTGGGCAATCCCCGGACCATTTTGCTCACCACGATTGCTGCCACCATTGGCACCGCCGCCGCAGACTCAATCGAACTGTCGGCGACCCATGGAACGCTTGATACGGACCGCCAGGTGATGACGCTTTCCGACGACGTGACCTTCGCGGCCCTTGGCGGCTACACCTTCCACACCCGAACGGTTGCCGTTGATCTTGACAAGGAATCGGTCACTGGCACGACGCCGGTCACGGGAACCGGCCCCCTGGGCAAGCTGACCGCCGACCATTTTGAGGTGGCACCGGGCTGGCAGACCGTGACCTTCGGAGGCGGGGTGACCGTCCTTGTGGAGCCAGACAGTCTTGAGGCTGCTGGTGCGAAAGCGGACGGCCCAGCGCCGGCGAAGGACGGTTGAGATGAGCAAAATGGCGGACAGCTTCGCGATCACCCACCGCGCCAGGAACCGTTTCTCAACCCGCATGGGCCTTTTGGCCTTGGCCGTGATTGCTCTTGCCACCGGGGTCGCGCCTCGAGAGGCCCAGGCCCAATCCTTCGCCGTGGATCGGCGCACGCCCATCGAAATCACGGCCGACAGTTTCGAGGTGCGCCCCCAGGACGAACAGGGCACCTTTGAAGGCAATGTCCGTGTGATCCAGGGCCGGTTGACCCTCGCCGCCGACCGTATGGATGTGGTGTATGATGGCAATGCCCAGACGGGGCAAAGCATCCGCTCCCTCTACGCGACCGGCAATGTGCGGATCTCGACTCCGGACGAGCAGGCAAAGGGGGCCTGGGCACGCTATGACGTGGTTAATCGGACCATGGAACTGGGCGGCGGCGTCTTACTCACCCGCGGACCCAATGTGCTTGAAGGAGCACGTTTGACGATCGATCTTGAAACCCGCGAAAGCCGCCTGACGCCCAACGCGCCGGAAGCTGGGGAAACCGGCGCTCCTGAGACCTCCGCAGGAGGCCGGGTTCGGGCCATTTTCACACCGCCTGCGTCGAATGAGGCCGAGCCCGGCAAAGCTGATCCGCCGGAGCTGCGGTAAGGCAAACGGTCCCTCGTTCAGACATTCTTAAGACCAACGGTGATTGTATGAGCATGCCATCGACTGGGGCTCGAAAGCGGCTTAAGTCCGCCAAAGACCTGGAACGGGAGCGGCGGACTGACGGTCCACGCCTTGTCGCGTCGAATTCCGGCCTGGTGGTACGGGGAATTGGGAAGAGCTTTAAACGTCGGCCCGTCGTGCGCCGGGTGTCCCTGACACTGCAACGCGGCGAAGTGGTCGGCCTTTTGGGTCCCAACGGTGCGGGGAAAACCACCTGCTTCTACATGATCACGGGATTGATTCCGGTGGATTCCGGATCAATCGAACTCGACGGCAACGATATCACCGCCCTGCCCATGTATCGGCGTGCGCGGCTTGGAATCGGTTACCTTCCTCAGGAAGCGTCGATTTTCCGTGGGTTAACGGTGGAGCAGAATCTCCGGGCCGCTGTCGAACTGATCGAGCCACGCCGGGACCGGCGCCAGGCGATCGTGGACGAGCTGTTGGCGGAGTTCTCGATCACGCACCTGCGTCGCGCACCGGCTCTGGCCCTGTCCGGGGGAGAACGTCGCCGGGTGGAGATTGCGCGTGCTCTTGCTACGCAGCCTTCCTTCATCCTTCTCGACGAGCCCTTCGCCGGCATCGATCCGATCGCGATTGGCGACATTCGGGCGCTGGTCGGACACCTGAAGGCCCGCGGGCTCGGCGTTCTGATCACGGACCACAATGTCCGTGAAACGCTGGACATCATAGACCGCGCCCTGATCATCCATGACGGGCAGGTCCTGATGGAAGGTGCCCCGTCGG
>CAYUYV010000197.1:0-6682 GCA_964449455.1 uncultured Alphaproteobacteria bacterium | reverse complement strand
TACTCCCTTAGCAGGGGAGCGCCTTCAGCCACTCGGCCACCTGCCCACTTACCGGAGTATCAAGCTTGCTGCCGCCCGACAACCCCTCGAATGCAGTGGCACCGCCGGTCATGCCGGAATCAAAACGCCGTGACACACTTGACGCGGCCCGGTTCTCCGGGTGACCAAACCCACACGTCCATCTGACGGGCCGCCAGGATTGGCCTGCAGTGGTTCGTCACACGCTCCGCCAAAGTCGCAACGTGCCGGTTTGAGCACGGGCCGTTTCGGGGCGTAAAGGATCCCCGCCACTTGGCAGCTTGGGGAAGCGGCTATCATCTCGTCCCGTTCGGGTCTGTCGAAGAGGCAATGCCCAGATTTCCGGAAGGACGACAGGCGCCCGCTGGTTTACGGGCGTTGCGGATTGACCCCAAGGAGAGAGCGGACGCTGGCTAGCAGCCGCTGGCCCAGTCGGCCGTATCAGGATCATCGGCTTTCGGAAGATCGATCTCCCGATGCTGCGCACCCTCCTTTTTGCACTGCCGCACGGGCGGCATACCCATCCGCCGCACGGGCGGCATACCCATCCGGCCCCGTCCGCAAGCACGGTGCCCGCAGCGGCGAGGCTGCGATCGGGTGGAGGGGGCCTTCTGCGTCCACAAAACCCCCGATGCCCCCAGGGTTCTTGTTCCGCGATCCCCCTTCGACGTAGTCTCCGGCCCATGGGATGACCGCCACATCCGACTGCGGTGCGCCGCTCGCCGGCAAACGCAAAGAGTGAGCGAAACCAGTGGGCTGAAGCGAAACAAGTTGAAAGGGAACTGTCATGCCTGAGACCATTCTGATCGAGCGGGTCGGCCGCGTCGCCGTGATCCGGCTGAACCGGCCCCAGGCTCTTAACGCTCTCAACTCCCAGGTCATGGCCGAAATGGTGGAAACGCTGCGGCCCCTGGACCGGGATCCCGATGTCGGTTGCTTTGTCCTGACGGGCTCTGAAAAGGCCTTTGCCGCTGGGGCCGACATTAAGGAGATGCAGCCCAAGGCCTATATGGACATGTTCCATGAGGACTTCTTCGCTGGCTGGGACGGATTTGCGGCCCTCCGTACACCGCGCATTGCGGCCGTGTCTGGCTTTGCCCTGGGCGGCGGCTGTGAGCTGGCCATGATGTGCGACATCATCATCGCGTCCGACACGGCCAAATTCGGCCAGCCGGAGATCAAGCTTGGGGTCATGCCGGGCATGGGCGGTTCGCAGCGTCTGACCAAACTCATCGGCAAGTCGAAGGCCATGGACATGATCCTCACGGGGCGGATGATGGACGCGGAAGAAGCCGAGCGCTCCGGCCTTGTCGCCCGGGTCGTTCCGGCCGACAAGCTGATGGAAGAGGCCATGGAGGCCGCCGAGGCCATCGCCGGTTACGGCAAAGCCGCCGCCATGGTTGCCCGGGAGGCCGTGGACAGGGCCCTCGAAATGGGCTTGCGCGAAGGCATCCTCTTTGAACGGCGCACCTTCCACGCCCTCTTCGCCACCGAGGACCAGGCCGAAGGCATGGCCGCCTTTGTCGAAAAGCGTCCTCCCTCTTTCAAGGGCCGTTGAGGCCGGGAGCAAGATCATGACCCAATCCGTGCCCAAAGGGCCCGCCGACACCGAGGCCTTGTCCTTGCATGTTCCGGAACCGGAATTCCGGCCCGGAGACGTGCCTGACTTTTCCAACATCCGCATTCCCCAGGCGGGCAGTGTGCGCCGGCCGGACGTGGATGTGCCGCCCCAGGACATTATGGACCTTGCATTCTCCATTATCCGGGTTTTGAACAGAAAAGGCGAGGCGGTCGGCCCCTGGGCGGGCTGTCTGGACGATGAGCAACTCATCGTCGGTTTGCGCCACATGATGACTTTGAGGGCCTATGACGCGCGCATGTTGATGGCCCAGCGCCAGGGCAAGACGTCTTTCTATATGCAAAGTCTCGGCGAAGAGGCCATCGCCTGCGCCTTCCAAAAGGCGCTGCGCAAGGGGGACATGAATTTCCCCACCTATCGCCAGCAAGGCCTGCTCATCGCCGATGAGTATCCACTCGTTGAGATGATGAACCAGGTCTATTCCAACGAAAAAGATCCCATGAAAGGGCGCCAACTCCCGGTGCTTTATTCGTCCAAGGAGCATGGCTTCTTTTCCATCTCCGGCAATCTGGCGACCCAGTTTGTCCAGGCGGTGGGTTGGGCCATGGCCTCGGCCATCAAGAATGACGATAAGGTCGCGGTGGGCTGGGTCGGGGACGGCTCGACAGCGGAAGCGGATTTCCACGCGGCGCTTGTCTTTGCGTCCACCTATAAGGCGCCTGTGGTGCTCAATGTCGTGAACAACCAGTGGGCCATTTCCACGTTCCAGGGCATCGCCCGGGGTGGGTCCGGTACCTTCGCGGCCCGGGGCCTTGGGTTCGGTATCCCGGCCCTGCGCGTCGATGGGAATGACTATCTTGCCGTTTATGCCGTGGCCCAATGGGCGGTCGAGCGAGCCCGGCGCAATCTGGGCCCCACCTTGGTCGAATATGTGACCTACCGAGCCGGCGCCCATTCCACCTCCGATGATCCGTCCGCCTATCGCCCGAAGGAAGAAAGCGATGCCTGGCCCCTGGGTGATCCGGTGGAGCGGCTGAAGAACCACCTCATCCTGCGCGGCGCCTGGTCTGAACAGCGCCACGCCCAGACCATGGCGGAAATTCAGGACACGATCATTGCGGCCCAGAAGGAAGCTGAGAGCCATGGCACGCTCCATGCCGGCGGGCGGCCGTCCGTGCGCAACATGTTCGAGGATGTCTATGCCGACATGCCGCCCCATCTGCGCCGCCAGCGCCAACAGGCGGGAGTGTAAGCCATGCCCAGAATGACCATGATCGAGGCCATCCGTTCCGCCATGGATGTGGCCATGGAGCGGGACGACAATGTGGTCGTCTTTGGTGAGGATGTGGGCTATTTCGGCGGTGTGTTCCGCTGCACCCAGGGTCTGCAGCGCAAATATGGCAGCACCCGCTGTTTTGACGCGCCGATCAGCGAACTGGGGATCGTGGGCACGGCCATCGGTATGGCCTCTTACGGTCTTCGGCCCTGCGTTGAAGTTCAGTTCGCCGATTATGTCTATCCCGCCTATGACCAGATCGTGTCTGAGGCGGCGCGCCTTCGCTACCGCTCGGCCGGAGACTTTACGGCACCCATGACCATCCGCATGCCGACGGGTGGCGGAATCTTCGGCGGCCAGACCCACAGTCAGAGCCCCGAGGCCGTCTTTACCCATGTCTGTGGGCTGAAGACCGTGGTGCCCTCGAACCCCTATGATGCAAAGGGCCTGCTCATCACGGCCATTGAGGATGACGACCCGGTGATCGTGCTGGAGCCCAAGCGACTCTACAATGGCCCCTTTGACGGCCACCACGACAGGCCCATTACGCCCTGGTCCAAACATGAGCTGGGCGAGGTGCCCGACGGCTATTACCGCATTCCGTTCGGCGAGGCTGTGATCCGCCGTCCGGGTGCGGATGTCACCATCCTGTCCTACGGCACCATGGTCTATGTGGCCCAGGCCGCGGTCGAAGAAACGGGGATCGACGCGGAGATCATCGATCTGCGCACACTCATTCCCTATGATCTGGAAACCATCGTTGCCTCCGTGAAAAAGACCGGGCGTTGCGTCATTGTCCATGAGGCGACCATGACCTCCGGTTTTGGTGCGGAGCTTTTGTCCCTGGTCCAGGAGAACTGCTTTTACGATCTGGAGGCGCCCATCATGCGCGTGGCTGGTTGGGACACGCCCTATCCCCATGCCCATGAATGGGACTATTTCCCCGGGCCGGCGCGGGTCGGCGAGGCCCTCACCGCTGTGATGGAGGGCTGAGCCATGGGCACTTATGTGATCAAGCTGCCCGATGTGGGCGAAGGCGTTGCCGAGGCGGAACTTGTTGAATGGACCGTGCAGGTGGGCGCCATTGTCAAGGAAGACGATGTGCTTGCCGCCGTGATGACCGACAAGGCAACGGTGGAAATTCCGTCCCCGGTCAATGGCACGGTCACGTGGCTGGGCGGCGCCGTTGGCGATGTCATTGCCGTTGGCTCCCCCATTGTGCGCATTGAAGTGGACGGGGAGGGGAACGAAACGGCGCAGGCGGATGACCCGTCGGCCGTGGCGGCCGCGGACCAGGTCGATGCGCCGGATCTCGCGGCGGCGCGGGCGCCGGAAATTCAGCCCGCACCTGAAACGCCGCCCGCGGAACCCATGCGGCCAGCCGCACGACAGGCAGCGCCAGCCGCTGCAACGGCGCGGCCAATCGTGCCTGTCAGCCCGGCCCTGGGCGTCGGCGCACCCCATGCGGCGACGGGACCCTTACGCGCCGAGGGGGACCGGCCGCTCGCATCGCCCGCCGTGCGCAAACGGGCCCGGGAGGGCGGTGTCGATTTGCGCCAGGTCCGCGGCACGGGCCCCGCCGGCCGCATCACCCATGACGACCTTGATGTGTGGATCCAGCAGGGTGGTCCCATCTCCGGCGTGGGCAGTGGTCCGATGCCGGACATGACCTCGCAAGAGATCAAGGTCGTGGGTCTGCGCCGGCGCATTGCAGAGAAAATGGCCGTTGCCAAATCCCGCATTCCCCACATCACCTATGTGGACGAAGTGGACATGACCGCGCTGGAGGCATTGCGCACCACGCTGAACACGGAGCGTCGGGAAGACCAACCGAAACTCACGGTCCTGCCATTCCTGATGAAGGCCATGGCCGCCGCCATTCGCGCCCAGCCGCAACTCAATTCTGTATTTGATGACGAGGCCGGAGTGATCCACCAGTTCGGCGGCATGCATATGGGCATCGCGACCCAGACGCCGAATGGCCTTATGGTGCCCGTTATCCGCCACGTGGAGGCGCGGGACATCTGGTCCTGCGCCACGGAAGTGGGACGCCTTGCCGATGCGGCCCGGGACGGCACCGCCACCCGGGAGGAACTGACCGGCTCGACCATCACCATTACCTCGCTCGGCACCTTGGGCGGCATCGTGACCACGCCGGTCATCAATCATCCGGAGGTGGCCATTATTGGCGTCAACAAAATGCAGGTGCGCCCGGTTTGGGATGGTACCCAATTCATTCCCCGGCGGATGATGAACCTCTCCTCAAGCTTCGACCATCGGGTCATTGATGGCTGGGATGCGGCCATCTTTGTTCAGAAGATCAAGGGCCTGCTCGAAAATCCCGCCCGCATTTTCATGGAGTCCTGAACGATGAAGGACATGTCCTGTAAACTGCTCATTATCGGTGCGGGCCCAGGCGGTTATGTCTGCGGCATCCGCGCTGGGCAATTGGGCCTCGACACCGTCATTGTGGAGGCCGGACGCCCCGGCGGCACCTGCCTCAATGTGGGCTGCATCCCCTCGAAAGCCATGATCCATGCGGCGGACGAGTTTTCGAAAGCCACGGCCTTCGCCGCCGGGGCCAGTCCCTTGGGCATTTCGGCGGGCGCGCCGCGGATTGACCTGGAAAAGACCGTGGCCTGGAAGGATGGGATCGTTGGCAAGCTGAATTTCGGCGTCAATGCCTTGCTGAAAAAGGCCGGTGTGAAGACCGTCGAAGGTCATGCAACCTTCCTGGATGGCAAGACCGTCGCGGTCGAAACCCAGACCGGGCGTCAGGAAATTCAGGCCGAAGCGATCGTGATTGCCACGGGATCGGTCCCGGTGGAGCTGCCTTTCCTGCCCTTTGGCGGCCCGGTTTTGTCCTCCACGGAGGCCCTCGCGCTGACAACCGTTCCGGAACGGATGGTCGTTGTGGGCGCGGGCTATATCGGTCTCGAACTCGGCACGGCATTTCGCAAGCTCGGCGCCGGTGTGAGCGTCGTGGAAGCGACCGACCGGATCTTGCCCCAATATGATGCGGATCTGACCCGCCCCGTGGCGCGCCGGCTCGCGGAACTCGACATTCCCGTGCTGCTCAACACCAAAGCACGGGGCATGGATTCGTCCGGAAAGGCTCTGTTGATCGAGAACGGGACGGGGACGGAGGAGCGCCTTCCGGCCGATGCGATTCTCGTCACCGTCGGCCGCCGGCCCAACACACAAGGCTGGGGCATCGAGACGCTGGCCCTCGACATGGACGGGCCCTTCATCCGTGTTGATGAGCGCTGCCAGACGGCCATGCGCGGCGTCTATGCCATCGGCGATGTCACGGGCGAGCCGATGCTCGCGCACCGGGCCATGGCGCAAGGGGAGATGGTCGCGGAGATCGTGGCCGGCCAGCGGCGCGTCTGGGACAAGCAGGCCATTCCCTCCGTCTGCTTCACGGATCCTGAAATCGTCAGTGCGGGTCTTTCCCCGGACGAGGCGCGGGCCACGGGCCGCGAGATCACGGTCAGCCAGTTCCCGTTCCAGGCCAATGGCCGCGCCATGACCGTGGAGCGGGAGGACGGCTTCGTGCGCATTGTGGCGCGGGCGGACAATCACGTGGTGCTGGGGCTCCAGGCCGTGGGGGCAGGGGTCGCGGAACTCTCCGCCAGTTTCAGCCTCGCCATCGAAATGGGCGCGCGGCTTGAGGATGTCGCTGCCACCATCCACGCCCACCCGACCCAATCCGAGGCCCTGCAGGAAAGCGCCTTGCGCGCGCTCGGCCACGCCTTGCATGTGTGAGTGTGTGGTGAACGCAAAAGCCCCGCATCGCCATTGGGCCC
>CAYUYV010000196.1:0-6802 GCA_964449455.1 uncultured Alphaproteobacteria bacterium | reverse complement strand
CTCAAAGGTCTTCTGCAAATGGGCGACGGCCTCACGCCTGGCGGCGGGCGTCACCGTTCGGGCTTGCCCTCGAACCAATGGCGGGCCGGGCCCTCACTTTGAGAGCAAATCCTTGAGCGCAGTGTTGTCCAGCATCGCATCGGCCAACAGGCGTTTGAGCTTGGCGTTCTCGTCCTCAAGGCTCTTCAGCCGCTTGGCGTCCGACACCTCAAGGCCGCCGAACTTGGCCTTCCAGGCATAAAAGCTCGCCGACGACATGCCGTGTTTGCGGCACAGCTCCGCCGTCGGAATCCCCGCCTCATGCTCCTTCAAAATCCCAATAATCTGCTCTTCCGAAAACCGTGATCGCTTCATCGTCCAATCCCTCCTCAGGAAATCAGACTCCAGCAGCTTTTGGACCAGTTAACGGTGGGCACAGCAAAGACATGATCGGCGGGCGGCTCCTCCAGGACGGCCCAGCCTTCCTCAAGCGCCCTGTCCCACCATTCCATGACCGGCTCACGCGGCCAGTAGAAGCGGGCCTTGTCTTCCGGCTTCTCAATGTCCCAGGTGAAATCGCTCATCCCCACCCCCTCGACACACAACCTATTCCGGCCGTATGCAGATCATGTTCCCCAATTTGCCGTTTCGTTCGAAACTGAAACGAACGATCAGACCAAGTCTTCCGCCAAGAGACGTGATTTCTTGGCCTTTCGATGGGCCTCCTCAAGGCGCTTTCGAGCGCGGTGCGCTAATCTCTGCACGCCGAGTTCCCCCTTCATGGCTTCCACCGCTTCTTCGCAGGAGAGATCCGAGGGCAGCATCCGTCGGAGCGCCACCAATTCCGCCATGGAGATTTCTTCAATCGCGCGGCGCTCGTCACCGTCAGGCTTGCGGAACACCATGGCGTTCAGGTCAAATCCCACAGGAAAGACGAAAACATCCGCGCTATCCCCCTCTCCTTCCACCGTGCAATGACGGCGGGCCACTTTGCTGACCCGGTCGATGATCTGATTTCCCGTGCGTTGCCAGCCATGGGCGCGAGCAACACGCTTGGCCAAGATGTCCTCCCGCATCGGACCTTCAGCCTCCAGAATCTTTTCGATCAAGACCCTGAGTTTGCGGGCATAGCCGGGTGTAGAAAACGTCTCCGGATTGAGGTCTTGACCGTAGGTCGGATCATCTCGATTTTCCACGTCGGTTGGCACGAGTTGTTCCGGACACTCACTCTTTGCGGGAACCTTTTTCTCGTCTTCTTCTGAGACGCCTTCGTCATCGTCGTTTTCAGCTGGAGGCATAGTCGCCCCGTCATCGGGCGTAACCGCGGGGTTTGTCTCACGTCCCTTCTCGACCGGTGTCTGCTCCACCAAATTCTCTGCCGCTCGTTTCGCTCGGGATTGTTCGAGGAGCGCGCGCAAGGTGCTGTCCAACCGCTCCACTTGACGGTCGGCTTGGGCCCACCAATCCGTCGACCATACCCGCAGGATTTCCCAACCCAAACCCCGCAGAACCGCTTCCCGGATCTTGTCCCGATCCCGCGCGGTCGCTGCCCGATGATAGGTCGCACCGTCGCATTCAATGCCCGCCAAGAACCGTCCGGGCCGGTCAGGATCCACGATGGCCAGATCAATCCGGAAAGACGACACACCAATCTGGGTGCGGACCGTCCAACCCTTACGTCGAAGCGCTTCCGCCACAGCTTCCTCAAATGGGCTTTCATAGCTCCCAAGGGAACCCGAATCCGCTTCCGCGATCGCTTGGGGTCCCCGTCGTGCGAATTCGAGGAAGGTCTTGAAATCTCGCACGCCTTCAGCGCTGGTCCGTGCAAGATCGATTTCCTCGGGCAGGAAGGAACAGAAGACAACCATCTCCCACCGGGCCCGCGTAATCGCGACATTCATGCGTTTCTGACCATTGGCCTTGTTGAGCTCGCCAAAATGCATGCTCATGGCGCCGGTCAGATCCTTGCCGAACGTGGCGCTGAACAGGATCACATCCCTCTCGTCGCCCTGGACATTCTCGATATTCTTGACCATGACGGGTTCCGTGACCCTGTCCGCAAAGATTCGTTCGAGATCTGGATTCTCGCTTTGCTCCTTGTCCAGGAGATTTTCAATGAGGTCCCGCTGCTGAATATTGAATGTCACAATACCAATCGAGTGTTCCCGGCGCAGCGGATCCAAGAGCCGTTCCAGGACTTCATTGACGACCGCCCGTGCTTCGATCGGGTTGGTCTTCGCCCGGCCCCGGCCATAGATGCCTTGCGGCACATGGCGGAACGCCACGGACTGATCAGGGGTCTCCGGGGATGGAAAGGTGATCAGCTTCCCCGCGTAATAGGTATGGTTTGAAAAAGCGATCAGGTTTTCGCGTCGCGAGCGGTAATGCCAACGCAGATCGTGGTTCGGAAGTTGGGCCGCGCAGGCCTCGTCCAAAATACTTTCCATGTCCTCATCGACGGCACTGCTATCCTCAGCCTCTTGTGTGCGACCAAAAAAGTTCGAGGGCGGCATCTGCTTCGGATCGCCGACGATGACGGTTTGCCGTCCCCGAGCCACGGCACCGATGGCATCCCAAACGCTGATTTGGCTCGCCTCGTCGAAAATCACGAGATCGAACAGCGCCTGTCCGGGGGGCAGATATTGGGCGACGGACAAGGGCGACATCATGATGCACGGTGCCAGTTTCGGAAACACCGTGGGCATTTGCTCAATCAGCTTACGGATCGGAATATGCCGTTTCTGCTTGTTGAGCTCGTGGTTGAGAACGCCCATTTCACTTCGGCGATTCGAGTCGTCTGCGCTTGGCATGGCACCCGACAGGCGCGCGGCAATGACGGCCTCAGTCAGTTTAGCAAATTGATCATCCATGCGGATGAAATTCTGAATTCTCGTTTCATGGACGTCGCCGGAGAACTCCCGAAGCAATTTATCCTGATCAAGAATGGCATCGGCGAAATCGCGCGCATGGGCGAGATCAAAGACGGTCTCAATGTCGTCCGGCGCAATCGCCCCTGTCTCGAGCCCTTCCGCAAACCCATCCAGCCCTTTGGTCGCTACGTCCCGGCGTATACGCAGCCAATCGCTCCACGCGCGGAGATCGGCTTCATGGGCAATCAATTGATCCAGATCTGTTGTCAGCTTTTCGATCCAGGGTTCCGCGTCACCTCGATCCTCTGCCGTCGCCCCGGAGAGCTCAACGAATGCTTTTTCCTTCTCCTCGAACTGCTTCGCGGCGTAGAGATAAGCTGTACAGGTTTGAACAAGCATGCCTTCCGGGTGGAGGAGCGCTCCCTTATCCGCGGTGAGTTTACGGATGTCCGATTTGAAACGCTCCATGGCCTCAGGGGTATCAGCCAAGGCAATCGTCGCGGATGTGACCCCCTCAGCAAGCTGAATACTACGCTCCATGCCGTTGAAGTCGGACTTCAGATCCTGCCACATCCCGCCCAGATGTTCCCGCAAACCGCTTGATCGGTCGAGGGCTTGCCGGGCCCCGCGCATGGCCTTCAAACAGTGGACGTCTTGGAACGGCCGCCGAATCTTGGTCTTCGTGTATCGCCTGAGGGTCTTTGTGACCTTCTGCTTCAAAAAGAAAGAGCGCGGCCACCAGGTGCTGCGGCAATCATCGATCAAGTCCTCCAAAATGTCCAAGTCCCTACGAAAGGGCGTGTGCGGGTGATACCGAGCCGAGAGCCGGCGCGCCGCCTCCCCGAAGCGTGTTGTCATTTCCCGCGCATACTGAAGGTCCGTCGTCAGCTGAGAGGGATCTGCCCTGAACAGAAAACAGAGATCCACATCATGGGCCCTGGGAAGGAGTGCAACGAGATTGGGCAGAGCCGTGAGCATCTGCCGTCGGCTCGACACCGGCGCTGCCAAACCAAGCTTGCTGACGAGATCGCCATGGGCGGTCGTGAGTGAATGAGCGGCATCGCGCAACTGGCGTGCCGCGGCGCTGATCTCCCTGGCCCACGACGGCGACCATTCCCGATCCCCCAGCAGGCCTTGCGGAATGTTGGTCTCCGGAGGTAAGGCCTTACGACGATCCCGGAGCTCACCGACCAGGCTGCGCAGCTGAGACAAGGTGTGCGTCTCCTGTTCCAGCACACCGTCAATCGAGAGAGTTGGCGCAAACTTGTCCTTTCCGGCAACCACTTGGCCAAAGGCCTGGTAGGCAGACAGGCCATTTGCATAAGGCGCATGGAGACGCTCCACCAGGGCGTTCAGGGTGGCTCTTTGTGCGCCAAGCTGCTCGGCAACGCTTTGCCATTCCTGGGCACTGACCGGATGGCCGTGGTGGTCCATGGCATCGCGCAGCTGTTCCAAGACATGCGTCTTCTTGGCCTTGTTGGAGTGCAATTCCAGACAAAAGGCACCGAGACCGATATTCCGCAGGCGGTGATAGACGACATCGAGTGCGGCGGTCTTTTCAGCGACAAACAGCACGGTGCGCCCATGGGCCAGCGCGTGGGCGATCATATTCGTGATGGTCTGGCTCTTGCCCGTCCCCGGCGGGCCGACCAGCACAAAATCCTGGCCCTTATCCGACGCGACCACGGCTTTGAGCTGGGAGGAATCCGCGGGCAAGGGGGTGTAAAGTGCTTCCGGCGGGCAGGTCTGATCCAGGTCCCTCTCCCCCGGGACATCAACCCGAT
This sequence comes from uncultured Alphaproteobacteria bacterium, assembly GCA_964449455.1. Taxonomy (GTDB): domain Bacteria; phylum Pseudomonadota; class Alphaproteobacteria; order JAJFIK01; family JAJFIK01; genus CAYUYV01. The sequence goes on along the minus strand of CAYUYV010000196.1, from coordinate 2,169 downwards.
GCCCGTAGGGCTCCCGTGGCGTGTCCACGAGATGCTGCACGAAGCGGTTTTCTTTCAACAAGTCCAACCGGTCGGACAGGTCTTTCCACATGAGGTATTTGGCGAAGGTGAAGGTTGCCAGAACCACTTTGGGGATCACCTCGAACCCGGCCAAGGTTTCGACGGCCTGGGTAACCCGCTGCCAGATCAAGGGCACATTGAGGCCGCTTTCATCCGTTGGAAGATCGTCATCGGACAATCCCAGTTCGATCTCGAAATCCTGGCGGAGCATTTCGCAAAGGGTGGGGTTGAGGCGCGGTTCGTCCTCATGGATCGTGAGGGCCATCCGACTGCCCACACCCCGGCGCTTCAGACTGACAGGTATAAGAAGCAGCGGCGCTTCGTAGCGAACCTCATCCGTTGGCGTCTTTTTCCATGCCAAGAAACCGATTGCCACGAACAGGGTGTGGGCACCCCCTTCTTCATTATCCCGCTTGGTCTGGCGGTAAAGCGCGACAAGCCGCTTGTCCAGGGCTTCTGCATCGAGATCGACCAACAGCTCGTCCCGCTCGAAGGCGGCCTGCGCATAGTCGGCTGAAATGCGCTGACCTTCCTTTTGCTGGTATAGATCGTCATCCCGGTCGGCATTGTCCTGAACCGGCGTGAAACGAAACTCAATGCCATCGGACAATCGATCTTCAAACTGCGCAGGGTCGGCGCATTGAAGAATGACGGAACTCGACTGCGTCTTGAAATTGAGAAGCCGATTGCGCAGGGACAGATCCAACAGGCGCGAGCGCCAACGGGCCAACCTTCCTTGGGGTGTTTCATCCCGAGTGGACTCAGCCGGCTGATCAAAACCATCCATGGCCGGCGCCGTTTCGATGGGCGCCGCGGTGACCACATCCCCCTCACCATCGGCTGCCTCACCGCCTGGCAGATCCGATCCCGTCAAGGGAAGCGGGGTGATCTGCTGCATGCGGGAACGCTTGACATCGACAACAAGTTCAAACGGACACTCCGCGTCCTCCGACAACTGGTTTTCGCCCCGGCGCAAGGCTTCGGCAAAGCGATGACCGGGGCGCTCGCTCACCAGCGTGCTTTCGAAGACGATAAGATCCTTGAGGGTCAATCCCTTGCGCAGGGCCGCGCCATCATCTGTGGCCACGCTGGCGAATTCCTTGGGCGCCAGCCACACGCCCGGGAAACTGTGCCCTTGCGTCAAAACGACAAAGGGATGCAATCCGGCATTCTCGAAACAAGCGGCAAACAGCAGGGTGAGATCTAGGCAGGTCGCGCGCCGCGCTTCGAGGATTTGAGAAGGTGTACGGATCTTTTGACCGACCCGTTCGAAACTTGCCGGCGGCAACGCATAGTCGAGCCTAAGACCGCTCACAGCGGTCCAAATGCCGGACACCATCTCCCAGACACGCTCGCGGCTCCCCGCCCCATAGCCATTGAGCGACCGAGGGCGACCCGCGGCCTCAAGGGCATCGGAGGCCAGGCGGTTGATCTGCTCCACCGCCGGATCATTGGGCAGCACAAAGGCGCCCAGCAACTCCGGCATATGCTGAATGCCGCCCCATTCATTATGGGCGAGGAGGCGCACCGGATGGGTGATCGTGGTCACGACCTCGCCGCCTGCTTTCGAAAGCGTGAGCGTCACCTGCCCCCGCGTGGCCTCCGTGAGCGCCCACAGAAAGCCCCGATCGAGAAGCACAGCGCGATCCCGAAGGACCAATCGACCGTCGGCGGAGATCCGGTCTAGCGTCCACGTCCTGGATTTGAGGAATTCGGGTGCGGCATCGATGTGAAGGGTCAGGTCTTCAACGGGCTCAGGGGTCGCGTTTTCAACCGCCAACTCCACAAGCAGCGCCACATTGTTTTCATGGGTCGCGAAGGTTACATAACTTCGCACCGTCGCCTGTACCGAACCACCCGCCTTTTTGCCTGCGGTCCCATCCCCGTTTTCAACCATCCCACATCCCCAGCGTGCCTTACCGTCACTGGTCTGCCCCCCGAGTTTCATCCAGATGAAGCTGGAGTCGGTTGGTTGAGTTTGCCCGTTTGGGCGGTTTGTGCAAGGGCCGGAGAGACGGAGCCGCGTAGCGGCGTAGTCTCGCCCGGGCCTTGCACGTTCAAAGCGGCGGCATAGGCCGCCGGTGCCAGATAGCCGATGGCCGAATGAGG
>CAYUYV010000195.1:5371-6827 GCA_964449455.1 uncultured Alphaproteobacteria bacterium | reverse complement strand
GATCCCGCCGCCGATCTGATACACGGCCGGATTCACGACCGGCGGTGCCTGGGCGCCGGCGATTCGAGGTCCGCGCGCTCGCCGCGCAATCCCCTGACCCCATCCCTGAGGTCACCCAACCGGTCCGCCGGCTCGAACAGACGCTCCATTCCAGCACGGCAGATCAGTATGTCTTCGTGCATCTGATTTTCGACAGCACCCGGCTCCCTGACAGCGTCCGCGACAACTCATTTGGATATTTTGAAGAAAGCGTTGGCTACGGAGTTTTGAGGGGGGGGTGAGTGGCCTGGCGAGGGGGCGGTCCGTTGAATGGGGGCTTGCGGAGAATTTGCGGACTTTGATAAAGCCCAGCGGCCGTTCAGGCGGCTCGCGCCTCCAGGAAGACGAGGCGTTTCAGATTGTAGGCGAGATTGGCGAGGCCAATCTTGGCTTTGGCCCTGCCGATGCCGACAGTGCGCACAAAGAGCCCCATGCGGGACTTTGGTTCGGCGAAGACATGCTCGACGGCCGAGCGAATTTTGGAGCGGCCCGGTTCGCCCACTGATGAGGCCCGGGCATGGGGCGCCCCCGCGGCTTCTTGAAGTGGATGAGCGAGATCCGGCCGGCCTTGGCGATGGCCGCCTCGTTCTTTTTCGAGCGATAGGCCGTATCCGCCCAGACCCTGGAACCAAAGGCATCCGGGCTCAGAAGATCCGGCAGCCGCGCCCCGTCACGGGCGCTTGCCGCCGTCACGCTCCAGCGCCGGATCAACTTATGGCGCTGGTCCACATTGATGTGGCTCTTGTACCCGAAGGCCGGGATAACGAGGCCGCTATGGGTCTTGTCGCAGGCCTCGTCTTGGGAGTGCGCCTTCACCCGGCCCCGCTTCAGCGTCCATCTTGCGTCTTTGTCCTTACGCGCCGCTTTCTTGCGCGGCCAGGGCGAAGTGCCGCCACCCTTGATGGTGTCCTTCTCTTCCCGGGTCAGGCGCTGTTTGGGGGCCTCGATCACCGAGGTGTCGAGCATCTGACCGCCCGTTTCGACCGGGCTTTGCGGGGTAATAGTTGCGAGATCAGTCAACCTCGCCGATGGTCTCCCGCGCTGCCCGGACCAGATCGGCAACTGCCTGCCGCTTAGCAATCGCATCTCTTGTGTCTTCCCCGTGCTGATAATTCCCGTTCCGCTTGCCCTTGGGTGCGCCGCCACGGGCGCCGTGGAAGCGGCAGACCGTCCGGCCGCGCATAGCGGGGGCCTGACAGGGCTTTCCGGTCCGCTTTGATGTGGCGGAGCATCTGGGGGCCTTCTGGAAGGCATAACTCCGGTTCATGGGGTTGTCCGTCACTTTCTTGATCGGCCCCCCTCCCGGTCCTGAGCGACATTGCCGACAATGGCCTGTCCGCCTTCGTTCACGGTCACATGCTCCACGCGGACGGTCTGCTCCCCGCCATTGCGGTATTTGCGCAGGGCTTCCATCTGA
>CAYUYV010000195.1:0-5271 GCA_964449455.1 uncultured Alphaproteobacteria bacterium | reverse complement strand
GCAGGGCTTCCATCTGATCGCGGGGCTCGATTCCCTTGATGACGGACAACATGAAGTTTACGTCCTTTTCGCAGGTCGCGCCGCCGTCTTCGACGGTTTTGACAAGTTGGCCAAGCAGCCCGTCCAGGAAGTCGCCGTCCGCCGTGCCCAGCGACTCCATGAGAAGACGGAAGCCAAGGCGCGGGTCTGCGTGGTCATTGTCCAGCATGAAGACGTGACCCTCCCGGGTGACCTTGAGGCTTGGCGCGGGCGGGCGATTGCGCGAACGCGCCAGGGAGGCCTTGACCGCCTCACACTCACGATCCGTAGGCACATAGTCTCCCTCAATGGCCGGAGGCTTTGCCGTTTTATCCCGTTTCTTTTCGGGCTTTGATGTCTGTCCCGGCATATCTTCATGCCCTCCTGTCGCCGACTAACCGATGGTGGGACGGGGGTGATTTGCTGTCCCACACTCTTGAGCCCGGTGGGACAGGGTTTTGAGGGCGTGTCCCATGCATGTCCCGCCCTGTGTCCCACGTAAAAGCACGGATTTCCGCCTCTTCCGGATAATCTGTCCCGCGTATTGTCCCATGCCTGTCCCAAGGGTTGCCGGTCTGTCCCACCGTCCCACGGCCTAGGGGTTGGGACAGTGGGACAAGCCTAATTTGCTCGCCCGTCATAACAGCTTGCCTTCCGCTTTCGCCCGGTTCTGGAGGCGGTGGGCCTTGCTCTTGGACAGGCCGGTAGCTTCCGCGATCTTCCGCACCTTCATGCCGTCCTGCGTTAGCTCGATCACGCGGGAGAGATTGGCATCCTCCAGGGTTTTGGTGGTCCAGGCGGCCCGGCCCTCGACTGTCTCCAACCGTGCCTCGTAAGGCTCCGCGTCGTCTCCAAAGAGGCCCCGGCCCTTGGTGATGTGTACCTCAAAGCGGGCGCCTTCGGACGGCGAATAGTCTTCCGGATGCTTCAGTTGAATGACCGTGTCCAGAATGTCCTCGCGCTTCGAGGCGCCGCGCTGGTCGCCATTCTTGCCGCCGTGATGAATGAGCAGGACCGATATGCCGCGCCGCCGCAGATCGAGGAGCCAGGCCTGAACAATGGTCCAGCCTTCGGACTCGTTTTCGCGGCCCGTGCGGCAGAGGGTGGAGAGATTGTCGAGGATCAGAAGGTCCACGCCGTCCAGGAAGGGCTCAAGCGCCGCTTGACCGTCCGGACACGCCAAATCGGGAATGCCAGTCTCCTGAAAGTCCGGTGTCAGGATGCGCAGAAAATCCGCTGCCTCTAGGTTTGGACCGCTGGTCTCGGTGATGCCTTTGAGCCGCTCCTGGAGCGTGCTGGCGGGCATTTCACCATCGATGAACAGAACACGGCGTGGTTTTTCCGCCTTCCACTTCAAAAAAGCGCCGCCGCTCGCCACCGCATAGGCGATGCCGAGGCTCACATGGGTTTTGCCGATGCCGCGTTTGGCGTGGATCATCGCAAGCCCTTGGGTTGGAATGATCGGCGCGAGGATCATTTCACGGGGCTTGATGTCTTTCGCCAGAAACTCCGCGAGGGTCAGGACCAGAAGGACGGGAGCCGTCTCGCCCTCGTCATTGGCGATCTCTTTGGGCTTAAAGGCAGGCTTCACGGGCGAGGCCCTCCGCGTCTTCGGGGGCGAGCCCGCCGTCCTCGATCATGAGGGCGATGCGCTCCTCAAGGCCCATGAGGCAATCGTTCCAGTCCCGGTAGGGGCGCGGCACCGGAGCATGCTTGACCTCGACACCAAGCCCGCGCAGATGCGCCGCCGCCGCCCCCAGAGCCTTGGCACCCGCGCCGTCCGCATCGGGAGCAAGGGCGACGGTTTTCACCTCACGGGGCGGCACGAAGGTCTGAAGAGCGGATGTGCCGGTCACGGCCCAACAGGGAAAACCGTCAAGCTGGAGAACGGACAGTGCGTCCTCGATGCCTTCCACAAGGCCTAGGACGGGCGCGGGAGGGCAAAGGCGTATGGCGCCGCCCTTTGGGCTGCCAATGGTCCTGTAAGCGCCTCCCTGTGCTTCCCGGTCCTTGTCGAGAAAATCGCGGCGCAGGCAGATGATCTGTACCGCTTGGACCGCGCCTTCCGCATTCCTGACCGCCGCCACGATGGCCGGGCGCCCGCGATAGTTCGGCGTGAAGCGCAGATCATCGGGCAGGGGGATTCGGATGGCGCGAGCGCGCAAATAGTCCTCGCCGCCGGTCCCGCAAATCGAGCGGCAGGCCTTCCACAACGTCAAGGCAGACGGGCTTTGGGCTTGAGGAAAAGGCTTTTGTTTCGGGGATCTCGCTTGCGCCTTTCGTGTCCTAGCCAGTGCCGCGTTTCCTGCGGTCTCGAATGACGGAATGAAGCCCATGGAGGCCCATTCGCGTTTCACGGCCTTCCAGTCATCCGCTGGCGAATAACAGTGAACGAGGATGCCGTCAGGCTGGCCGGGTGCATCCGTGACGCTCACGCTGCGGTCGTGGGACGAATGACCGGGGCCGGGCACAAGGCCACGCGTCCCGTGCCAGTCGCCTTTGAGTCTATTGGTGATATGGCGGGCAAGGCTCATGATCCTTACCCCGCCCGTTTGGCTTCCGCCGTGGACGAATAAGCGTGACTGTCCAGCCAGTCCAGGAGATCGGATTGGGCATAGAGGACGCGCCGCCCGCATTTGCGGAATTTCGGCGAGGTGCCTTCCTGGCGCATCCGTTCCAAAGTGCGGGGGCTGACTTTCAAAAACTCTGCGGCTTCCCGCGTGTCCAGCAATTGCATGTGACGCTTCCTTTCGTACACATCGTGATGATGCGCAGGATATGGCGCGTCCGCGCAGTACTGTCTAAGTTGCTGATTTGGCCTTTTTTCGTTTCTTATCCGCCACTTGGGTGTTCTTTGCCAGCCGCTCCCGATTGATGCGGGCGATGTTGAGCAACCGTTCCGGCAAACTTTGGTCGTCCGGGTTCGCCCACTTTTCGAGAACAGTTTTAACACGGCTTACCCGGTCCCCGTGACGATCAAGATAACGGCGAATATCTGCGGCTTCCGATTCGGCGATACCCTCAAAATCCTTGTCCACGCGCTTGAGGCATAGGGCGCACAGGTGCCGAATGAAGGTGAGGGCAGCGCCACCTCGTTTCCCCGAAATTGGGTCCGTGGTCACTTTCGGGATCGAACCACTGACGGCGCTGAAAGCCCGATGGAGATTGCTAGCAAACTCATCCTCATCTTGAGACGGCCCTCTCTTTGCGCTCTCTTGGAAAGAGGCATATCGTGATGCTAAGTGCTGTATGACGTGAACTCCCGATATCGTCCGCTTCCAGATGATAAATAAATCCGGATTCTCAAATTCTTCATGACCGCCCACTCTTCGCATTGCTTCTGCGAGATTCCCCTGCATATAGTCCGAATAGAGCCAGCCATGCCCTCCCAGAAACCGATTGGATGCGTTAATTGCTTTTCCAACTTTGTCCGGGTCTTCGTCCAAAAGGGTGAGGAGTTCACGAGATTTCTTCTCTACACGAATGGCCCATTGTCTGTGTTTGCTTGGCGGGTCATCGGGCACGAATTGCAGAAGTTCCGCAAAGGCAAGATTGAATTGCTTCGCCGTGGGCGTGTCGATGGAGATGCCTGAAAGCTCTGCTGCGCGTTCAATGTCCGCATCAGAAAAAAAGGGATATAGGAAACGCATCTTGGTATGGAGGCGGATGGCACATTCACCGGACGTTTCATCATTGCCGTTCCTCATTGTCAGGCGCCTTGCCCTCCGGTCGGAAACTCGATCACCTTCGCTTCCGCACCGCCGCAAAGCATAGCCTCTATGCGAGCGGCAACTTTATCAGCCGCCCCCACGAGTACCGAATCCACGCGGCGATGAACGTAGAGTTCTGTTATGTTTGCCGCTTTGTGACCCAGCAGGCTTGCGATGGTAGAAGTGGAAAAACCCAGATCCCCGGCCATGGTCGCGAAGGAATGGCGGAGCACATGGGGCGTGATATCGGACGGAAGGTCAGCTAGCGTCCGAATTTTGGTCCAGCACCGTCCATAGCCTTGATAGAAGCCTTCTCCGGTCTCGTCCGAAAACAAGCGCTCTGTGTGCAGAGGCTTTTCCGTCAAATTGCGCAACAGTGTGCGGGCCGGACCACCCAGGGGCCGGATGGAGCGGCCCGTTTTGGTGTCCTCCAAATCCAACAGCCTTTTGTCCAGATCAATCTCTTTCATTCGCAGTTTGACGATTTCCGACCTGCGCGCACCCGTCAGTGCAATGAGGCGGGTGATGGCCACAGCCTTCGCGTTACCGCCTTGCGCCTCGAATATCTCCAGCGCCTCACCAAGCGCTTTCCATTCCTCCGGTATCAGAACACGGTTCCGCTTGCCATCGCTAAAACGCTCGACGCCACGGCAAGGATTATCGGGCCGGACGCCCAAGCGCACCGCATAGCTCAAGATCCCACCCAGAAGTGACACCGTGCGTGATGCCGTGCCCGCGCCGCCCGTCACGATAGCCCGGCCCCGATGGCCGGTTTTCTCGTCTGCCGCCGTCTTGCCCGAAGCGACGTCCCGCATGAAGCGCTCAATATCAGCCCGCGTCAGATCACGAACTTTCATGGCCCCCAATAGCGGTTTGATATGCCGGGTGATGCGGCCCTCGTCGGTTCCGAGCGTGGACGTTTTTTTGGGTTTGCCCCGATAGGTCACCAGTCCGGCCTTCGCGTCCTTGAGATACTGGTCGCAGAAATCGGAAACGGTCGGTGCGGCCTTTTCCTCCGCTCGGAGGGCCGCGAGATCCGCGCCGCCGTCTATCTCGACCAATAGGCGCCGCGCTTCCCTGCGGGCCGTGTCCGGCGTCCAGGGGCTACCGTGAATGCCAATGCTGAATTGCCGGGCCTTCCCTCTTATGCGCTTGCGCAAGATATAGACCGCATCTCGCCGCTGGCGGCGCACGCCAAACCCCCTGACTTCGCTGTCATAGACCTCGTCTCCAGGCTCCATAGCCTCAACGGCGCGTGTGGTGATCTTGATGGCCATAGGCCGCTCCAAAAGTGGTCGCTAGGAATGATCGCTAGCGACCAATTAGCGACCATTCGACCAAGTTTCAAGGACGGGACGTGTCGGCACATGTCGTAAGAATGGCTGAATATATGGTGATATTGCGGGATTTTGGCGAGTAGCGGGTTCCAGCGGAAAGCACCACACATGCCCTCCGAAGGCAGAGGTCACAGGTTCGAATCCTGTCGGGTCCGCCATTTTTTCGCTCACGCACAATTCGCTTCGCTCATGTGCTCCGCGGGGGC
>CAYUYV010000194.1:0-6998 GCA_964449455.1 uncultured Alphaproteobacteria bacterium | reverse complement strand
CAGCTCGCGGCGGCCATGAAAATGGCCCGGGCCGGCCTGCGCGATCCGGAAAAGCCCATCGGCTCGTTCCTGTTCTCCGGCCCCACGGGGGTCGGCAAGACGGAAGTGGCGCGCCAGCTTGCCTCGACACTCGGTATGGAACTGCTGCGCTTTGACATGTCCGAATATATGGAGCGGCATACGGTCTCCCGCCTGATCGGGGCGCCTCCGGGCTATGTGGGTTTCGACCAGGGTGGTCTGCTCACGGATGGTGTCGACAAGAATCCGAGCCTTGTGCTTTTGCTCGATGAGATCGAAAAGGCCCATCCGGACCTGTTTAATATCCTGCTGCAGGTGATGGATCACGGAAAGCTGACGGACCATAACGGCAAGCAGATCGATTTCCGCAATGTGATCCTCATCATGACCACCAATGCGGGCGCTTCGGACATGCAGCGCGAGAGCATCGGCTTCGGCCGCGGACGGCGCGAGGGTGAGGATACCGAAGCGATCAACCGTCTGTTCACGCCGGAATTCCGCAACCGCCTTGACGCCGTGATCGGCTTCAGCGCGCTGCCCCATGACGTGGTGCGTCATGTGGCCCAGAAATTCGTGCTGCAGCTTGAGGCCCAGCTCCAGGACCGCAATGTCACCTTCGAGCTTACGGATGCGGCCATCGACTGGCTGGTGGAGCGGGGCTATGACGACCGGATGGGCGCGCGGCCCATGGCCCGGGTTCTTCAGGAGCATGTCAAACGTCCGTTGGCGGATGAACTTTTGTTTGGCAAGCTGGTGCGCGGCGGCACGGTGATTGTGGCCGTTGAGGGCGAGGGCGAAGACAAAAAGCTGGCCTTCGAGATCATCGAAGCGCCCGAGACGCCGGACAATGGCGGTGATGAAGGCGGAGAGGCCAATGGCGGGGAAGGCGGTGACCCGGACGGATCCGGTGGCAACAAGGTGCCTGAACTGGCCAAATAGGTCCGGGCGCCGTTTCGCTCCATGGCGGGCGGCATCCATGGCCAGCCTGGGTCTCACCGCTTTGAGCCTTGGCGCGTGCGGGAGTGCACAGACCATCGAATCCCGATCGGTCCTCGCCGATGATGCCAGGGCCGATCTGGTGGGCGCTGAGGCTGCCGAGAGTGAAGTGCCGGCCGCCGCTGTTCAGGCCGCGGGCGATGAGGTGCCGGCCCGGGTGCTCGGCGCTGGCGATCTTGACGATTACCTGTTCCAGTCGGCTGATGTGGCCCTGAAGGCGGACGCCAATGCCTTCGGCCCTTGTCTGGAGCGCAGCATCCAGCGCCGCAGCCCGGCTTTTGAGCGTTTAAAGGGCGATGATCTTGCCGTGTTCGTGCGCACCGGCGCCGAGGCGGCCTGGACCACATCGGTCATGGTCGGGGGATGCGCCACGGCGCGCCGTCAAAATCTCCTGATCATCACCTATCCTGATCAGCCCACGGCCTTTCTGCCGCTCCTGCCCGGTGACACTCTGGTGGGCCCAGCCCAGGGGCGCCAGGCCACACGCCTTGCCTTCAAGACCGTGGAAGATGCCTCGGACAATCAGTGCCTTGGGGGCGGAAATATCCGTGTGCGCACCACCCGCCTTGTGCCGCGCGATCCGTCTGCCCCGTCCAGTGAAGGGCGCCGGGAGGACTGGATCATCCATTTCTGCGGCACAGACTATCACGTGCCCCTGGTTTTCGCCGATGCAGAAGGGACTGATGCCGTCACGGCGCTGACCGTGACCGAAACGGAACTTGACTGGCCCTTGCCCTGATGGCCATCAGGCATGCGACGCTGTCCATGGTCCGTTGCGCCGCACACTGAAAGAGAGGCTGGCACACAGGACGGCCAGGGCTGTGGCCTGCCCTGAGGCCAAGAACGGTGTTTCCAGCATCGGCTGATGATCGCCCCTGAAGGGCGAAACGGCCAAATAAAGCACCGACGCGCCGGTAAAGCAGAACAGGGCGGCATTGCCATCTCGCCCACTCCCTCGCCGATAGAGCGTCCCGAGAACACCAAGTGCCAAGAAACCGATGCCGAGATAGAGCTGGGTCGGATGAACAGGCGTTGGTCCGAACGCGGCATGGGCCGGGCTGCCCGGCGGAAAGGTGACGCCCCAGGGCAGGGCGGTTGGCGCGCCAAAGCTTGACCCGGCCATGAAGGACCCGAACCCATATTGGATGCCAAGGGCCATGATACCAAAAGGCGCGATGATGTCGAACAGCCGGTCAACCCGATGGCCCCGCGCCTTGAGATAGACGAGCAGGCTCAATGCGCCAAGACCCATGATCGGCATGGCACTGAGATGGGGCGTGTCGACCATGCCCATCCGCCCCAGTCCAACCTGAAGCGCCGCCCAAAGCAGAACCGACCCCGCCCCAATGGACAGGACACTGAGCGCTTCTTCAGCGCTCACCCCGGCACGCCCCAACAGGCGCGGCACGACAAGCCATGCGAGCGTGCTGAGCACTGCGAGGCACAGGCCATAGGCCGGTATCTGCACGGACCCGGCCGAAAAAAGGATCGGCTGCATGACGTTCTACACACTCGCGACTTTAAATGACGGGGCGAATTGAGGTGATGACTTCCGCTCAAGGTCAATCGCCGCTTGATGACCCGCTTTGCCACCTTTTTGTACCGGGAACGCAACGCCATTCATCGTATGTTCGGCCAGATGAAGCATTTTCGCTGCGTCGCAACCCAATAAGGCCGCCTCGCCGAAACCTTCCTCGCCCAAACCTTCATGGTCACGCTGTGCTTTGCCGCCACCGTCCATGTATGGTTATGAGTGTGGAGCCCAACCGTTTTGCGATTGCCGCCATAATCGAGGTCACTATCCCTCGCAGTTCGATGCTGCGTCCTGCGCAAGAGCAACAGTGCTCCGATGCAGGGCGCGGCCGCAACGAGACCCAGCAGCCGTCAGGGATTGTCATTGGGAGTGGTCGCTGGTAGACGCCTGTTAGCGCCTGCCCGTTCCGGCTTTGTTTCACCAAGCCGCTTCCCCCCGCCCAGTGAGGTTTGTTGTGCAACGGCTTTTCTCCGTCCTGTCCGGCGTAATCCCCTGTCTTTTTCTGGTTTTTGCGCTGGCAGTGCCGCTACAGCCGGCGGCGGCGCAAAACCCGCCGCCGCAGACGGCGGCTGAACTTGAGCCCATCATTGACGAGGGGGCGAAGGCCATCGAGGCAATCAAAGCTCAGTTGGAAAATGGGGCAGCAGAAAAGGTCAAGATTGCGGAGACCCGCACACGCCTTTCAGCGATCAGCGAAAGCGTTAACGCGATCATCTCGCCGCTCAACGCGCTGCGCCAGACTGTGATTGCCTCGCTCGATGCCCTAGGCCCCGCGCCGGCGGAGGACGCCCCGCCCGAAGTGGCGGAAATTGCCGCCGATCGCAAACAGCTTGGTGAACGTCTGGCGCGCATTGAAGGCCTGATCAAGCGGACCGAGGTGATCAACAACCAGATCCTTCTGATCAGCGCCCGCTTGGCGGCGCTGTCGCGGACCCGTTTTCTCGACAGCGTTCTCGACCGTGGACCCTGGCCCCTCTCGCCGACCGTTTGGAGAGATGCCTGGATCAGCCTCAAAAAGGCGGCCGTAGAGACCCAGCAGGCCTTCACCTCCTGGTACGGGCAGAAAAGCGCCGAAGGGCGGGGCGTTTCCGCGACAGCGATCCTCGGGATCGGTCTGGGCGTGGTCATGCTGTTCACCCTTGTGTTCCGGGCCAGGGTCAATCGGCGGATCATTGCGATCGCTACGGAGCGCTATCGCAACAGGACGTGGGTTTTTGGGGCCGCCCTGATCCGCTTTTTCAACGGCTTTGCGTGGGTTGCAGCCAGCGGAGCGGTCTTTTACGCGGTTGCTGAATTCCAGGGTCTGATTTCCATTGAGACCCGGAACGTCGCTCTGGCTATCGTTCAGGCGCTTTTCATTATTTTTGTCGGCCGAGAAATGGCGAAGGCGGCATTTTCCCCCAAGCGGGCCTTTATCCGCCCGTTGCCGCTGACGAACCGCCAGGCGAACTCGGTTTATCTGGCGTTCACGACGGCGCTTGTCCTTGTCGGTCTGGACCTTGTGGCCCGCCGCAGCAGTGTGGCTCTTGAGACGGGCCTGAATCTGGCCGTCGCGCAGAGCTTTATTGTCTCGATTGTCATTGCGTTCGTCCTGATACCGATGTCGCGTCCGGGACTCTGGATACCGTCCAAGCCGAAGGGGCTAGAAGCCGAAGGGGACAGCGAATCCACTCCTGACACTCAGGCGAGCGCAAATGACATTACTGGCCCCCGACCCGCCATAGCGCGTGCGATTGCCGTTTTTTCGCTCCTCTTCTCCTTTGCCATCGTGATTGCCGCCATTTTGGGCTATGCGGCTCTGGCCCGCTTCGCAGCGGAAAAGGTGACATATCTGACCGGAGGGACGCTCGGCTTCCTCCTGTTGCGCGGGTTTTGTCAGAGCCTTGCCCATGATTGGGTCAGCCGAACCCTTGAGGAGCGCGCGGTCGGGACCCCGAATCCGGATGGAACGGTTTCGTCGGCCGGCGATGGGGAAGAAAAATCAGAATCCTTCCTCGGCTTCTGGGTCGCGTTGACGATTGACAGTATCGTCATTGCCCTCTGGCTGCCCTTTGTGTTGCTGGTCGCCGGTGTGGACTGGCCGGATATTAGGGCCACTGTCCTGCGGCTTCTGACGGGTATCCAGATTGGCCCCGTCACCATCTCGTTCGGCGATCTGCTGTCGGCCATTATTTTCTTCGTGGCAGGGATTTTCCTCACCCGGATCATTCAGAAGACCCTGGAGCACCGGATCCTGCCCAAGACCAGCCTGAACTACGGCGCCCGCAGTTCAATCACCACACTGTTGGGCTATGTAGGCATCCTGGCAGCAAGCCTGATCGCCGTCAGTGTGGCCGGCGTCGACCTGTCCAATCTTGCGATCATAGCTGGTGCCCTCTCGGTCGGTATCGGTTTTGGCCTCCAAAGCATCGTCAGCAATTTCGTCTCTGGACTGATCCTGCTGTTCGAGCGGCCCATCAAGATCGGTGACTGGATCGTTACATCGGCCGGCGAGGGCATCGTCAAGCGGATCAGTGTACGGGCGACGGAAATCGAGACGTTCGAACGCCAGTCTATCATCGTCCCCAATTCGGAGATCATCACCGCGTCAGTGTCGAACTGGAGCCACCGGGATCGCATAGCCCGGGTCACGATTCCTGTGGGCGTGTCCTATAATTCTGATGTGCGCCAGGTGGAAAAGCTCCTTCGCGAGGCGGCCGTGGAACATCCGCGGATCCTATCCTATCCGGCGCCTTTTATCTATTTTGCCGATTACGGGGACAGTGCGCTCATTTTCGAGCTTCGCGCCTTTGTGCGAGACAACAACTATCTGCTTTCCGTGAAGAACGAGCTGCGTTTTTCCATCTGGGACAAGTTGAAGGCCGCCGAGGTCGAAATCCCGTTCCCGCAGCGCGACGTTCACTTCCGCTCTGGCATGCCCGATTTCAGCCGTGCATCGGTTGAAGAAGTGTCCGTACCCACGCCAACGCCGACCGCACCAACGCCTAGGGCAGAGTCAGGCGCCATTGCCAATCGTGATGCCGCAACGGAGGCCCATGAAGAGACCGTCGTTGTCTCCGCCCCACCCACAAGCCTGGCTGACGTCAGGCCGCCTGTTGCGGACGAAAGTGACGGCATACGGTCGGGCGGCGCCCAACCCACCCTGATTGACCAAGATGACCCGAAAGTAGCGAATGCTGGCGGGGGTCTGCTCGGCCGCATCGGCTGGGGCCGGGTGCAGACCAACTGAGGCAGCCATTGCAGCCCGGCCGAAACTGTCTATCGAAGGCAGAGCTTTCAGATCCAGCGCAGGCGCCGGAAGGCAAGCACCATCGCGACACTGATGACAATGCAAAAGGCTGTGACGATCACGAAACCGCGCGTGTTGTCTGCCCAGGGAAGGCCGCCCACATTCATGCCCAGGAGCCCCGTGACAAAAGTCAGGGGCAGGAAAATCACGGCGGCCATGGACATGACGAACATGTGCTTGTTCATCTGCGCGGCCTGACGATCCCGGAGTTGGTCTGCGAGCACGGTGGCCCGTTCACGGGCCGCTTCCAATTCCTCGACAATCCGGGTCACCCGATCACCGGTCTCGCGCATCAACACCTTATCTTTGTCGTCCATGAAGTCGAAATCGCCGGCGCTCAGCAGGCCTAGCGCGTCCCGCTGCGGGGCGATGAACCGGCGCAGGATAATGGCGAGGCGGCGGACGTCTGCCACATCGGCAGGCGAGGGGTCCGGGCCGGGCGCAAGCATCATCTCCTCAAGATCATCGAGCTGTTCAGCCATGGTGACGATCTGAGGTTCCATCCGCTCGGTGAGTTTCGTGGCCAAAGCGGTGATAAGAGCACCTGATGTTTGTGGCCCCGTCCCATCGTCATAGGCGTTTCGAATGTCTTCGACAGCCATGAGCCTGCGCAGCCGGACACTGATGATCCGGCGCGAATCGATCCACAGACGGATTGAGACCATGTCTTCAGGATCAGCACCAGGATTGAGGTTGACCCCCCGAAGGTTCACGATCGCGCCATCGCGATAAGCGGTGCAGCGCGGCCGCGTCTCCGGAGCCAGAAGGGCGCGGATAATGACAGGGTCAAGGCACGAGCGGTCGCGCAGCCAAGACGTGTCCGCGTCCGATGTATGATGAATGTGAACCCAGTCGAACGTATCCTCAGGGCCAGTACCCAAATCACAATCGGGTACGATTGGGGCCACGGCGCCATTGCGACCTATACGAAGGGCGTAAATGAAGGTCTCGCTCTGAGGTATTTGGCTCATAGGGCTGTTCTTTCCAGCGGGAACGCTTCGTGCGTGCCTCATTGGGCGATGGACAGGCGAGCCACGCGCAACAAAAGACAATTTATCCCATGTTGCTTTGATTGCGAAATCCAGGACATGCGTGGGGCCATTTCAAGGCTAGTGTCGTGGATCAGAAGTCCGCATGAGAAGTCCCGGCACGTCCGTCTGC
>CAYUYV010000193.1:0-7009 GCA_964449455.1 uncultured Alphaproteobacteria bacterium | reverse complement strand
GCTCCACGATGAAATTTCTCGATCAGGCCAAGGTCTTTATCCGGTCCGGTGATGGCGGAGCGGGCTGCGTCTCGTTCCGGCGGGAGAAATATGTCGAATTTGGCGGCCCCGATGGCGGCGACGGGGGCCGGGGCGGCGATATCTGGGTCGAATGTGTTGACGGTCTGAACACCCTCATCGACTACCGCTACCAACAGCATTTTAAGGCCTCCTCCGGTGGCCATGGCATGGGCCGCAACCGCACTGGCGGTAAGGGCGAGGACAGGGTCCTGCGCGTGCCGGAAGGCACCCAGGTCCTCGAAAATGATCAGGAGACGGTCATTGCGGATCTCACGCGCGTGGGCGAGCGCATTTGCCTGCTCCGTGGTGGCAATGGCGGCTTCGGCAATGCCCATTTCAAGGGGCCGATCAATCAGGCGCCGCGCCATGCCAATCCCGGCCTGACCGGCGAGGAAAAATGGGTCTGGCTGCGCCTGAAGCTCATTGCCGATGCGGGCCTGGTCGGGCTGCCCAATGCGGGCAAGTCCACCTTTCTCTCCGCGGTCAGCCGTGCCCGCCCGAAGATTGCTGATTATCCGTTCACGACCCTTCACCCGGGCCTTGGTGTCGTCGCCCAGGACGGACGCAGCTTCGTGCTGGCGGATATTCCGGGTCTCATCGAAGGCGCCCATGAAGGCGCGGGCCTTGGCACGCGTTTTCTCGGCCATGTGGAGCGCTGCCGGGTTCTCGTCCATCTCATTGACGGCACGGGCGAGGATGTGGCCGCAGCCTACCAGACCGTTCGCGAAGAAGTGATCGCCTATGGCCATGGCCTTGCGGACAAGCCGGAAATTGTTTGCCTCAACAAAATAGATGCCCTTGAGCCCGACATCATCACGGAACGGCAGAACGTCCTGGTCAGTACGTCCGGCGCCCCTGTTCTGGCCCTGTCGGGTGTTTCAGGGGCCGGCGTTCCCCAGGTGTTGCGCGCGGTGCTGTCCCACCTTGCAGACCTCAGCGCCGGAGAAAAGCGCTCCGACACGGACGATGCTTCGGGCGACGGGGCCTGGCGCCCATGACGGGTGGGGATCCGCACTCCCGGACCCGCAAAGCCCCTCTCGGTCAAATGGCGGGCTGGCCGTCCAACGCCATATCCACCCTGCCCATTCGAAACGGTTCCTGCCATCGGGCCGCGCTTTTGCCGGGCATGCGGGTCGGTCTGCTGGGGGGGTCGTTCAATCCGGCCCATGACGGTCACCGGCATATCAGCCTCATCGCCCTGCGTCGGCTGGGGCTCCATGTGGTGATCTGGCTCGTCAGCCCACAGAACCCGCTCAAATCCACGACCGACATGGCACCCTTCGAGGCCCGCCTGGCCCAGGCGCATGCCGTGGCCCGGCACCCGGCGATCTGCGTCTCCGATTTGGAGCCACGCCTTGGCACACGGTATACGGCCGATACACTCCGTGCCCTCCGGCAGCGCTTCCCGTACACGGACTTTGTCTGGCTCATGGGGGCGGACAATTTTGTGCAATTGCCGCGCTGGAACCGGTGGAGGCAGATCATGGCCACCATGTCCGTGGCGATCATTGACCGTCCCGGCAAAGGGCTTTGCGCGCAACTCGGCAAAGCGGCGCAGACCTTTCGGACGAGCCGCGTCCCGTCCTGGCGGGCCCGTGGCCTGCCCAGCCTGCCGCCTCCGGCATGGGTTTTCCTTCAGGAGCGCCTGCACCACCAATCGGCCACTGCCATTCGGCGCACCATGCCCAATGGCACCTTATGGAGCGATGGCCCCAACCAGCCCATGGCGTGAGCCGATTTCAACAACCCTCCATTGATTCTGCAGCCAAAAAATCCTCTATCGATCGGCCCCTGCCACAAAATTGCCACGGCGGTTTCGGGTTCTGCGCGCCCCAAACCACAGCTCTGTGAGAGGGGTCGACCACTCTGCATAGGAAAGGAGATGCTTCATGAATGCTGGCATTAAACTCAAGTCCGGCCCACCTGATGATTGTTTCGGCCAAGATACGCCTGCGGAAGATCCCGGCGATATTCGCGGCCATTTGACTCAACGCTACCACGCCGTCCGCACCGCTTCTCGCCTCATCGCCGCTCCCCTTTCCCCTGAAGACCAGACCATTCAGTCCATGCCAGATGTGAGCCCCACAAAGTGGCACCTGGCCCACACGACGTGGTTCTTCGAAACATTCCTCCTCAAATCATTCGTCAACGGATATCAGGATTACGATCCTGTCTTCGCCCACCTGTTCAATTCCTATTATCACACGGTTGGGTCCATGCACCCCCGCCCCAGGCGCGGCCTGCTTTCGCGCCCAACGGCCGTGGAAGTTCAAGGCTATCGTGCCCATGTGGATGAGGCCATGGACCGCCTGCTGACGACAGTCCCTACGCGAGACTGGCCACAGGTGGAAACACTGGTTACCCTTGGTCTCCACCATGAACAACAACACCAGGAATTGATGCTCACCGACATCAAACATGTCCTGAGCTGCAACCCCCTCATGCCAGCGGCCTATCCCGCATCCGTGCCCGGATCGGCACCCAGATCGGTAGATGCCATGCAGGAGGCGGCGCCGCTCTCCTGGCGTGAATTTGCCGGCGGCCTTTGCGATATTGGCCATGGTGCGGATGGTTTTACCTTCGACAATGAAACGCCGCGCCACCCGGAACTCGTGCCCGCCTTCTCCCTGGCCTCACGGCCTGTCACGAATGGCGAATATTTGGAATTCATAAAGGATGGCGGGTATGACACGGTCACGCTCTGGCTGTCCGATGGTTGGGCCCGCATCCAGGAAACGGGTTGGCGTCATCCCCTTTACTGGCGCGAACAGGATGGTACCTGGTACGAATTTACCCTGCACGGAATGATGCCCCTCGATCTCACCCGCCCAGTCGCCCATGTGAGCTTCTATGAAGCCCAAGCCTTTGCCGACTGGGCTGGAAAACGTCTGCCAACGGAGTTTGAGCTCGAACTTGCACTTGCAAGCGCTCCGAAAGCGGGCAATCTGCTGTTCTCGGGCCGCCCCCCGGAGAGGGACACGCCCATCGCCCTCACGGCGCCAGAACCCCAGGCTGCACTCAAGGCAGGGGCTGGAGAATGCGTCCAGCTTTACGGCGATGTCTGGGAATGGACACGCAGCGCCTATGCGCCCTATCCTGGGTTCAAACCTCTTTCGGGAAGTCTTGGTGAGTACAACGGCAAATTCATGTGCAACCAGTTCGTCCTGCGGGGCGGGTCCTGCGCAACGCCTGCGGATCATATCCGCGCGACCTACCGGAACTTCTTTCCCCCTGACGCCTGCTGGCAGTTCAGCGGCATTCGTCTCGCCGCCTGATACGCCGCAAGAGTCCGGTCCTTTGAGGGCCGGACCATTCGTCCAGTCAATGCATAAGGAAACTCCACAATGACCAAGACTCAGCGCGCCCGCCAGGACGGCGACAGCCTTGCATTTTTCCATGACCTCGCCCCGCCGAAAGCTGATTTTCTCACCGATGTCCGGGAGGGCTTTTCGGCCACACCGAAGTCACTGTCCCCCAAATATTTTTATGACAGAACCGGATCAATTATTTTCGACCGGATTTGTGAGTCGCCGGAATATTATGTGACCCGAACCGAAATGGCCCTTTTGCACCAGATTGGGCTTGAGGTCCGCTGGCTCGCCGGCCCCGGGGCCAAGGTCATTGAATATGGCAGCGGCTCAAGCTGGAAGATCCGCACACTGCTTGACTCGCTCGAAACTCCCGCGGCCTATGTTGCCATCGACATTTCCGGTGATCACCTGCGCGACGCCGCGGAGCAGATCGCGGCCGACTACCGGACCGTCACCGTGGGCGCGGTTTGCGCAGACTTTTCCCAGGAGATCGACCTCACCCAAGACTTCGAGGGCACACCGGGCCGGCGCCTCGGCTTTTTTCCAGGATCGAGCATCGGGAATTTCACCCGCCCTCAGGCGGAGGCGTTTCTCGGCCGGGCCCACCGTCTAATCGGCAGCGGCGGCGCCCTTTTGCTGGGTGTTGACCTCGTCAAGAACAAGGATGTGCTGGAGCGCGCCTATAATGACGCGGCCGGACATACCGCCGCCTTCAATCTCAATGTCATCAAACGGATGCGCGAGGAGCTGGGGCTTGATGTCTCTCCTGAGGATTTTGAGCATCTGGCCTTCTACAATGAGGTGGATGAGCGCATCGAGATGCATCTCAAGGCGCGCCGTGACCTCGCGTTCCAGGTGGGCGATGGTGCCGTCTCCATGTCAGCCGGCGAAACACTGCACACGGAAAATTCCCACAAATATACCATTGGCGGCGTTCAGCTGATGGCCAAGCGGGCAGGTTTCGATCCCGTGCGCTCCTGGACCGATCCCGATGGGCTCTTCAGCCTCCATTATCTGGCCGTGCCGTGACCACATCGTGCCCCATGGCGGGGCTGACGGTAGGCGCGCTTGTCCTCGCGGCAGGCGCGTCGCGCCGGTTCGGGCCAGAGGCCAAGCTGATGGCCGATCTGGCAGGGCTGCCGCTCATGGCCCATGCCTTGCGGCCCTATGGGGCGGCAGGCCTGCCGGTGCGCATGCTTGTCACGGCGCCCGACGCCGCTTCCCAGCGGGCCATTGGCGAGGAGATGGGCTGGCGCGTGACCATCAATCCCGGGGCGGAGGATGGCATGGGCACGTCCCTTGCCTGGGGCATGGGGGCGCTGCTCAATGATCCGTCCCTGCCCCAACTCGATGCCCTCTTTGTTGGCCTTGCCGATATGCCGCTCCTGTCCGCCCCATTGTTGAGCGGCCTTGCCCACGCCCTCGCGGCACGCCGCGCGGATTGGGATCTGGTGGCGCCGGTCCAGGACGGTCGGCGCGGCCATCCGGTGCTGTTTAGCCAGGCCTGTTTTGAGGCCCTCACAGAGTGCCGCGGTGACGAGGGTGCCCGGCGGATCATCTCGGCCGCAGGCGAGCGGGCCGGAACCTGGCCTTGCGAAGATCCAGCGATTCACATGGATGTGGACACGCCGGACGATCTTGCCACCATCCGCGCTCGCTCACGCGCGTCGTGAGCGTTGCCCCGCAATCACGATGAGATAGAGACCGGCCAGGACGATAAACAGGATGAACAGGGACACAAGGAAACTGATCATCTTCAACGCAAAATAGACGATGGCGAAGCCGGCGGCGATTTTCACAAAGACATCCGTGTGCAGATCACTAAATTTCAAGGCCAGCAGCAGCGCTGCCCCGGCATTGGTGGCAAGCCACAGCATGGATCCGAACGTGCCGAGGGACGCGGAAAAGGGAAACGGCAGATAGACCAAGCCATAGCCGGCAATCGGGGAGAATACATCCACCACCAGATGGATCCCAATTCCACAGAGCAGGCCCGCCGCAATCTGACGGGTCACCCCATCGCGCCGCACCATCAGCAAGAGCAACGGCAGCAGCACCGAATGGGTGAGGATCGAGCGGTGATGGAGCAGGACGCGCAGATACTGGTCGATGTCGGGCAGAAACAGGCCGATAAAGGCACCGATCATGACCAGCACCGCCGCGCGCGTTTCTTCCTGCATGATAGGACCGTCCAGGCTTAAGGGATGGACTGACATGCCGCCGGAGCGACTTCGCTCAAGTTATACAAGCCAATGGGTCCCCCCGCCAGGAGATCCTGCGCCCGGCGCCACGATCAGCGCTTCACAAGACCAAGCTCCACAAGGCTCTCAGCCATCACGATCATGGCCCCGTTATCAAACGGGACGCCAATCCCCAAAACCCCTATGGCCTTCTTACGGGTCATGTCAGGGCTTGCTGGTCATGTCAGGGCCCCATCCCGGGCCGGCTTGATGCGCTCTTCTTCATCCTTGGGGCCAGTGATCGGAAAGGGCGAGGCCACATGCAGCACATGGGCAAGGTAAGCTTGCCCAGCCTATGCGTTTCCAGACCGATCAAAAGAGAGGAGCCAGCACCGTGTCTCACCCTTCCTTCACGGCCGACTCGGTCGCAGTCGTAACCGGGGGCGCTTCCGGGATTGGGCTCGCGGCAGCGACGCAATTTGCCGGAATGGGCATGCGGGTGGTGATTGTCGACCGGGCCGAAGACAAGCTTGCCGCCGCGGCAGAGACAGTGCACGCCGCAGGCGCAGCGGACGTCATGACCGCACCCACGGATGTCTCCGACCGCGGACAACTTGAAACCCTGGAAGCGGCGATCGCGGAGCGGTTTGGTGGCACAGACATCCTGATGAACAATGCAGGGATCGGCAAACGCTCATCCTGCCTTGGTGCGCTTGAGATCTGGCAGTCGATCCTCAATGTGAATTTATGGGGCGCCATCCACGGAACACAGGTATTCGGGCCCCGGATGGTCGCGCGGGGCAGGCCGGGAGCGATCATCAATACAGGCTCCAAACAGGGGATTACGACGCCCCCTGGCAGTCCTGCCTACAATGTCTCAAAAGCGGCACTCAAAGCCTTCACCGAGGCGCTCGCCCATGACCTGCGCAACACCGAAGGCTGCCACATCACCGCCCATTTGCTGATCCCAGGCTTTGTCCATACCGGGATGATCGGCCTCCCAGAAAAGCCGCCTGCTGCCTGGACGCCGGAGCAAACCGCAACATTCTTTATCGAAAGCATGAACCGGGGCGATTTTTACATTCTCTGTCCGGATAATGATGTACCGCGAGCGCTTGATGAAAAGCGAATGGCCTGGACCATGGGAGACATCATCGAAAATCGTCCGGCCCTGAGCCGTTGGCACCCAGACTACGCGGAAGCATTCGCAGCCTTTATCAATGCCAAAGACGAAGCCAAACACTGATCACCGGCGGGCGCCAGGTGCAGTCTGGCGCTCCTGTTTGTGGCAGACGCGACAGAAAGCCAAGAAAACGTAACAAAAATATAGGGGCTGTCCCAGATGTTGAAAGCATCTAGTGTGGCGGGTCAGGAATTCGCCCGCATGATCGGCGGGCTCCGTAGCGAATGCCTGACCCAAGAGCCACACGAGCAATATTTTGTTTCTCGTGTCGTTTT
>CAYUYV010000192.1:0-7152 GCA_964449455.1 uncultured Alphaproteobacteria bacterium | reverse complement strand
CGGGAGCGGCCATCCGGCCAGCTGGCATCTGCCAGTGTGCGCCTTCTCCCCCCCTCCCCGTCAAGGTCAGCCCGTCTTAAGGGGCACCTCGGCAAGCAGAGCCTTGAGTCGCGCCGCACTGCGCGTGGTCGGCACCCCCGGCACGGCATCCGCAAAGGCCTCGGGCTCGAAATGGCGCTGAAAGGCGCGCGTAACGGTCATGGTGCTGGAATCGAATCGACCTGTCTGCTCAAGCCCATAGCCAAAGGCCGCAAGATCCGCCTGCCAGGCTTTAAGATTTGACACCATGGGACCGGCGCCGGTGGGGTGGTCCGCGGGCGGCATGCACCCCAGTCCCGCGCCAGCCAGGGTCCGCCAGGGAAACCGCTCCCCCGGATCTTCTTTCCGGGCCGGCGCCACATCCGAGTGACCAAGAACTCTGGACGGGGCAATGCCGTGCCGCTGCACGATTTCGAGGCCTAAGGCTACAACGGCGGCAATCTGGGGCTCGGGAAAGTCCCGATACCCCCATTCATGGCCCGGATTGACGATTTCAATGCCGATCGACGCGCTGTTCAGGTCGGTTTCGCCGGCCCAAAAGGATATCCCCGCATGCCAGGCCCGGGTTTCTTCCGGCACCAGAGCAAAGACGCGGCCATCCTCTTCGACCAGGTAATGGGCGCTCACCTTGGCGGCGGGATCGCACAACCGCGCAAGCGCCGCCGCCCCCGTCGTCATGCCCGTATAGTGCAGAAGGAGCATCGAGACCGGCGCGGCCCGCTCGTCACCATTCGGCGATGGCGCTTGGATGATCCCGCCTGTCATGGTGCTTCCTTCCCTGTATATAAGCTGGCCCTGCATAAGCTGGCCCAGCGTGGGCTGGCCCCGCATAGGCTGGCCCAATGCAAACTGATTGTGTGATGCCCACCACCACGGGCTCCAGGCTACGACGGACAGGGAAGGACAGTCGATGACGCGACCTGGGGATCAAAGACCAGGATCCCCACAGCACAGCGCTGATCTCATGGTGGCGTTGGTATCCCGAGGCGTTGGTGTTCCGAGGCGTTGGTGCCCCAAGGCGTTCGTGTCCCGAGGCGTCGCCGCCCCGGGACCGGTGTCATAATGATCCTTCAGCGGAGCATCAGATTACGAAGTTGTCCCCATCCAGGCTGACCACATCCTCGACCAGAACGGATGCGGACCCGAAGGTCAGGAGCAGACCCTCGGCGGTGGTTGAGGCGAGGGCATCATCCGCTGTCACCAGACCGTCCCCGGTCGTGTCGAGATCCTCGAACAGTGCCACGTCGCTGATGCCCGAGACATCAAGGCGTTCCCGAAGCGGATCAAAATCCACGATCGTATCGTCGTCAAAACCATCCGCAATAACGAAAACGTCCGCACCGCGCCCGCCCGTCAGGGTGTCATTGCCAGCACTGCCGGACAGGGTGTCGGCACCATCACCGCCACGCAGATCGTCATTGCCCGCAGAGCCGATGAGCATGTCCCGCCCGCCGGAGCCGTCGACAAAGTCAATGTCCGTCAAGGTGATCCCAGAGAGATCCAGAGTGTTTTGCCCCACATCGCCCACGATCCGGACATTGGTGAAGCCATTGCCGGAGATTGTCTCCACATTCTCCACCGAGACAAGGCCGATCACAGTATTGTTCCGCAGGGCCACAATGCTGTCATTGCCGTCACCGCCGTCGACAACATCCCGTCCCGTGCTTTGGCCGTCATAGGTGATGAGGTCATCACCATCGCCGCCCAGCACCGTGTCATTGGCATTGGCCCCTTCCAGGGTGTCGTTGCCTTCGCCACCGACCAGACTGTCGAAGCCGCCTTCGCCGACAATATTGTCGTCTCCGGCCGAACCGATGATCGTGTCACGGCCCGACAGGCCGGAGATGGACGTGATGCCCTTCAACGTAACACCGCTGAAATCCAGCAGGTCGGCAGCATTGGAGCCAACGATCCGGACATTGCTGAAGCCCTTGGAGTCGATGGTTTCCACATTGATGATCCCGGACAAGCCGAGGGTCAGATTGCTCCGAGAAGCCTCGAGAACATCGTTCCCCGAACCGCCATCGATACTGTCAAGGCCGATGCCGTTTGAGATCTGGATAGTGTCATCACCCGCTCCACCATTGATCTGGTCGTCATTGGCACCGCCATTGAGGCTGTCATTGCCAGACCCGCCATTGAGGGTGTCGAGACCATTTTCGCCGAGCAGAGTGTCATCGTCCCGGCCCCCGAACAGCAGGTCTCTGGCACCGGCAGCACGCAGCAGATCATCACCGGACAGACCGGCAATGGTGTCGCGACCTGCCCCGCCGATAATCGTGTCGTTCCCCGACATCCCCAGACGCCCGCCTGCGGGAAGGCCGTCCACGGTAACGACAGGAACCGGTAGTGCACCGTCACATCCTGATCGGACTCCTCACTGAGCGTGAGCGTCCATTCCATAAAGAACGGATCGCTCCCGGTGGTCCCTTCCGTCACCGAAGAGCCCGCGACCATAACAAATGTCATAAATCACGCCGCGTGTGTAATAGTGTAATACACGCTCGATTAACAGTCTGAAGCCAGAGCTTCAATGTTTTTTAATGTCGTCTTCAGGGGCAAAAATTCGGGGCGTGGCAAACCTGTTTGAAGCCACAGGCGCCAAGGGCAGATTGAGTTGAGTTGGTCCAGGAACCGCCGTGTTGCAAAGGCTTATGCTGGGACTTGGATCCACGCGGCGAAGGGTCACCTTTGAGCGGTCGGCAGCACCCATCACGGTGCTGAACGTTCCTCTACGGTGAGCACCGTTTCCGGGCGGCGCAGGGAGATAATCAGCACACCGCACAAAGTGATAAAGCCGCCCAGAACCATCCGCATGGTCAGCATATCACCGAGAACCGTCACCCCAAGGATGACCGTGAAGACCGGCGTGAGCAGGGTCAGGGGAGAGATACGGCTCACTTCATAACGCTGGATCAGATAGTAAAGGCCCGCATGGGCAATGAGGTTGGAAACAAGAGCTGTAAAGGCGATGGCCGCCCAGGTCCGCAGCGAGGCCGCGGCGATGAAGTCCCGCGGATCGCCTTCAATCAACAAAGAGGCACACAGCAGCAATGGCCAGGACAAGAGCGCGATCCAGGCCTGAAGCGCGAACACACCCACATTCTCCAGACGGCGCATCACAATGATCGCCATCGCCCCGATGAGCGCCGCCGCCACGCCGAAGGCCATGCCATCAATATAGGCAAAAACGCGCGGATCGAAGCTGATAACCATCACACCCAAAAAGGCCAGCGCCATACCGAACCAGCGGCGCCAGCCCACGGTTTCACCCAGAATCACCATGGACAAAAGCGTGGTGAACGGGACCCCAAGCTGTGACGCGATGGCCACGGAAGACAGGTCATCAGCCACATAAATCCCTGTGAAAAACAAGCCGAACTGGATCGCCCCCATCCCCATGGCCACGATGGCAATACTGACCATCTGGCCGTGATGCCAGCGCAGGAACGGCGCCAGGATCAGCGCAGGGATCATGAATCTCAGCCCCGTGAACAACAGGGGTGGCATCTCCTCAACACCCACGGACACAGCCACAAGCGACAAGGCCCAGACAAAAGTGATCAGCACCAGAAAGGCAAAATGGGGCGCAGTCATCCAGAACGCTCCCCAGGGGCCGTAGCCTTCGGCAATGGCGTCGCCTCATCCGGGATTTTGCCGCCGGCCTTGCGCCCTTCCCGGAAGGCCACGATGACAACACCCAAGAGGGTGATGCCGCTGCCGAGCAGAATTCGTCCCGTCAAGGGCTCGCCAAGAAGGACGGCGCCAAAAAAGATTGAGGAGACGGGCGCCAGCACCATCATGGGGCCGGTCACCGAGGCCTCATACCGCTGCAGCAGATAATACATGCCGCCGTGGCCGATCAGGCTGGCGCCTAACGCGGTGTAGAAGACGGCCGCCCAGGCCGTGGGGCTCGCCCCGCGCGCGGCCTCCCACTGGCCCTGCTCAACAAGCAATGAGGCGACGAGAAGAACCGGCGCGCTCAAGACCGCGATCCAAGCCTGCATGCCAAGGGCCGACACACCGCGCATCCGACGCATCAGGATCATCGCCACAGCAATCGACATTGCGGCCCCTGCCATGAGGATAAGGCCCGGCCCCTGCTCCAGAACCGCAGGATCGAAACTGATCACCATGACCCCGGCAATGGCCAGCGAGATCCCAAGACCCCGCTTCCAGCCGATATATTCCCCTAGAACGAGTACGGACAATAATGTCACAAAGGGCACATTGAGCTGAGTGACCACGGCCGCCGTACTGACATCGGCAATGGTCAGTCCAACGAAGATCAGGCCGAAATGGAGCGATCCGGCGAAAATGCCGATCATCGCCACCTTGCCCATCTGGTTCGGGTAATAGCGCAGCAAGGGGGCCAGCAAGACACCAACAATGCCGAACCGCAGGGCCGTGAAGAACAGGGGCGGAAACTCGCCGACCCCGACCTTGGCGGCAATGAAATTGAAGCCCCAGATCAGGCAGATCAACACAATCAGGGCGAAATGGTGGGGCGCCATGGTCTCACTTTCCGGCAACAAGGGCGGGAGTGGCGGCACGGTATCTGGCTGAGGTGTGGCTGCGCAAGGCGTCGCGTGACAGCGCCCGGTGGCAGCCACACAGCATGACGGACGTCCGCTTACGGAAGAAAGATGGATCAGGCGGGCACGGGCTGGTGGGCCCTCTGGTGCTTAATCCGCTCATAGGCCGTATTGATCAGGGACAGTTTGCCATTGGCGAGCCCGACAAATTCCGGCGGCACCCCGCGGGCGATCAACGCATCCGGGTGGTTGTCTTTGACCAGCCGGCGATACACCCGCTTCAGCTCCTCATCCGTGATATCCCGCCCCACCCCGAGAATGGCGTAAGGGTCAGAATCCGGACAGCCCACATGGCTGCAGCAGACCTGCTCGAAATGGGACGGTGAAAAGCCGAAAATCTCCGCCACCCGGGACAGAAAATCGATCTCAAGCGGATGAACGAGCCCATCGGCTTTGGCAATGTGGAAGAGCCCGTCGAGCAGATCCTCAAGAACGCCGGGCTTGTCCCGGAACAGCTTGGCAATCTGGTGGGCATAGCCTTCAAAGCCGGCCACGTCCTGGCGCGCAAGGTCGAACACGCGGCGCACATTGCGCTCCTCGCCCTGGGGTACATGGACGATTTCGTAAAATGCGGTCACTTCCGAGGGGCGCACCAGACCGTCAGCCCGCGCCATCTTGGCGCTCAGACCGATCACTGCGATCGTGAATGCGACTTGTTTTGCAAGGGAGCGCAGGTGCCGCGGGTCGTCAGACCCATTGACGGTCACAAGGCCCTCGCCTGCGATCAGCGCCGACACCGAGCCGAGGACTGCCTCAAAACTCTGCTGAGCGGCCCCGAGCAGACGCCGCATGATTTCCCAAAAGGTGACAGACTCCTTCTGGTCTTGACTATGTGTCACGGACTCCTCCGCCCCGCGCCAAACATGCATGGCCTGGCGCTGTGGATCATTGCCTATCGTCGCGCAAAGCGGCCACATGTGCAATCGCACAGAAAGGCTGATGGCCCCCCGGTTTCCGAGACCATACCAGTCCGTTCGGCGCGATTGTTAAATCTGGGCCACGTTGCGATCGAGGCTGCGCCATGTGTTGCGGCCGACAATGCCGTCAATCGTTAGCCCTTGGGACCGCTGGAACGCCAACACGGCATCTTCGGTCATACCACCGAACCCGCCATCAATGGGCCCGGGACTATAGCTGAGCAGCGCCAGCAACTCCTGAAGCACAACGACCGCCACTTCCGTATCCCCAAGCCGCAGGACCGGGCGTTCATCCGGATTGGCCGCGGAGAGGGCGATGAAGGCCCGGGCGGTTTTCTGGCGCCGGTCCTCAAGGCCGTGCATGCGCGGATTGACGATCCGCGTCGCCATTTCCCAATTGCCAAGATCGGCCCATTCAAGGGCGGTCCGACCATAGCGGCCATGGACCCGCAGGAACCACGCGGCGATCAGGAAGGCGACATCCGGCCGTTCGGCGAGTTCAGGCTGGCTCAATAGATCGATATCGAGGGCCCGAGCCGCGCGGGTGTAGTTGTCGCGGCCGGTGATCTGGATCCAGCCACGACCGCGGAACCGGAACCCGTCCTCCGGCATGATATTGCCCAGCCGGCGGGCCCGTTTGACCCCATAAATGTAATTTGCGAGGGCTTCGGGATCCTTCGCATAGGTTTCAGCAAGGCGCGGATCGCCGAAATAGGCCGGCCATACCGCCTGAAGGCGGGGCGCCGTGTACCACATCCCCTCTATGCGCCGGGTGAAGCCCGCGCTTTCATGACCGGTCTGGCCCAAAAGCATGGACCAGCGCCGGGTCGAGTTCACGCCCATCGCCTCAAGCCGTGGTGCCATCTCAAGCAGGGCCGAGGACACTTCCTCAGGGGCCCGGGGCGCCACAGCTTCAAATCCTCTCAACACGTCCATCGATCCGTTCCCCAATTCACGGCTCTAACCGTCTATGGCCCCGCCCATGCCAGCGCACCGTTCCGCCACGGTCGACGCGTCACTGGGACTTCCGCCGGCGGATCATCCGAAGCCGCCCCATCGAACCCACACGCCAAATTGGGCTCAAAGACGGCTTCGCGCTCTAAACCTGCCGCCATGCAGCAGTGGGGCCGTGATCTAGAAAATACGTGGCGCGGGCCACCTTCGCTTGGAAATGTCGAGGTATTGGGCACCGTCACATGGCGAAGACCAATGGAATGATGCGTCGCGAAAGAGGCGGCCAAAGGCGCCTTTGTGCACAAGCGCAATGATCAGGTGACTGTAATTTATGGCTTTTTTGGGCTGCCAAAGCAGGAGTGCGCGTCGCGTGTGCACCGCCCCACAATGTCGCGTTGCAGCAACGAATTCCTCTTCCCCACAGTCGAAAACGGGATCAGACTTAGATTAATTAAGAAGAAGGACGGCAACTCCCCGTTGCCAAGATCCCCCCAATCGGGCCTGCCTGATGCCCGTGTCCCACACAAGCTGCCGGGAGGCTGAACCCTCCCGGCACTTTTTTGTTGGGCCCACCCTCACTCTTTGGTTCGAACTCACTCTTTGGTTCGAACTCACTCTTTGGTTCGAAATGGCGACGACCAATGGGG
>CAYUYV010000191.1:0-7223 GCA_964449455.1 uncultured Alphaproteobacteria bacterium | reverse complement strand
GGCGCGCGTTAGCGGATCCGTCCCGGACCCGCGACTGGCATCGCTCCGGCGCGGCGTGTGGATCCGGTGAGCGTTCCGTCGGTGCTTGACTGGCAGGGGCTGTTCGATGCCGCCCGCGCGGCACGGCCCGGCTGGGCCATCGACTGGATCAGTGCGCCGATCGATCCCTGGCACGCGGTGGAGGTCGTGGGCCGGACAGAAGGCGGCACGCTCCGGCGGCTGCTCATTCATCCCGCCACGCATGAGATTCAGGGCGAGCGACCCTGGTTCAACGCCCAGCGCCTGTTCCGAGACACGCACCGCCGGCTGATGATTTTCAATGTCTGGGGCATCATCACTGTCTCCAGCTTGGCCGTGCTTCTGCTCCTCTCGCTGCTGTCCGGATTGTTTGTGTACAAAAAATTCTGGCGCGGCTTTTTCAAAAGGCCGCGGACCCGGGACGCCCGAACTTTCTGGGGTGATGTGCACCGTCTGGGCGGTGTCTGGAGCATCTGGTTCATTGTTGTCATTGCCCTGACGAGCTTGTGGTATCTTATTCTGGATTTCTGGCCCACAGCTTTGAGACTCATGCTCCGCCGTCAACTTCCCGCCAGAATTCGTCTCGAAAGATGCGCATGAAGGCGGCACGGCGCTCCGCTTCCTCGCGCGCGGTGGCGGTGTTCATCAGGCCAGGGAGTTTGAGCAACTTGGTTTCGAAATGGTCGAGCGTGTAGGCCTTGTCGTTGAGGGCTCGGTGCTCCGCATGGGGATCTTCCACATTGTAATAGGCCGCCCCCATCAGGCAGCCCGTGGTGGCCGTTCGAAACAGGCCAATGGCCCCTAAGCTGTCCAGGCGGTCAGCGTCTTGCAGGACAGCAGCCTCAATGGAGGACGCCGCTTTGCCCTTGGAAAAACTGTGCTCCACGATCACGGCGGCGATCCGGTCGATGGCCTCGTCCCCATAGCCGCAGTCCCGCAGCAAGGGCTTGGCGGCTTCGGCGGCCAGGGTGCTGGCCTCGGAGCGTCCGCGGTCGTTTTTGGGAACAATGACGATGTCATGCAACAGGGCGGCGGGGCGTAGGATCGCCTGATCGGCCCCTTCCCGGGCGCCAATGGTCTCACAGGACGTTAGAACACGCAGGATATGGGCAAAGTCATGGGACGGATCGCCCGCGCTTTCATAGTGCGGGCGGGCCAACGCCATCAACCGTTCGAAGCGGTCATTCTCTTCGGCGGGGGACCCGGTTGCGACGTCAGTCATGGATTTGGCTCTCCAAAGGCTGTGGTGGGGCACCCACTCCGCCGAACCCAAGAGCCATGTCACGGTGGCGTGACTCAAACCAAATAGCCTCTGGCAAACCCGGCGCGGTTTAGTTCGAGTTTCGGTATCTGAACTGGCTCCTGAGGGATGGGGCCGCCTGAAGCGTGAGTGATTGCCAATCAGGCAGGTTTCCAGACCGCCAGAAACACTGCTGCCAGTCCTGCAAGGCGCATTAGCCAGTACCAGGGTTCCAGTTGCTTGTAACTCTTGATGACCTCGGCAGATGCAGGTCCTGGACCGTCCGGCATGGCATCAATCTGTGCACCGAGCTTAAAGGCTCCTGGAAGAATGACCACCACTGTAATCAGCACGCCGCACATGATCGCCTGCTTGGCACCAAGCCAAAGCGTTGTGAACCAGCCCCATCCGAAAACGTACGTTTGCGCAATTCCGGCGCCGA
Source organism: uncultured Alphaproteobacteria bacterium (assembly GCA_964449455.1). Taxonomy (GTDB): domain Bacteria; phylum Pseudomonadota; class Alphaproteobacteria; order JAJFIK01; family JAJFIK01; genus CAYUYV01. The sequence goes on along the minus strand of CAYUYV010000191.1, from coordinate 5,523 downwards.
ATGCAACAAGCGTTGCCATGAAGACCACTACATCTGATCGGTAGATGATGCGGATCAAGGGCGCGGCTGCGCTGCTGTGGGGATCGGAGAGAAAGATCCGCCCAAGCCAGAGTTCGAAGAAGCCGAATCCAAGCCAGACGATCACTGCGAGAATATGGATCGTCAAAAGTATCTCACGCCAATTTGCATCCAGCATGGCTGTCTCCTCCCAGAGGCCTCGACCAGGCCAACTTCAGATTATTGACCGGCCATTTCCCCGGCGAAACCCGCACCGTCCGGGTCGAGATCACGGCCCTGTTCTGAAACGGCGCGGGTTCCATGCATCGAATGTGAGGCTCCGAACGCCTTTGTCGCAGTGCTTCTTACAATGACAATTCTGGGCTTCTTGCCCGGAGGCACCCCGGCATACCGGCGGAGCCTTCTCCATATGCGAGCCCTGGCGGGTCCATCACCCTCACAAAAAGGTGGGATCGACCTCCAGGCCGTAAAGGGCGCGACCGGCAATGTCGAAGGTCGAGTGGGCCACCATCATGTGCTGGGTCGCCACATGGCCGTCGCGGAAGCGTCGCTGCAAGGGAGATGTGAGGTAGACGGAGGTTCCGCCGCCCAGGTCATACATGTCCCGGGTGATGTCGGCGCAGGTCCTTGTGGCGTGGGCCGCGGCAAGGCGGATTTCCGCGCGGGTTTCCACGGGCAGCGCGTCACCGGCCTGGGCGGTTTCCCAGGCCTCGCCCGTCACGTCCCGCAGGTAAGCGCGGGCGGAGCGCCATTTCGCATGGGCCTGGGCCATGGCGGTCTGACCATGGCCGGTTTCGGCGACCGTGCGGCGGCTGTCCCGGCGGCGCTTGGCGAGCGCCAGGTCCTTCAGTTCCGCCATGGCGCCCTTGGCATTCCCTAGAGCCACGCCGGCGATGCCGAGGGAGAGCAGACCAAACAGGGGGAAACGGTATAGCGGGCCATCCGCCCAGGGACGGTCCATCACAAGGGACACGGAGCGCCGGGCCGGCACCACAAGGTCATGCACGGCCATGTCACCACTGCCCGTCCCACTCATGCCGGCGGCGTACCAGGTGTCGATCAGCTCCACGGACTCCCGGGGGAACAGGACCATGCGGGAATCCGGCGCGCCATTGGGCAGGCGCCGCATCTCGCCGTCCTCAAAGATCATGCAGCCGCCCATCAGCCAGGCACAGTTATGGCCGCCGCTCACCCACTGCCATTGTCCGCTCACGCGGAAGCTGTCACCTTCAACCACAGCCTTGCCCTGGGGCGCGAACACGCCGCCCGTATAGGCGCCGGGCGCGCCATAGACCTGCCTTGCATCCTCCTTGGGCAGATAGGCGGCCACAAGCCCCGTGGTGCTGGCGATCATGGTGCACCAACCTGTGGCGGCATTGCTTTCAGCCACTGCCTCGATTGCCTCGACCGCCTCCCAGGGGCTTACCTCTCCGCCGGCGAGGTCTTGCGGTACCAGCATGCGGATGAGCCCAGCCTGGGCGAGGCTTTGCGCGATATCAGCCGGCAAGCGGCGGGCTGCCTCGATCTCATCGCCTCGCTCGGCGATTGATCGGGCGATGTTCTGGGCAGCGGTCAGCAGGGTCATGGGATATCCTCCTTAGGCATATTATCGGGTCTTTTGGGGCGGTGTGTGGCGATAGACCAGGGTCGGGCCGTCATCCGGTATCTCGGCATGCAGGTCATGCACCGCGCCGAGCCGGGCCGCGACGCGAAGGGAGGCATGATTGTCCGGGTGGATATAGCTGACGGCCGTCTCCCAGCCGAGGGTGGCAAAGGCGAAGTGCCGCGCCCGCAAGGCCGCCTCCGAAGCAAAGCCGTGCCCCTCAAAACCGTCCCAGAGGACCCAGCCCAGTTCGCGTTCGGGAAATTGGGGCGGCGCGTTAAGGCCGATCCCGCCAACGCATGCCCCGTCGCCTTTTCGCTCAATGGCGAAGGAGCCGAAACCCAAAAGCGGCCATTGGCCGATGCCAGCCACAAAGAACAGCCACGCCTCACCCCGGTCCACGGGGCCGTCGATGTAGCGCGAGCGATCCGATGCATAGAGGGCGGCGAAGGGCTCGAAATCCTCAAGTCGGAACGGGCGCAAGGTAAGGCGATCCGTTTCAAGAACAGGCGCCATCGGATGAAAGCCGGGCTGGTGTGACGGATCCATGGTCGCTCCCATGATGGTCGTCAACTGAGGGTCTGGCGCTATTCCGGAAGGCGCATCCGTGCCGCGATATTGTTCTTCTGCATATTGGATGATCCGCCCACGATGGGCATCAGAGTGATGTCCCGCACATAGCGCTCCATGTCATAGTCCGTAGCCACCCCATAGGCGCCCATGATGCGCTGGCAGGTCAGCACAATGTCGACGCCCGTGTCGGCCACGAAGAGCTTCGCCATGGAAGTCTCGACACTGCAAGGCAGGCCCTCATTGGCGAGATGGGCGGCGTGATAGAGCATGTGGCGGCAGGCCTGGAGCTTGGTGCGCGCCTCGACCAAGGCGTGGCGTACGGATTGATGGGCGCAGATGGGTTTGCCGAACTGCGTGCGGGTCTGGGCATAGTCCCAGGCGTCGGCCATGGCCGCCTCGGCAATACCCAGCGCGACGGCCGTGATCTCCAGCTTTTCCACGTCGAGGGCGGGACCTGCCAGCATGGGCCAGCCCTTGTTCCAGCCTTCCGGCCCGCCAAGCACATAATCGATGGGCACCTCCACATCGTCAAAATTGACATCCGTGGTGGCGGCATAACGAATGCCCGAATGGTCGATATCCGTGATGGTGATGCCGGGCCGATTGCTTGGGACCAGGACGAAACTCAGATTCCGATAGCGCGACGCCTCCGGATCGGACTTCACAAGGCAGATGATGTAATCGGCGAAACGGGCCCCCGTGCACCAGCGCTTGGTGCCATTGACCACGATGGTGTCATTGCCCTTGCCGGGCCGGGCGGTCATGGTGACACTGGCAAGGTCCCCGCCCACATCGGGTTCGGACAATCCGTAGGCAAAGAGAAGCTCGCCGCGTGCGATCTTCGGTAAAAACAGCTTTTTTTGTTCCTCTGAGCCGTTTTCGGAAATGTTCATGCCGCCGTAAAAGGCACAATGGATGAATGGCCCTGCGGCGGCAGAGCCGCGGCGCGACAACTCGTCGATGACGGCCACCGCGGCCACGAGGTCCCGGCCCGCCCCCCCATAAGCCTCGTCAATGGTAAGGCCACACACCCCCGTCGCGGCCAGCTTCTTGAACAGCTCCGGCGGCACCTCGCAAGCCTTGTCCCAGGCCCGGACCTTCTCCCGCGGCATCTCCTGGTCCACGAAACGGCGCATGCTGTCGCGCAGCAGGGTGATGTGTTCGGGTTCCTGGGTGAAATACATGGGGCCTCCCGCATTTCGGAGTTTTTTAAAGTCCAGCCTTTACCTTACACCACAAATCACCATCGCAGTCCGGTGCCGTGCCGATTGAAACGCTTCAGGCGACAAATGCCCGCATGATTACGCTGTCTGCGCTCGTCATCAGTCTGGCTATGGTCGGAATGGCTTTTGTCAGCTTAAGGATTGGCAGGTCCATCACCCGTCCCTTGTCTGCACTCACGACCGCGCTGGGCGACCTGTCGGAGGGGCAGTTGGAGATTGAGGTGCCAGGCGTCGGGCGGGGCGATGAGATTGGCGCGATTGCGCGGGCGACCGATGTTCTGCGCCGGGGCGCTCTCGATGCGGAGGTCCAACGCAGTCAGCGGCAGGAAGACCGGGAGGCGGCTTTCAAGCGCCAGGTGGCCATGCTCGAGACCATGGCCCATGCTGTCAAGGCGGAAAGCCAAAACGCCGTTGATACCGTTCATGAAGATGCACGCGCCTTGATCGGCAACTCGAATCGCTTGACCAAAGCGGCCCGGGTAATCGGCGACAACACGATCGCTGTCTCGGCAGCTGCCCAGCAAAGCCAAGCCTCCACGGTGACACTGGCCGACGCCACCAACATGCTCGAAGGCACAATTTCGGGGATGCGTCAGGAATTTGCGCGGATGGCTGATACCACGCGCAAGGCTGTGGGGCTGTGGGGCTGTGGGGCTGGGGGAGGACGCACGGGAAACAGTGGCATCTCTCGAAGTTGAGGTCGGCCGGATCGAGGATGTGGTGCGACTGATCGGGGATATCGCCGAGCAGACCAATCTCCTGGCGCTCAGCGCCACCATTGAGGCGGCCCGGGCGGGCGAGGTTGGCCGTGGTTTTGCCGTTGTCGCCAATGAGGTGAAGGCCCTGGCAACCCAGACGTCGCGGGCGACCTTTGAAATCCGTGAGCTGATCGACGGTGTCCAGAGTGTCACACGCAAGGCCGTGCTGCGGGTCAACGACATGATCGGCGGGGTCGCCAATATCGACACAACAACAACGGTGGTCGCCGAGAAGAGTGCGGCCCAGGATGATGCGGTGCGCCAGATCGCGGCGACTATTGAGGATTTTTCCACCGCATCTGAGGATGTGGCGCGCCAGATCACCGAGATCGCCCATCAGATCGAGGAGACCTGCACCCAGGCGGACCATGTGAACGCGGGCGCCCAGGCAATCGGCGAGTCCGTCGAGCGCCTCCAGGAAACCATGTTGAAGGCCGTCGCGAATTCAGGGCATGTTGCGCAAGGTAAGGACGGGTCGAGCGAGATCGCCGCGGCCTGATCCGTTGGAGCCTTGCGCGGAGGAGACCATGGCATCCTGGGTCGTCGCGGTCGATGATCTGTCTGGGGACGACATTGCTGCGTTGCTTCACACCCACTTGCGTTTTGCGCTCGGGAACGCCCCGGCAGGCAGTGGTCATGCCCTCGATATTGAGGCGCTCAAGGCCCCTGACATCACATTCTGGTCTGCGCGCGACGGGGCGGGGCTGCTGGGCTGTATCGCCTTGCGGGACCTGGGCGGCGGGCATGGTGAAATCAAATCCATGCACACCGCTGAGGCCCATCGGGGTCGGGGCGTGGCGCGCTCCCTTGTTGAGCATTTGATCGGGGAAGCACGTCAGCGCGGGTATGGCCGACTGAGCCTGGAAACCGGGAAATCTGAGCATTTTGCTCCGGCTAGAGATCTTTATGCCCGGCTTGGCTTCGCACCCTGCCCGCCCTTCGGTTCTTATGTGGGCGATGATTTCAGCTATTGCATGACGTTGGCGCTATAACTCGCCTCGTTCCCAGTGGATCGGACTGTAAGCCCGGTGATCAGGGTGCCGGCCCTCAACCCGCCGCCGCGCCCGCAAGGGCGCTTTTCATCAGTCCCCGGTGAAGTTGGGTTTGCGTTTTTCCAGAAAGGCCGCGACGGCTTCCCGGTGATCCGCTTGCAGATTGGTGTGCATCTCATAGGAGACAGACGCATCCATGAGTTTGTGGGCAAGCTCCCGGAGCGGAATATTGGCGACTGTCTTGGTCCAGCGCACGGACCAGATCGGACTTTCTTTCAGACGTGCGATCATCTTGGTCACATGGGCGTCGAGGTCCGCACCGGGCACGGCATAATTGATGAGACCCATCTCGACGG
>CAYUYV010000190.1:0-7230 GCA_964449455.1 uncultured Alphaproteobacteria bacterium | reverse complement strand
GGTCGCGCCGACCACCACGGCCAAGGCTGCCGCTCCGAAGCCGGCTGCTCCGAAGGCGGACACTCTCAAGTCGCGCGATCCGGCATCTGTATGGGCGGGCCTGTGGCTCTCCGCCATGACCGGTAAGCCGGCCGAGGCTGCCAAAAAGGTCGATCTGGCTCCCAAGCCGGCACCGGCCGCATCCAAAGTGACTGTTGCCAAGGTGCCGAATGCCTTCATGCCTGAGGCAGCAAAGACGGCTCCGAAGCCTGCCGAGATCAAGCCGGTTGCGAAGAAGGACGCTGCTCCCAAGCCGACCCCGGTCGTGCCGACGGCTGCTGCCATCAGCTTCGCTGACATCGCGGAAGATCTGGCCGAGTTCGGTGTGCCCTTGGCTCCGCTGAGCTATGACCGCTCTGCGGCGTCCAAGGCGTCCGAAGCCAAGAAGCCGATGGTCGACGCAAAGCCGACTCTCTCTGCTCCTGACCTGCGTCCGCTCGCCGGCACGGTTCAGCCGAAGGCCACCGACACGCTGGCCAAAGCTGCCGCCGCCAAGCCGGTCAGCCCCGCTCCGGTCCAGCCGAAGACGGCCAAGCCGACCATTCCGGAAGGCTCTTTGAACCCGTATTGGTCGCTTGCCATGCCGAAGGCTCCGGCTGCTCCGGCAACCGCCAAGACGGAGAACAAGGGCAAGGTTGATCTGACGCCGAAGAAGCTGCCGACCCAGACGGGCAAGGTTGACCTTCCGAAGGCTGAGAGCAAGCCGGCCGCTTCCACGGCAGCCAAGCCCCTCGGCGGCCACGGCCATGCCATCTACTTCCCGGCCATGAGCCTCGCGCCGAAGGCAAACCCGGCGGACAAGCCCGTCGCGTCTGCTGCAAAGCCGACCGCCAGCGCCAACCCCTTCGCGACGGCTGCCAAGACTCCGGCAGAAGCGGAAAAGCGCGCTGCCGCTGACAGCTCCATCCCTGACGAGCCCGATTTCGACATCGAGTTCGACGACCGTCCGACGATCTGGCCGCTGGTCTGATCCGGATCCCGATAGGGACTGAAATGGGGGAGGCCTTCGGGCCTCCCTTTTTTTGGTTAGGGGGGAGCCGGGTTTGGTTGGCGACGTCCTATCGCGACGCTTGTTCAAAAAGACATGAGTGATTGAAAGCGCTGGGCCTTCGTCGGCTGCGCGCGCGAACCCAATCTCCGCATACACTTTTTGTGAATGGGCTTGGGGAGCGCCTGTTCGCCTGCCGAATGGGCCGCCTGTCTGGCTATCCCTCGAAAAAAGGCTTTGCGATCACCATGGATCGCTGCGCGGGCGCATCTGAGGAGCGGTTGCGAACCCGCCCCATGACTGATGGGTTCCCACGCGCCCGCGACGACGGACCTGACCGCCGCAGACCGTATTCATGGGCAAAAGAGCCTTAGGCGGCGGCTTCCGCGACGGGATCGCGCAGCACATAGCCCCGGCCCCAAACCGTCTCTATATAGTGTTCGCCCTGGGTTGCGGCAGCGAGCTTTTTGCGCAGCTTACAGATAAAGACGTCGATGATCTTGAGCTCGGGCTCGTCCATGCCGCCATAGAGATGATTGAGGAACATCTCCTTGGTCAGTGTGGTGCCCTTCCGCAAGGAGAGCAGCTCCAACATCTGATATTCCTTACCCGTCAGATGTACACGCTGATTCTCCACCTCGACCGTCTTTGTGTCGAGATTGACGATAAGCTTACCGGTCGAAATGACGGATTGGGAATGTCCCTTAGAGCGGCGCACGATCGCGTGGATCCGGGCCACAAGTTCCGCCTTGTTGAAGGGCTTCGTCATATAGTCGTCGGCACCGAAACCGAGACCACGCACCTTGTTCTCGATATCGATGAGGCCGGACAAAATCAGGATCGGCGTCCCAATCTTGGCAACGCGAAGGCTCTTCAGCACTTCGAAACCGCTCATGTCGGGCAAGTTCAGATCCAGGAGGATAATGTCGTAGTCGTAGATCTTCCCGAGATCGACCCCTTCCTCGCCGAGATCCGTCGTATAGACGTTGAAGCCATCGGACTTGAGCATCAGCTCGATGCTTTGTGCAGTGGCACTATCGTCTTCGATCAATAGGACTCGCATCGGCACCCTCTTCGAGGTCTTCTTCGTGCTGAAGACCCCTGCTCCCTCACTCGAATGGTTAACCTTGAGCAGGATATGCCGCAATTCTTAACAAACTGACTGCGACGAGGGTTCGAATCTGGAGCATAGAAATTATGCCCTGATTCGGGCGGCATGGAGGCGGACTGCGCTCCGTATCCTGCAAATGTCCGAACTCGGGACAGTGGTTTGGGGCGGGGGCCCCACTGGCATGTGGACGGTTACGGTCATAATCCGACTGCCAACTTAGCGTGGGGATAACCGCAACTGGTGAAAGGTAACAGGTGTTCGCATGGTCTGGGAAAGGAATTTCTCACTTCGACCATCAATTTGTCCACAGACGCCGGAAAGTGGGTCCCATGCTGAGTGCCGTTATTCCGTCTCTAGCGCAGTTATCCACACTGTCGCGCTACGGAGAAGTGGTCCAGGCCCAGGGCATTGGCCTTGAGGTTTTGGGCCTTGGCGATGCGGTGGCGGTCGGCAGTCGGCTGATCCTTTGCCCCGATGACAGGCCTGCCGCGAGCGGCGTTGCCGCGGAGGTGGTGGGGTTTGCCGATGGGCGGGCGGTCTGCCTTGCCTTTGCGCCGCTCGATGGGATCGCGCTCGGCACCAGGGCCTGGCTTGAGCCGGGGCAGGCGACCGTGTCCCCATCGCCGGCCTGGGCGGGCCGCGTTCTCAATGGTCTTGGCGAGCCCATTGACGGGCTGGGGTCCCTGCCGCGCGGGCCCGTACCCATGCCGGTGCGCGCTGGCCCGCCCCCAGCCCATGCCCGCACCCGTGTCGGGGGCAAGCTCGATCTTGGGGTGCGCGCGCTCAACACCTTTGTCAGTTGCTGTGCGGGCCAGAGGCTTGGCATTTTCGCGGGCTCCGGGGTCGGCAAATCGGTGCTGATGTCCATGCTGGCACGCTATACCGCATGCGATATATCCGTTATCGGTCTGATCGGCGAACGGGGGCGGGAGGTTCAGGAGTTCCTGGAAGACAGTCTGGGGGAGGAAGGTCGGGCCCGCAGCATCGTCATTGTCGCGACCTCAGACGAACCGGCCCTGATGCGCCGGGAGGCAGCGTTCCTGACTCTGACGGTGGCGGAATATTTCCGGGATCTGGGCGCCCAGGTCCTGTGCATGATGGACAGCGTAACCCGCTTCGCCATGGCCCAGCGCGAAATCGGTCTCACGGCCGGTGAGCCGCCGACCACCAAGGGCTATACGCCGACGGTCTTTGCCGAATTGCCCCGCCTGCTGGAGCGTGCTGGCCCCGGCGTGCCGGGCCCGGATGGGCGAGCGGGCGCGGTTACCGGCATTTTCACCGTGCTTGTCGACGGGGATGACCACAATGAGCCCGTGGCCGATGCCGTTCGCGGTATTCTGGACGGTCATATCGTCATGGAGCGGTCGATTGCGGAGCGTGGCCGCTATCCAGCCATCAATGTGCTGAAATCCGTATCCCGGACCATGCCTGGCTGCAATACGGATGCGGAGAACCAACTTGTCCGCTCGGCCAAGGGGCTTTTGTCGCGCTATGAGGACATGGCGGAACTGATTCGGCTGGGCGCCTATCGGGCGGGCACGGATCCTGCCGTGGACAAAGCCATCGCCGTGCAGCCGGCCCTTGAGGCCTTCCTTGGACAGAGAAAGGACGAGCAGGCTGATCTGGCGAGCGGCTATGAGGCTCTTGCCGGGATCCTTGCCGAAGTGGGCGAGCCCTCATGAGCAAGGCCCGATCCCGCGCGGCTCTCCTGCGTCTGCGCCAATGGACTGTCGATGAAATCCGCAAGGAGGTCGCAGCCCTTGAGGCCCAGCGTCAGGCGCTCATTGACAAGGACGGCGCCCTCCAGGCCCAGGTCCTGGTTGAACAATCCCAGGATACGGGCGACATGGCGGCCCGGATGAGCTATGCTCCCTTTGTTCAGCGCGTCCTGGCGGAGCGCGAGGCCCTCGCCGCGCAGGTGCAGGGTCTCGACGATCAGATCCTTGAGGTGCGGGAGCGGCTGCGTGAGGCTTTTCTCGATCTGAAGCAATTCGAGATCGTCGAGCGCGAACGCCAGCGCCGGGAGGCGCAGGAGGCCGCCCGTCAGGATGCCGCGGCCCTCGACGAGACGGCCCTTCAGCGCTATCTGCGCCGCTCTTCCTGACCATCTCCCTTGATTGACCATTCCTGATGCGCTCGGATCGTCCGTCCCGGGCCAATCGAACTGGCATGCCATGACCCATGAAGATGATTATGTGCCCGGCAATCCGGATTATGCGGGTACCCGGTATCTCACTGTGCTGACGGGGTGCTCCGGTGCCGGAAAATCGACGCTCCTCAGGGAGTTGGCGCGGCGTGGCCATCCCGTAGTGCCGGAAGCGGGGCGGGAAATCGTGAAGGAGCAGATCCATGTGGGCGGCACGGCATTGCCTTGGGAGGATGTGGAGGCCTTCACCCTGCTGAATGTTTCCCGACTTATGGCGCTCTTTAACAAAGCCCGCCCCAAGGGCCGCCCCATCCTGTTTGATCGGGGCCTTGTGGACGCCGCTGCCCACTACACTTTCCGCGGCCTGCCCGTGCCGGATTATCTCTCCCGCGCCCTGGCGCTCTACCGCTATGCCCCCCGGGCCTTTCTGGCTGAGCCCTGGGAAGCGATCTATGTGAAGGAGGCCGAGCGCCAAAAACCCTTTGTCCAGGCTGTCGCTGAATACACCTGCCTCGTCGCGGCGTATGAACGCGCTGGCTACACCCTGATCCCGATCCCCCAAGGCCCCGTCGCATCCCGCGCCGATTTCATCGAGGCGACCCTTGGTTGAGGGCAACATCCGGTTGCGAGGTCCTTGTTCTCTTGAAAAGGGGAGATGGATTTGATGGAGCGGCTATGAGTTTCCAGCCAGTGTAGGATGGTGTGAGCTTGCCATGATTGGTGGGCCTTGGCGTGAGTGGTGGGCTTGCCCACGCGCGAGACGGTCATGGGTGCGCTCAACCCATGCTGTCTGTCACCATCGAGCAGCATAAAGAGATATTTTTAGTGTGGAGGCGGAGCATGAGAGCCCTTTTTGTCGCGGCAGTGATGAGCCTGGCCATCATCACAAATGGAGCGGCGCATGCGGACACGCCCACAGATAAGGTCGAGCAGTTTAGAAGCTTCCTGAAGGAATTTCGGCGGGAGAACTTGGTTCTCAGCTTCTCCGTGGCCGTGGTAAAGGATGGCAAATGACTAAGGCTGCGTTTTGGCGGTGCTGCTGGCGAGGCCGGTCTCCCCGTATTTTTCCGAAGCGTGCGGCCCGAGGTCAATATCCGCTGGCATGTCCGTCGAAGCGCATTTCACTGGCGCCGATATAGACACGGCGTTGCGCATCGATTTGGATGGCCTGATAGCCACCGAAAAAGCCGGCGCCTGGGCCGAGTGTGACTTCGTGTCCCCTGGCGCGCAAGGCTTCGGCGGTAGACGGACCGTATCCGCTCTCCAGGGCAACCACACTTTTGGGGTCCCGGGGGTACAGGCGCTCTCCCAGATTCCCACTGTGACGGATACGAGCTGCATCCCCCGCATCCTGAACATTCATGCCAAAATCGATCATGTTAATGATGATTTGCGCATGGCCCTGGGGCTGCATTGCACCGCCCATGACGCCGAAACTCAAAAAGGGTGCACCATCCTTCGTGACAAAGGCCGGGATGATGGTGTGAAAAGGCCGTTTGCCCGGCGCATAGAGGTTCGGGTGCCCGTCCAGCAGGGCAAAACTGGCCCCGCGATTTTGGAGGGCAAAGCCGGTGCCCGGCGCCGTGATAAAGGAGCCGAAACTCCCGGACAGGCTGGAGATGAAGGACACCACCATGCCATCGGCGTCCGCGATGGTCAGATAGGTTGTGTCGCCCCGTTCGATGAGGAGATCCCGCAGATCCGGCACGGGGCGTGCCTGCTTTAGGTCGATCAGCTTGCGTCGCTCGGCGGCATAATCCTTAGACAGAAGAGTTGTGATGGGGGCGGTGCTGTCTTCAGCGTAGTATCGGGCGCGGTCCTCATAGGCGAGTTTTTTTGCTTCGACAAACAGATGGACGAAATCCGGGCCGAACCGGTCGAGGGACGAAAGATCATACCCTTCCAGAATATTGAGAATCTGGAGTGCGGCGATGCCTTGCGTATTCATGGGCAGTTCATGGACATCGAAACCGCGATAAGTCGTGGACACAGGCTCAACCCAATTGCTCCTATACGCCTTGAAGTCGCCAAGGCGCAGGGGACCTCCCATGGCGCGCATGGCCCCGTCGATCCGCTGTGCGATCTCGCCCCCATAGAAGGCGTCGCGCCCCTTCGAAGCGATCATGTCGTAAGTGGCTGCCAAGTCTTCATTCCGGACGATTTGTCCAGCCTGGGGTGCCTTGCCGCCTGGGGTGAAGACGGCCTGGAACGGCGCCAGATCGCCGGTGAAATGGGCCTTGAATCGCTCGCCCGATGTTTGGCTGACCGCGATCTGCCAGATGCCTGCAATGACCGGGGAGATGGCAAAGCCATCCCGGGCATAGCCGATCGCGGGCGCCAATAGCTGGGTCATTGATGTGCGACCGAAGCGGCCATGAAGTTCAAACCATCCGTCCACGGTGCCTGGTGTGGTGACGGAATAGACCCCGAGAAGCGGCACCGTGCCACCTCGGGCCACTGCCTTCATTTGCTCCAAGGACAGACCAAGTGCGGACCGCCCGCTCGCGTTCAAGCCATGGAGTTTTTTGGTTTTGGGATCCCAGACAATGGCAAAGAGATCACCGCCGATGCTGGACATCATAGGCTCCACGACGCCGAGCACCGCATGGGCCGCGATGGCTGCATCGACAGCCGATCCGCCCGCTTTCAATACCTGAAGCGCCGCTTGCACGGCCAAGGGAGAAGACGCTGCGGCCATGCCATTGCGCGCGAATACGGGGCTGCGCGTCGCCAGCATTGCCCCGCCTGGCCGATCCCCCGCACCGGTGCGGTAATTTGGCTGAGCGCCATGCTCCGTGCCCGGTGGACGCGTGTCTTCCTGCGTGGACATTGCCACCGCTTTGCCGGTGCCCGATGCGATCACCAGACTGGTCAGCACCAGACTGGTCAGCATCAGACTGGCGAAGATCAGATCGATGCGTCCCATGGCGCTCTCTCCCTTTGATT
>CAYUYV010000189.1:0-7242 GCA_964449455.1 uncultured Alphaproteobacteria bacterium | reverse complement strand
TGAGGCATCCCCGGGTGAGGCATCCCCGGGTGAGGCATCCCCGGGTGAGGCATCCCCGGGTGAGGCATCCAATGTGCTCGAACGGGTCATGTCGGATCGGCCATGGCAGCAACGCGCGCCCATGGCGCACTCGCCCCTCAATGACCGGTTCCGTGATCTGGGCCTTGCTTATGTGATGAGCCCGGCGGAATCTGCGCGGTTGTCGAAATCCGTCGCTGTTGTCCGCCGCCTGCTGAAATTCGCTCTGCGCGATGAGACCTACGCCTTACGGCTTATCGGGTCCCATGTACGCCACACGCGCGTGGCGCCGCAATTCGATGATCGGGCCTGTGTCGACGGTCTCGTGTGCTTCCGCACCGATCGGCGCAGCCCTGCTGAGTGTCTTACGCTTCTGCAGTCCGTCATGGACGCGTGGCTGCCGGCCGATTTGATCCGCACCAACCCTTATGGCGTGGAAATCGACATGCTCGGCCATCGTCTGCGCCTGCTTCCCGGTCTGCAAACGCGTGACGGGCAGGTCCATGTGGCGGATCTGTACTGGTCCGGTCAGGGCGCGCAGGAACCTGATGCCGCCGGCGACTCCAAGCCATGGGTGGCCATTGATCCGGGCGGCCGAGCAGCGGCTATCCGCGCCGGAGACCATCGCCACAACGGTCTGATCTCACCGGTCATCCGGATCCTGAAAACCTGGAACATCCATGCCGGGCGCCCCTTTGCGGGCTTTGAAATCGAGGATGCCGTTCTCGCCCAGCGGTTCCGGTCCACCCGGCAACTGACCTTCATGACCTTGGAGGCAATGGGCGGCCTGCCGGCACCAAAGGGGTGGGACCCGGCCGTGCGCACGACGATCCTCGATCTTCAAGCTGCGGCGAAGGAGGCATGCGCCCTGGAACGGGCCCGCCGCTTCGACGACGCCATGGATGTGATGACACCGCATCTGATGCCTGAACGGACCTTTTTGACGCAAGCCGAAGCGGCCGTCTGAGGGCGTTGAAGCACCGCCAGCGTGACGCCCAGCGGAATGCCAAAAACAGCGTTGACGCCCAGCGGAATGCCAAAAACAGCGTGGCGCCCACCATAATGCCAAGAACATCCTTTGCCGCGCACAGGATCGGCGCCCGGCAAAGGGCGCTGTGGTCAGGCCGCCGATGCGTTATTGGCCACATCGTCTAAGGCCGGATCGAAATGGGCGATCTGGTTGCTTCCCCGGGATTTGGCGGCAGCCAGCGCCGTTTCGGCACGCTTGATCAGGACATCGGTTCCGTCATTGGGGTCGCTGATCTCCCCGATCCCGACCGTCACGCTCACGGGTATGCCGAGATCGAGCGCCGTGGCGGCCTCCTGAACACGCAGCATGGTGTTCTTGGCGGTGTCGGCCGTCTCCCCAACGCTCAGAAAGACGAATTCCTCGCCGCTGATCCGTCCGACAATTGTTCCATCCTGGATTTCACGGGTCAGGATCTGGCCAACGGCCTTGATGACCTCATCGCCTTTCTTGTGGCCCAGGGTCTCATTGACGGTCCGCAGTCCGTCGATATCAACCATGGCAAGGACACTTGGCAGACGTTTTGACCGGGCCTCCCGAATGTTATCATCAGCACGCTGAAGGAAGCTGCGCCGGTTGGTAAGCCCGGTCAGGAAGTCCGTCGTTGCCAGCTCAACCATGCGCTCTTCGGCCAGCTTCCACTCGGTCATGTCGCGCATGATGACGCTATAGGACTGGTGTCTCGTGTCCTTTGCCTTCAGGGCACTGATGATACAGTCTGCCCAATAGCTTGACCCGTCCTCGCGGAACTGCCAGCCCGAAGCGCCGGCCGTCCCTGACTGCCGCGCGATCTCAAGCAAAGTTTGGGCGGACATGGTGTGGCCTTCCTGCTCCACCCATAGTTTGGAGAAGGGCTGGCCCACCGTGTCTTCACAGCCAAAGGCGAGAAGATGCTCGACGGATTCATTCCAGCCTTCCACATGGCCGGTGCTGTCGAGGGTAAAGATGGCGTAATCCTTCACACCCCGGAAGATCGTGTTGAGATAGGCTGATTTCCATTGATGGGCCTCACGCTCCTGCACCAGTTCGGTGATGTCGTGGAGCACCGCCATCTGTTTTTCAGGGCCGATGCGCAGCAGGGACAGCGACACCCAGCAATCCCACCGTCCGGATGCCGTGTCCCGCCCCAGATCGATTTCCTGGGACTGGCACACGACACCGCGTTTGCGCTCCATTGCATTGGACAGGGAGCGCAGCTCGGGCATCACGCCGCCGAGGACATCGAACAGATTGACGAGCTGAGGCGTTTGGGCAATCGGCATCAGCAGGCGGGTTGCCGCCGGATTGGCCAGGTCGATCAAACCGTGGCTGTTGATCTGCACGATCCCCACCGGGCACAGATAAAGAAACTGCAGCAGGGATTCGTGTTCGGCTTCGATATCTGCGCTCATGTCGCCTCGCCGTCTTGGGATTGGTCAGTGCCGGAGCCGATGAGTTCTGCCAACCGGTGTTGATGCAGACCCATTGTCATCGCGAGCGCAGCGATCCAGAGGCGCTTGCTCCGCATCCATGTGCCTGGATTGCGTCGCGTCGCTCGCAAGGACGGGTTTGACAGTCATTTGTTATGACGCCTCGTATCAGTCCTTGACCGCCAGATACATCACGTCCCGTTCGGCTTGCTTCAGCATGCGAAGTTTCACGGGGCGGGCCTTCATGCGAACCGTGAAAACATAGTCGATCGTTTCGTCGAGGGATTCTTCTTCCTCGTACCGGGATGCGATGAGAAAATTATTCGTGCACGGGGCAACTTCGGTGAAGAAGTGGTTGCCGATGACCGTCTCCGCGGACAGGCCAGCAAGCCGACTCTCATGCGCGTTATAACGCGTGACCTCACCTTCCTTGTTCATCGCGATCAGGCCAAAGCTGGCTTCGTCCCAGTCGGCGGGGCTCGACCGGTCGAGGCGGTCGAAGAGGTCTGGAGCGTCGAAATCCATCACAGGTCTGCCTTTTGTAACCATGAACCCTTCGGCCATGATGGAGGACGGCGGTAAGAAAGCCCTTAACCGGTGGGGCGGGGCTGGCTTGCCGCCCCTGGCGGCGGGCTGTTAAAGCAACGGGCAGGCGCGGCGGCAGCACCTGATTGGCCGGCATGCGAAAGGGCGCCGCTCAAACAAGAGGCTCCAGCAAGGGGGCGGGAAAGGCGAGGCATGACCAGGGAAATTCACCATTTCATCGGCGGTAAGGTTACTCCAGGCACAAGCGGGCGCACGGGACCGATTTTCAACCCGGTGACAGGCGAGGAACAGGCTCGCGTGCACCTCGCCAGTGCCGATGAGGTGCGTGCCGCCATTGCCAATGCCGAGGCAGCTTTTCCGGCCTGGGCCGCTGTCAATCCCCAGCGCCGGGCCCGGGTCCTGTTCCGCTTCAAGGAGCTGATTGAACGGGAGATGGATGATCTGGCGCGGATGCTCTCCCGGGAGCACGGCAAGGTCATCGCCGATGCCCGCGGCGACGTTCAGCGTGGCCTGGAAGTCATCGAATTCGCCTGCGGCATTCCCCATCTGATGAAAGGCGAGTTTACGGAAGGGGCCGGCCCGGGCATCGACATGTATTCCATGCGCCAGCCCTTGGGCGTCGTTGCCGGTATTACGCCGTTCAATTTCCCGGCCATGATCCCCATGTGGATGTTCGGTGTCGCCATTGCCTGCGGCAACAGCTTCGTGTGCAAACCGTCCGAGAAGGACTCGTCGGTGCCCATGCGCCTTGCAGAGCTCATGATGGAGGCTGGCCTGCCGGAGGGCGTGCTCAATGTGGTCAATGGCGACAAGGAGGCGGTCGATACTCTGCTCACGGACCCACGCGTCCATGCCGTCAGCTTTGTGGGCTCCTCGGCCATTGCCGAATATATCTACGCGACGGGCGCGGCCCATGGAAAGCGGGTCCAGGCCATGGGCGGGGCCAAGAACCACGCCATCATCATGCCGGATGCGGATCTTGACCGGGTTGTCGATGACCTGATCGGTGCCGGCTATGGCTCAGCGGGCGAGCGCTGCATGGCGATTTCCGTGGCCGTGCCGGTTGGAGATGCTGTCGCCCAGGAACTGGTGGACCGGTTGAAGCCACGGGTCGAAGAGCTGAAGGTCGGTCCGTCCGATGATCCGGATGCCCATTTTGGACCGCTGGTCACGGCAGCCCATCGCCAGAAGGTGCTCGATTATGTGGATCTGGGCGTCCAGGAAGGCGCTGATCTCGTCGTGGACGGACGGAATTTCTCGCTCCAGGGGTATGAGGGCGGCTTCTTTATGGGGGGCTGCCTGTTCGACAAGGTAACGACCGACATGAAGATCCATGAAGAGGAGATCTTCGGCCCCGTTCTGTCCGTCGCCCGGGCAGGCACCTTCGAAGAAGGGCTGGCCATGGCCTCGGCCCATCAATATGGAAACGGCGTTGCGATCTACACGCGCGACGGCGATACGGCGCGGGAATTCGTATCCCGGGTCCAGGTGGGCATGATCGGCATCAATGTGCCCATTCCGGTGCCCCTGGCTTATCACACTTTCGGTGGCTGGAAGCGCTCGGCCTATGGTGACATGAACCAGCACGGCATGGACGGCGTCCGCTTCTACACAAAGGTCAAGACGGTGACATCCCGCTGGCCGACGGGTCCGCGCAGCGGCGCCGACTTTGTCATCCCGACAATGAAATAGGACGGGGGCTGAGTATATGGCGACGGCCGGTCCCGACAGTCGGACGCAAGCGAAACCCAGGGTCCCTGTCACGCCGATGAATGCCTATGGCGCGCGGCTCGTTGACGGCACCCTGGACTATGATCCGGCTCAGGAACGTGCCATGGAGTGCTTCCAGGCGCTCTACGGGGCTTTAGCGACCTATGAGCCGACGACGGCGGCCCCTGCTCGCGGTCTGTTCGGCTTTTTCTCGTCCGGCAACCGGGTCAGTGCCGACGCACCGCGGGGCCTTTATCTGTGCGGGGGCGTGGGCCGGGGCAAATCCATGCTCATGGATCTGTTCTATGACAGCGTCGTTCTGGAGGCCAAGCGGCGCGTCCACTTCCACGCCTTCATGCTGGAAATTCACGGCAAGATCCGGGTTTGGAGAGATCTGGATTCGGGAGAAAAGCGCCGTCAGTTGCGTGCGCTAGGCCTTCCTGCATCGGTCGGTGATGATCCGATCCCGCCGGTGGCCCGCCAGATCTCCCTGGACGCAACACTGCTCTGCTTTGACGAATTGCAGGTGACGGATGTGGCCGACGCCATGATCCTTGGCCGCCTGTTTTCAGCCCTGTTCGATGATGGTGTGGTCGTGGTGTGTACGTCGAACCGTGCCCCCGTGGCGCTCTACCAGGGGGGGATCAATCGGGAACTGTTCCAGCCCTTCATCAAATTGATCCTGGAGCGGATGGATGTGCTTCACCTTGATGGCGGGCGCGATTATCGGCTTCAGCGCCTCGCGGGAAAACCGGTCTATCACGTCCCCGACAATGAGGACTCGCTTCAGCGCATGGACGAAACCTGGCGGGCCCTGACGGATATGGACCGAGGTTTGCCGTGCGAGATCGAGGTCCAGGGCCGGCGCCTTCCCGTGCCCCAGGCCGCCCGCGGTGTGGCCCGGTTCGCCTTTGCGGATCTGTGCGAGCGGCCCCTGGGGTCGGCGGATTATCTCGGCATTGCCACGCGCTTCCACACGGTGCTTCTGGACGGGATCCCCCGCATGGGGCCTGAGAAGCGCAATGAGGCGCGCCGCTTCGTGACGCTGATCGATGCGCTTTATGAGAACAAGGTAACACTCGTCGCGTCCGCTGAGGCCGCGCCGGAGGCCCTTTATCCGTCGGGAGACGGGTCCTTCGAGTTCGAGCGGACCGCATCCCGTTTGATGGAAATGCAGTCAGCAGACTATCTCGACCGGATGATGCGCGGCTAAGAGGCTGTGATTCAGTCTCAGCGAGGGTCTGAGCCCTCAGTCTTCGGCGCCGAAGACCAGCTCGACCGCCGTGCCGCCATTGCGGTAATCGACTTGCGGGTCGCGCGTGCCGGCCGGCTTGCTCAGCGACTGGCCGCCGCTCAACACGCTTTCGCTGCCATCGGCTGGCCACCAAAGCGCACTCAAGCGGTCAAGGCTGTCACCGGATGGCATGGTGCCTTGGGCCGCTGCCACGCCTGCATTCGGCGTTGCCGCTGATTTGCGCACGGTGCGGCTCAGGCTGGGCCGATGGTCCGCCATCAGGCCCGGATCAATGGCGCTCAGGATCAAGGTCCCGTCTGTGGCATCGTCGCGCGGGGGCATATCCTGGCCGGTCGGGCGCTGGGGCGGGCGCTGCAGGGTCCGCATCATGGTCTGGTCCTGGATCACGGGCGCTGTGGCGGCAAGAACTGAGGCCAATCGATCCTGATCCGAACGGCGGGCGGCAAAGCCGGACCGGCCCGATCCGACGGCAGGCGCTGCACGGCGTTTCGGGCGGGCCATGGAGGGGGCGCTTGTGGGTTCTGCGGGCCGCAACTCGTCAAGGCGCTTGTGGTTCACGTCCTTGGCGTAGAGGCGGGCCGGGGTCGGCTCCAGCTCCTCGCCGAACATCATCACATAAACGCCCTTGAAATCCTTGTCCGTTCCGATTGAGCCCTTCTCTTCACAGATCTTCCGGTCGGAGCGGACCACGCCGTCAAAGATGCGGCAGTCCTTGCCCATGACCCAGGAGAGAAGGTGCTCCTCAATGCCTTTGCCGGTCGACAGGGTGGAAACCATGCCGAAGACATTGGAGAAATCTCCAAGCGTCAGGGTGCCCGATACGACAGTCGAGCAGCCGCCGAGGCCAAGAGACGCGCTGACCGCAAGAACCGCCGTTGTCCGGGACAAGGAACGCTTGAGGGCGCCTTGATGGGAACCAACGGACCGGCCATGCGGCCGGTGGTCCACAGGCAAGGTCCCGTCTTGATCATGCGTCTTGCATTCTGTCGTCATACGGATCTTTTTCCCCAGACGATGGCCGGTCGGCGGTGTGGACCTGCGCAGGCAGGCACGGAAAACCCAATGCGATGCGCTTGGGTCCAGGCTTGCCATTGGTCTCACACAGAAGTGTCTCGGCTCGACCCCATGCCTTCGAAAACCGTCCCCTGGCCGGCATCCGGGCATTCCCGAAGGCCTGGCCACTCTCTCCCCGTCAAAGTCGTCCGCCCGTCAAAGTCGTCCGCCCGTCAAAGTCGTCCGCCCGTCAACGTCGTCCAAAAGGCCCCGAGGCGCGTTTT
>CAYUYV010000188.1:0-7249 GCA_964449455.1 uncultured Alphaproteobacteria bacterium | reverse complement strand
AGCTCGGCGGCAATGTGGGCGTGGCCGGCATGGTCATCAACAAGGATGACGGCACTGGCGAGGCGCATAATTTTGCCAAGACCGTCGGCATTCCGGTGCTCTCCGCCATTCCGGCTGATGACGATATCCGCCGCAAGAGCGCTAATTATGAGATTGTCGGCAAGCCTGGCAGTCCGTGGGCGTCTCTTTTCGAGACCTTGGCGACCAATGTGGCTGAGGCCCCTCCGCTCCACCCGACCCCTTTGAGCCAGGATGGTCTGCTTGACCTCTTTAATGGTGAGGATGTGGGCCGCAACGTCCAGCTTGAGCCGGCCACTGTCGAGGATATGTGCGGCGCCAAGCTGGTCGAGAAACCCTCCCTCGAAGTCATCTACGATAAAGTTTGAGCGAGGTCCGGACGATGTACGGCGAAGAAGACAATAACACCCCAAGCGGCGGTGACATCGCCACGGCAAACCGCGTCGCCACCGGCGAAGTCGTCTATGACGATGCGGGCCAGACGCCTGTGGAGACCGGCACCCCCGCCGAGGCCGCCGAGGCCCCCGCGATCAACGCAGCCGCGACTCAAGGGGATGGCATGGGGTGCCATGCGGGTGCGGAGGAAATGCGCCGGGCTGCCGAGGCGGCCGGCAAGAGCGAGACCCTTGAGCGGTATGCTGCCGATTATCCCACCGGGCCCCATGACCAGCCCCAAAGCATGTGCCCCGCCTTCGGCTCCCTGCGGGTCGGTCTGCGCATGCGCCGTGTGGCCACGGTCCTCTCCGGTTCGGCATGCTGTGTCTATGGCTTGAGCTTCACGTCCCATTTTTACGGTGCGCGGCGCACCGTGGGCTATGTGCCCTTCAATTCTGAGACGCTGGTGACGGGCAAGCTGTTCGAGGATATCCGGGACGCCGTTTTCGAACTCGCGGACCCGGAAAAATACGACGCGGTGGTTGTCACCAATCTCTGTGTGCCGACGGCCTCCGGCGTTCCTCTGCAGCTTCTTCCGGACCAGATTGAAGGGGTGCGGATTATCGGCATCGACGTCCCTGGTTTCGGCGTGCCGACCCATGCCGAGGCAAAGGATGTGCTGGCCGGCGCCATGCTGCGCTATGCGCGGCTCGAAGCGGAGCAGGGGCCCGTGCAGGCCCCGAGCACCGCACCGAGTGGTCGCCCGACCGTGACTTTGGTGGGTGAGATGTTCCCGGCCGATCCCGTTGGCATTGGCCGGCTGCTGGAGCCGCTGGGGCTTGATGCAGGGCCCGTGGTTCCGACCCGGGAATGGCGCGAGCTGTACACGGCGCTGGACTGCGCTGCCGTCGCCGCGATCCATCCGTTCTACACGGCAAGCTTCCGGGAATTCGAAACGGCGGGACGCCCCATTGTTCCCTCCGCACCCGTCGGACGGGATGGCACAGCGGACTGGCTGGCGCGGGTCGGCGAGGCCTGCGGCGTGTCCGCCGATAAAGTGGCTGCAGCCCAGAACACTTTCCTGCCCGCGATTGATGCGGCCCTGTCGGCCATGCCCATCAAAGGCCGGATCACCTTGTCCGGCTACGAAGGATCGGAGCTTCTGGTGGCCCGGCTGCTGGTCGAGAGCGGCGCCGATGTGCGTTATGTGGGCACGGCCTGTCCGCGCACCCGCTGGTCGGATCCGGACCGGGAATGGCTTGAGGCGCGTGGCATCCAGGTCAATTACCGGGCATCCCTCGAGCAGGATGTGGCGGCCATGGAAGAGTTCAAGCCCGACCTCGCCATCGGCACGACGCCTGTTGTTCAGAAGGCGAAGGAAATGGCCACACCGGGCCTCTACTTCACCAATCTGATTTCCGCCCGTCCCCTGATGGGGCCGGCGGGTGCTGGTTCCCTCGCGCAGGTCGTGAATGCGGCCATGGCGGGCAAAGAACGCTTTGACGAGATGAAAGCGTTTTTCGACGGCATCGGCGAAGGCTATGCGGCGGGTGTCTGGGAAGATGTGCCCAAGGATCGGCCGGAATTCCGCAAGCGGGCCGTCGACAAGCGCGCGAAAGCCGCCAATCTGGAGGAGGCCGTGGGATGCTAGTGCTCGATCACGACCGCGCCGGCGGCTATTGGGGCTCGGTCTATGTCTTCACCGCCATCAAGGGCATGCAGGTGATCATTGACGGGCCGGTGGGGTGTGAAAATCTGCCGGTTACCTCCGTTCTGCATTACACGGATGCTCTGCCCCCCCATGAATTGCCCATTGTGGTAACGGGGCTCGCCGAGGAGGAGCTCGGCCAGAAGGGTACGGAAGAAGCCATGAAACGGGCCCACACCACCCTTGATCCGGCCCTGCCGGCGGTGGTGGTCACGGGCTCGATTGCCGAAATGATCGGCGGCGGCGTGACACCGGAAGGCACCAATATCCAGCGCTTTTTGCCCCGGACCATTGATGAGGACCAGTGGCAGAGTGCCGACCGGGCCCTGTACTGGCTGTGGACGGAATATGGCGCTAAGCGCGGCAAGATGCCGAAGGCCAAACCGCGCAAGGAGGGCGACAAGCCACGGGTCAACATCATCGGTCCAGCCTATGGCACCTTCAATATGCCGTCGGACCTCGCCGAAATCCGCCGCTTGATCGAGGGTATCGGCGCGGAGGTCAATATGGCCTTTCCGCTGGGCAGTCACCTTGCTGATGTGCCGCGGCTGGTCGATGCGGATGTGAATATCTGTCTGTACCGGGAATTCGGCCGCATGCTGTGCGAAGCCCTGGACAAGCCCTATCTCCAGGCGCCCATTGGGCTTCACAGCACCACGAAATTCCTGCGCACCTTGGGTGAGCTGCTGGGTCTTGATCCTGAGCCGTTCATCGAGCGGGAAAAGCACACCACCATCAAACCGCTTTGGGATTTGTGGCGCTCGGTGACTCAGGACTTTTTCGGCACCGCCAGTTTTGCAATCGTCGCCAATGAGACCTATGCCCGGGGTGTACGTCATTTCCTCGAAGAAGAACTGGGTCTTCCGTGTAGCTTTGCCTTTGCCCGCAAGGCCGGTGCGAAGCCAGACAATGCCGCGGTGCGCGATGCAATCCGGGAGAAGCCGCCTCTGATTCTGTTCGGCAGCTTCAATGAACGCATGTATCTGGCCGAAACGGGCGGGCGAGCCCAGTTCATTCCCGCATCATTTCCTGGCGCCGTCGTGCGCCGGCACACAGGCACGCCCTTTATGGGGTATGCGGGCGCCACCTATTTGGTTCAGGAAATCTGCAACGGTCTGTTCGATGCGTTGTTCCATATCCTCCCGCTGGGAACGGAACTCGACAAGGTGGAAGCAACGCGTGCCCGCCTACATAGAGAAATCCCTTGGGACGATGAGGCCAAGGTTGTGCTGGATCAAGTCGTCGAAACATATCCGGTGCTAACAAGAATATCTGCAGCCAAACAATTGCGTGATGCGGCCGAAAGCCGGGCGCGGGCTGCGGAAAGTGACAGCGTAACGATGGGGCATGTGACCCTGGCCAAAGAGTTGATAGCCAATGGTCGGGCTGCCTAATCAAATGCTGATCAGTATACTGGAGATGTACGTCCGGATTCCTTATCCGGGCGGCATGCCGGGCGAAACGCCAAGCGTTGCCCGTAGCCCCGCCGCGCGGGCTGTGCGCGGTAACTGCCGAAAGGCAACTATCCGAGGGAAGGTGACATGATGGAACCGGATCGTTCGGGCCCTTTCTCCGTGATGAGTGAGGAAGAGGCGAAGGAAATCCATGGCTATTGGGTCATGGGTACCATTGCTTTCATGCTGATCGCCCTGGTGGCCCACCTCGCAGTGTGGGCATGGCGTCCGTGGGGCTGGCTGCCTTACGCCTGAGGCGTGGGGTTTCCGGTCACATGACCAGGCACATCTCGTAAAGGAGAGACGACATGTTTGGTGGACACAAGATCTGGCAGATGTATGACCCGTCCAAGGCCCTTCCGGTCGTGGCGGCGTTCCTCTTCACGCTGGCCATTCTGATCCATTTCGTCCTGCTGGGTACGGAGCGCTACAATTGGCTCGCCGTTCCTGCTGAGGCGACACAACAGGCCCAGTGAGGCCAAAGCGGCATCCCCACTTCTGGTGGTGCCCGACTGAACTATTGCCTGAGGCCGGGTCGCAACGTCCGGCCTCGAGCGCCCCAAGCTTTCATCGCCGTTTAAAACGGCCTGCTTGCGCGCTGTCATATCGGAGGATCCAGCGATGGCGATGCTCAGTTTTGAGAGAAAATATCGCGTACGCGGAGGAACCCTGATCGGGGGCGACCTATTCGATTTTTGGATCGGGCCGTTCTACGTTGGGTTCTTCGGCATCACTGCCCTGTTTTTCACTGTCGTTGGTATCGCCTTGATCTTTTATGGCGCCTCCCTCGGCGGCATCTGGAACATTTGGCAGATCAATATCGCCCCGCCCGACATCAGTTACGGGCTCGGCGTTGCTCCTATCAAGGAAGGTGGCCTGTGGCAGCTCTTGACGGTCTGCGCCATCGGCGCGTTCGTGTCCTGGGCGCTGCGTGAAGTGGAAATTTGCCGCAAGCTCGGCATCGGCTTCCACGTACCGTTTGCCTTCGGTGTAGCGATCTTCGCCTATGTCACTCTCGTTGTCTTCCGCCCACTGCTTTTGGGGGCCTGGGGGCACGGCTTCCCGTACGGCATCTTCAGCCACCTCGATTGGGTGTCCAATACGGGCTACCAGTATCTGCACTTCCACTACAATCCGGCCCATATGCTCGCCGTGACCTTCTTCTTCACGACGACGCTGGCGTTGGCCCTCCACGGATCGCTGGTTCTGTCTTCGACCAACCCGCAAAAGGGTGAAGCGGTTAAGACTCCGGACCATGAAGATACCTATTTCCGGGACTTCATCGGCTATTCCGTGGGCACCCTCGGCATTCACCGTCTTGGGCTGTTCCTGGCGCTGTCGGCCGGTTTCTGGAGTGCTGTCTGTATCGTGATCAGTGGACCCTTCTGGACCCGCGGTTGGCCGGAATGGTGGAACTGGTGGCTTGACCTGCCGATCTGGTGAGGGGCGTCACGGTGACGGTTCCGTCACCGGACCACCCTGCGCTGGACAGTCGATATGAGTTGGTCCTGACAGGTCCGCATTGTGCGGCGTATCTGGCGGAACAGTCGGGCTGGCCCTTAGGTGGAAAGCAACAGAGATGTCGGAATATCAGAATATCTTCACACTGGTGCAGGTTCGGGGGCCCGCCGAATATGGCGTGGCACTCCCGGCCGGCGAGGAGCCCAGACAGGGGACCCCGTGGTTCAATGATCTGCTGGGTCGGATCGGTAACGCGCAGATCGGACCGATCTTCCTGGGTTGGACAGGCGTGGCGTCGCTGGTCAGCGGCTTCATCGCCTTTGAAATCATTGGCCTGAATATGTGGGCGTCGGTGGGCTGGGATCCTGTCCAGTTCATCCGTCAACTGTTCTGGCTCTCCCTTGAGCCTCCCAAGGCGGAATATGGCCTTGCCTTCCCGCCGCTGCAGGATGGCGGCTGGTGGCTCATGGCCGGCTTCTTCCTGACCGTGTCCATCTTACTGTGGTGGTGGCGGACCTATTCCCGGGCGCTCGCCCTGGGCATGGGCACCCATGTGGCCTGGGCCTTCGCGTCGGCCATCTTCCTTTATCTGTCGCTCGGCCTGTTCCGCCCCATGCTGATGGGCGATTGGAGCGAGGCGGTGCCCTTCGGCATCTTCCCGCACCTGGACTGGACAACGGCGTTCTCCATCCGTTACGGGAACTTCTACTATAATCCGTTCCACTGCCTGTCGATCGTGTTCCTTTATGGCTCCGTGCTTCTCTTCGCCATGCACGGTGGGACCATCCTGGCCACCAGCCGCTACGGCGCCGACCGGGAAATCGAGCAGATCGTGGACCGGGGCACCGGTGCGGAACGGGGTGCCTTGTTCTGGCGCTGGACCATGGGATTCAATGCCAGCATGGAATCCATCCACCGCTGGGCCTGGTGGTTTGCGGTCCTCACGACCCTGACCGGCGGTATCGGCATCCTGCTGACTGGAACCGTGGTCGATAACTGGTACCTCTGGGCCGTTGAGAACAACGTGGCTCCGCCCTATCCGGAAATCTATCCGGGTATGGAAGATCCCGCTGCGGCCGCTGGCGCAATGTCCACCTCGGGAGACATGTGATGTCGAGATTTTTCCTCTTCGTCCTTGTAGGGATCGTCGCTCTCTTGACGATTGCCATGTTCATGACCTCCGGGTGGGACCGGCCTCCGGTCGAAGCCAGCCAGCAGGGCTTCCGCGGCACAGCCATGAACCAGTTCGAGAATCCGCGCGAGGCCAAAGCGCTTGAGGCCCTTAACCAGGTGCCGCCGCCGCCCTATGAAATCGACATGAGCGGTCCCAAATCCGGTGAGTTCTACGAGAATGTCCAGGTTCTCACCGATATCACCACGGGTCAGTTCAACCGGCTCATGGCGGCCATCACCGAATGGGTGGCCCCGGAAGAAGAAGGCTGTGCGTACTGCCATAATCTGGAGAATATGGCGGACGACTCCAAATACACTCATATGGTTGCCCGGCGGATGATCCAGATGACCTGGGAAATCAACCGGGAATGGGTGCCCCACGTGCAGCAGGCCGGCGTAACCTGTTACACCTGCCACCGCGGCATGCCCGTTCCTCAATATATCTGGTTCAAGGAAACGGGTCCGCGCCCGGCCGGTGGCCTGATGGGCAGCCGTCAGGGCCAAAACACGGCGGCTCAGAATATCGGCTCGACGTCCCTGAACTACGATACGCTGTCGCACTATCTGCTCCGGGATGAAGAAATCCGTGTGCATTCTGAAAAGTCCGTGGCGTCTCCCCAGAAGGCTCTGACCCGGGATGCGGAAAACACCTATGCGCTGATGATCCACATGTCGAATGCGCTGGGCGTGAACTGCACCTACTGCCACAACAGTCGGGCCTTCAACGACTGGA
Organism: uncultured Alphaproteobacteria bacterium; assembly: GCA_964449455.1. Classification (GTDB taxonomy): domain Bacteria; phylum Pseudomonadota; class Alphaproteobacteria; order JAJFIK01; family JAJFIK01; genus CAYUYV01. The sequence goes on along the minus strand of CAYUYV010000188.1, from coordinate 327 downwards.
GCCAGAGCACGCCGCAGCGGATCACCGCATGGCACGGCATCGAGATGGCCCGGTCCCTGAACGTGAACTATCTTGAGCCCTTGGGCCCGGTCTATCCGGACTATCGCCTTGGTTCGACGGGCGATGCGCCGAAGGTCAACTGCACGACCTGCCATCAGAACGTCAACAAGCCGCTCTATGGTGTCAGCATGGTGAAGGACTATCCGTCCCTCGCCGGACCGGCCCAGCTCAATGCGGCCAATGACAACACGATGGCGTCCAACGCCCCCTGATCATTGTCAGGGACTGAACATGAAGAAGGGCGCCCCTGTGGGCGCCCTTTTTTTG
>CAYUYV010000187.1:4157-7353 GCA_964449455.1 uncultured Alphaproteobacteria bacterium | reverse complement strand
GATCCACGACACTAGACTTTGACCATTGCGCTCCTCTCCACCACGGCGAAAGGGTGATAATGCGTTCCAGAGAACCGGGATCCGAGCAGCCCTATTGGCCGGCTGGGCCCTTCAAGATACGGCTGCCCTTCGTTCATGCGCGCTTCGAACGGCCCGAAGCAATCCAAGCCCTGATCATGAGCGTGGTCGGGCTGGCGATTATTCCTCTCCTCGAAACCTATCTCGGGGTGCCCTATGACGCAGCCTTGGCAATCACCGTGATTGCAGGGTTCATTTACATGCTGGCCCCTTTGCTCGGGGTGCCCCTGGCGCCGGGATGGATCACGCCGTCCATTCCCTTCGTCCTGCTCTTTCTGGGTGGCTTCGATCCAGGGCCGGACGCCATGCGCGCTCTTGTGGCGCTGCAACTCCTGGTCGCCGCGCTGTTTTTCATCCTGGGACTGACGGGGCTTGGGGCCCGCATGGTCCAGCTCATTCCCCCGTCCTTACAAGCCGGCATTCTGCTCGGTGCCGGCATTGCGGCCATCCTGGGCGAAATCACCGGGGATGGTCGTCTCGCATCGACCCCCATCGCGATCGGCGTTGGCGGCCTTGTGACCCTCTATGTTCTCTTTTCCGGGTCCTTTCAACGATGGGTCGAGAGCCACGCATGGGCGAAGACCATTTCGAGCTATGGCATGGTTCCCGGCACCCTGATCGCCATCGCAGTGGGATGCGCGGTGAGGGAATACCCTATTCCCGAGGTTCAATTCGGCCTCACACAGCCGGATTTTAATCAGCTTTTGGACTATCTGCCCTTCACGCTGGGCCTGCCCGGTTTGGATGTTTTCGTCCTGGCCCTTCCCACCGCGCTCATCGCTTACGTGATTGCCTTTGGGGATATCGTGGTGGGCAAATCCCTGATCAACCGGGTCGATCATCTGCGTCCCGATGAGGACATCGAGGTCAGCGTCGACCGGGTCCATCTGGTCACGGGCATCCGCAATCTCATCCATGCGATGGTTGCGCCGCTTCCAACCCTGGCAGGGCCGCTCTTTACCGGTATTATGGCGACGATCGCGGAACGCTATCGCCATGGCCGCTCGGCCATGGATTCAATCTATGGGGGCCTCAATACCTATTATCTCGTTGGCTTCGTCTGCCTCCTGTTTTTGCCCATCATTACGTTTTTCCGTCCCTTTTTGCCCATTGCGCTCTCCATCACATTGCTGGTCACCGGCTTTGTCTGCATCCAGATTGCGGTGGAGAAACTGAAGAACCCCATATCTGTCGGCGTTGCGGGCAGCATGGGCGCGGTTCTGGCAGCCACCGACGCGTTGATCGGCCTCGCCACGGGCGTCGTCCTTTATGTTCTGCTGGAGCTGGGGAGTGAGAGGGAAGACCTTGGCGGGCCGTCAGGCGAACCCGTCGATGAACCATTGAGCCCGCCCGAGTGATGACCCGATGAGCCCTTGAAACGGGATTGACGCGCAGGGCTTGGCGGATCTGCGCCACTGGGGCCCAATCAAATGGACTTTGGGGGCACAGGGATATGTCGCCAGCAGACAAGGCCTCACAGAGGCGCGGCAGACCCGGCGGACACGGATCAAAAGCCAGGTTCATCCTTGCGGCCGGCGGTGCGGCATTCTGCGCTTATTTCAGCATGTATGCCTTTCGCAAGCCCTTCGCGGCGGCTTCCTATGAGGGCTTCGATGCGGGGCCTTTCGAGGTCGATTTCAAGGTCGCGCTTGTGATCGCCCAGGTGCTCGGTTACGCGCTTTCCAAACTCATCGGGATCAAAGTCGTTTCCGAGGCAAAGGCCCATCGACGCGCGCCGTTCATCCTGGGACTGATCGGCGTGGCCTGGCTTGCCCTTGTGGGCTTTGCGCTCGCACCAGGGCCTTACAAGATCGCAATGCTGTTCGTGAACGGATTGCCGCTCGGCATGATCTGGGGGCTTGTGTTCGGCTATCTGGAGGGCCGGCGGACGAGCGAGCTTCTGGGTGCTCTTCTGTGTGCCAGTTTCATTGTTTCTTCCGGCACCGTGAAGGCGGTCGGCGCTGCGCTTATGGTATATGCTGGGGTGAGCGAGCTGTGGATGCCGGCGGTCACGGGCGCGCTCTTCATGCCCCTTCTGGCCCTCTCCGTATGGGGTCTGTCGACCCTGCCGCCACCCGACGCGGCAGATGAAGCGGCGCGGACCATGCGCGCGCCCATGGGGCCGGCTGAGCGTGGCCGTGTGCTGAGTACCTATGGGCCTGGGCTGGCGCTCCTCATCGCGGCCTATGTTCTGTTCACAGCCTTCCGGGACTTTCGGGACAATTTTGCCGCGGAGATCTGGCGTGCGCTTGGCCGGGCCGATGCCGCAGCGGTGTTTGCCCTGAGTGAGATCCCGGTCGCGATCGTCGCCCTGGCCGGGCTTGCCGCCGTGATGGCCGTGCGGGACAATCTCCGGGCCCTGACCATCATCCATGGGATTGTGATTTGCGGCGCTGGGCTTCTGGCTGGTGCCGCCGCGGCCCAGGGATCTGGTCTTATCGGCCCCATGGCCTTCATGGTCGCCACCGGTGCCGGTCTTTATCTTGCCTACACACCGTTCAACGCCATGCTGTTTGACCGTCTGATCGCGGCGGCCCGCTTCCCCGGGACGGCCGGCTTTCTCATCATGTTGGCCGATGCTTCGGGCTATGCGGGCAGTGTCGGACTTCTTCTTTTCAAGGAATTTGGCGCGCCGGACATGCCCTGGCTCGATGTCTTTACCGGTGCGGCCTATGGGGCGGGCGGACTGGGTGTTGTCCTTGCCATCATGTCGGCCAGGTATTTCCGAGCCCGCCTCCAAGGTCCGTCCCCGCGATAACGGCCTGGCGAAAAGGAAGCCCCTGGCTGTGCAATTGCAGCATAAGTCGTTTCCAATCAAAGGGCTTGACGGGGGATTAGAACCAACATAGAACATTCGTGTTTAGGTTTTGTTCCAGGCTTAATTCAGGTCGAAACAGGCCTGAAGAAACAGGCCTGCAATGGGATCCATGGCCCGTATGCGGAAAATCCGGGAACGGGCTGGGAAACGCGATTGGGACGCAAAAGGGCGCGGAAATTTCAAGGCACGGGAATTTCAGGACGCGGGTTAAAGAGACGCAGGCGGATCACCGGGCACAGGGATCAAGGCGCCTTGGTTTCGGAAATGCCACTTGGCCGAAGGAGCCACTTGGCCGAAGGA
>CAYUYV010000187.1:0-4057 GCA_964449455.1 uncultured Alphaproteobacteria bacterium | reverse complement strand
GCCACTTGGCCGAAGGAGCCACTTGGCCGAAGGATAGACCCATGCTGACACCGAAACAGCACGAACTGCTCATGTTCATCTATGAGCGCATTCGGGAGACGGGGGTTTCCCCCTCCTTTGACGAGATGAAAGAGGCTCTTGATCTGCGCTCTAAATCGGGCATCCACCGGCTGATCACAGCGCTGGAGGACCGGGGCTTCATTCGGCGTCTGCCCCACAAGGCCCGGGCACTCGAAATCCGCCGGCTGCCCGATGACATGGCTCCGGCGCCGGAACAGCCGCCCTTGCGCAAACAGCGCTTCGAGCCCAGCATTGTCTCTGACAATGGCCAGCGCCGGCCGATCCAGGCTGTCACGCCGCCGGGTCCGGCCCCGGGGCTTGATGGCGGCGTCGAAGTGCCCGTCATGGGCCGAATCGCGGCCGGCACGCCGATCGAGGCCCTGGAGAGCCACAGCCACTTTATCGGTGTGCCTGTGTCCATGCTGAGCGGCGGCCCCCATTTCGCCCTTGAGGTGCGGGGCGATTCCATGATCGAGGCGGGCATTCTCGACGGGGACACGGTGGTCATCCAACAATGCGACGTGGCGAGCAATGGCGACATTGTCGTCGCCCTGGTGGATAACGCGGAAGCGACCCTCAAACGGCTGCGCAAACGCGGCGACACGATTGCTCTGGAAGCCGCCAATCCGAACTATGAAACGCGCATTTATGGGCCGGACCGGGTGAAAGTTCAGGGCCGGCTCGTCGGCCTGCTGCGTCACTATTGATCCGTGTGTCCCATATAGGGCGCGCCCTTAAACCAGGGATGCAGGGCCCTTGGGCGGTGATAGGGCTGGCGGCGCGGCAGGACCCAAGGCCGTTCCCCGCGGATCTGGCGGGCCGAGCGCACGGACAATTTGGCCCCGCTTGCCAATCCGCCTGATGACACGGCCATGGCGCCCTGGAAGGCAAAGTCGAACCGGTCGATGATCAGTGAAGGGCCTTCGCAGCCCGTGCGGACCGGAAAGGCAGCAATCAGAACGTCGGCCTGCGTACAATCGCGCGCCACGGTCTTCTCCGACTCCGTAAACACCACCGCCCCCAGAGCGGGCGCATTGAACCGGCACACCTCCGCTTCGCAGACCCAATCTATCCCCTTCGCTCGGGACGGTGAGCGCTCATCCCCCTCCCGCCGCAACCAAACCCGGGCCGTAAAGGTCTCTTTGCGGCCATGGGTCAGCTGAAGCGCCCCGTCCTCACCGCGCACGGCCACAAGACGGCCATCCCGATCGGCCAGCAGATCCGGCCCTTGCGCCGTCGCCGCGAGCGAAAGACCCACAAGGATCGGCAGTCCCCCGAGCAGGCGCCACCCCCGTGTCCAGAGCAAGAGCCAAAGCCCACCGATCACGATGAGCGCCAAGGCCTCGCCGGGCATAGACCCGACCGTCCGGGCAGACCAGTCCCAGGCGGAGACATCATGGGCCACGCCAAGAATGAGATCGATTGCCATCCCGAGGGCCCAAAGGATGGGGCCGTCGAGACCCAGAGGCATGGCCGCAAGCGCCGCCAGGGCCAAAGGCATAACCAGGAGCGAGAACACGGGCACAGCGACAAGATTGGCCAGAATGTCGAGCTGACCCAGCCGATTGAAATGGAACGCCGCGAAAGGCGCGGTGGCGAGGCTGGCGATCAGCGTGGTCACCGCAATCCCGAGCAGCCACAAGGCCATTCGGCGCATGCGGTCCGGCCGCTCCTCCGGTGAGATGTACTCGGAGAGGACCGGGATGGAGCGCATGAGCTGGCGCAACGCTTCATAGCCGCCAATCAGGGCCGTAACGGCGCCAAAGGACATCTGAAAGCCTGCCTGCATCAGGCTTTCAGGGCGCAGGATCAGGATCACCAGCGCCGCCACCGCCACGGTGCGCAAGGAGACGGCCGGCCGGTCCGCCAGGATCGCCAGCATGGCGATCAGCACCATGATGAATGCGCGCTGTGTGGAGACCGATGCGCCTGAGAGCGCAAGATAGGTCGCCGCTCCCAAAACCGTGACACAGGCCGCCCATTTCTTAACCGGCTGAGTGAGTGCAATGGGCTCCACCAAGGCGAGCACGGCACGGACGACGAAAAAGATCAGCGCCGCAATCGCCGTCATGTGGAGACCCGAGATGGCCAGCAGATGGGCCAGCCCCGAATCCCGCAAGGCATCGAGATCCTCTTGCGGAATGCCGGCGCGATCCCCCGTCATGACGGCCGCCGCCATCCCCCCGGCAGGCCCCGGGACCGCCTCCCGAATTCGCTCACTGATGGCTTGGCGCCAACGGGCGATCCGGCGTCCGATCCCGTCCCGGACCGGCCCCTCAAGCTGCACCGGCGCTTGCATGGCATAGCCCAGCGCGCCAAGCCCTTGGAACCAGGCATCCCGGGCATAGTCAAAAGCACCAGGTGCGGCGGGTGCCGGCGGGGGCTGGAGCACAGCGCGCACAGAGACTGTGTCCCCCGGGCGCAGCGGCCCCATGTCCTGACGCACACTGATCCGCACCCGGCGCGGCAGTGGCAAGGGTTCATCCTTGCCCTTCGCCTGGGTTCCCGAACGCTCAATGGTCTGGGGACGAAGCAGCAGGCGGTGGCTGCCATTGGCCCGGTCTTCGATGCGCAGGACCTCGCCGGTTATGGTCACGGTCGGGGTGCGCTTTTCGATTACCGGGGCCGCAACCCAGGCCGTCCGGACTGTGCCCGCAAGCCCGCCCAGGGCCATGATCAGCATCGCTGCCCCGGCAAGGCGCACAAACCCGCCTGCGGGCAAAAGGGCACTGATGGTCCAGACCCCGAGCACGAGAAGCACGCCCAGCCAGATGGGCGGCTCCATGGGCAAGACGAAATAGATCGCGATACCGGCCCCGAACAGGACCGGCACCCACAAAGCCCACTGGCGTTGCTCACTGAGGAAACTGTCGCGGATCCACTGGGCCGCCACCTTCGGTCCTTGCAGGACGTCCCGCACGCCCGGCCTTGAGACCTTAAGCAGGATGGTGGCGGGTACACTCATGAAGGCCGGCCGTATGTACCGTCCGGACCCGAACGGGCCAGCCATTCGAGGATCAGCGCATTCACCGTGTCAGGATCATCCTGCTGGGCCCAGTGGGAAATACCCGGCAGGCGTTTCAGGGTGAAGTCAGACACGTAACGCTCGGTATCATCGGTCAAGTGGACGCCGAGAGCCATGTCCTCCTCGCCCCAGATCATCAGGGTGGGAATGTCCGTCTCGATGGGTCCCTCGGCAAGGAACCGGCGCATGTCGGACCGGCCCACAAGCGCCCGGTAATAGTTGAGCATGGCCGTCATCGCGCCGGGGATCAGGGCATTGTCCTGGAACACCTGGATGGTGTCCTCGGGGAAGCGATCCTTGTGCGCCGCCGTCTCGGAGAAGATCTGACCGATCGCCCGGGCACCGTTGGCCGTCAACATGCGCTCAGGCAAGAAGGGCAATTGGAAAAAGAAAATGTACCACGACTTGCCGATTTGCCCCTGCTGCCACACGCCGTCACGTGCCCGAGCCGGGTGCGGAATATTGATGGCGATGAAGCGCTCGAAGGGACGCACACGGCGCAGGATGAAGAACCAGGCAATGATGCCGCCCCAGTCATGGGCCAGCAGGATCTTCGGTGTGTGCCCCCGGGCAACCGCGGCGTCGTAAAGACCGGCAACATCTTCCAGCAAATGGCTCAGCCGGTAAGCGTCGACGCCTTTGGGGCGGCTCGTGCCCCCATAACCGCGCAGATTGGGCGCCCAGACCGTATAGCCCGCCTCCGCCAAAACCGGCATCTGGTAGCGCCAGGAAAAGAACGTCTCGGGAAAGCCATGGAGGCAAAGCACCAGGTCCTGGCCCGTCCCTATGACGGCCGTCTCGAAGGTCAGGCCATTCGCCTCGATATGGTCGACGGTCCAGGGTGTCGTTTCAGTCATGGCCCTCTCCCTTTTGGCACGGCCCGGATTGTGCGGCTCGCTGCCAAACACTTGGACACCCTAGTGTGGCGGGTCAGGCATTCGCCCGCATGATCGGCAGGCTCCGTCGCGAATG
>CAYUYV010000186.1:0-7459 GCA_964449455.1 uncultured Alphaproteobacteria bacterium | reverse complement strand
GCAGACGGACGTGCCGGGACGTCTCATGCGGACTTCTGATCCACGACACTAGCCAATAGATGTGATTGTGGCACGGCCGCAGTTGGTCTAAAATTCTGCCAGATGGTGCCATCCGTAAGGAAGGGTAAAAGGGAAGCCGGTGAGGCGAAAGTCGGGAGAGAAATCCCGAATGGTCCGCCAAGTCCGGCGCTGAGCCCGCAACTGTAGGCGGAGAGCACCGTGTACACAGGACCGTGAGGCCAGGTCGGCCCCAAGGTCCCGCCACTGGAGCGCGTCGTCCCCCAATGCGGGACGCCCGCTGGTCCGGGAAGGCCGTACACGGTGCTGTGACCCGCAAGCCAGGAAACCTGCCATCGCGTCGTCCTGTTCCCGGGCCGGGATGTGCCATGGGGCGCGGAAGAACGAACCGTTCGTGGCGACAGTGTAACTCCGAACAGGAGCCGTTCGGGACCGGACGCTGTCATCGGGCACTGGGGATGCCCCGCCGGCCGCACCGTCCGCCGGCTCCCTGGATATCAGGGACCTGCCGCCATGACTCGTTTCACCACACCCTTTGACCAATCCAATTCTCCTGCTGCCGATCAGCCTGCCCGTGCGTGGGTGCGCTGATGCCGTGTGCAAAGCCATGCCGACCGATGGTTGGCCCCATGACGGTCATGCTGGTTCTGATCGGGGTGCTTGTCGGCGGCCGTCCGGCGGCGGCGCAAGCCCCGCGCCGGATCGTGTCCCTTGATTATTGTGCGGACCAATATGTGATGGCCCTGGCGGACCGGGAGCACATTGCTGGCGTGTCTCCGGCAGCCGGGTCGGATTATTCCTATTTTGCGGCGCAGGCGGAGGGGTTAGCGCGCGTGCGGCCCATCGGCGAGGCGGTTCTGCTCGCCGAACCTGATCTCGTGGTTCGCCAGTGGGGTGGCGGCTTCAATGCCACGGCCCATCTCGATCGCCTCGGCATCCCGGTCGCCCAGATCGCCTTTGGCAATTCCCTTCAGACGGCCGTCGAAAATCTGAACCATATGGGAGAGGTTCTTGGCGTGCCGGATCGGGCCGCGGATCTCATTACACAGATGGACATGCGGTTGGCACGGATCAGCGCTGTGATGCCGCCGAAAGATGAACGGCCGAGGGCGCTCTACCTGACACCGGGCGGCTTTACCTCGGGACAAGGCACATTTATCGACGAGGTCTTGACGCGGGCCGGCGTGGTGAATGTGGCCGCCGAACAGGGACGCAAGGGCTGGGTTGCCGTCGACCTGGAACGGGTGGTTCTCGATCCGCCGGACATCCTCATCGGCGCATTTTTCGATCTGGACAGCAACCACGTCACCTTCTGGTCGCTGGAACGGCACGCCTTCTTCAAGTCTATTCTGGAAACGACGCCTACGGTCTTTATTCCAGGCCGCCAGGTGGCCTGCTCGGCCTGGTTTGCTGTCGATGCGGTTGAAACCATCCATGCTTTCGCCGCCGACTTCACACGGGAAGGGAGGGAGCCCGCCCCATGACCCGAACATCCCTTTCTCTCAGCCTTGCCCTCGGCGCTGTCTTGATCTTTGCGGCCCTTGCGAGCCTCATGACGGGTTTCGCGCCCATCGGTCCCGGCGCCTTGATCCAGGGCCTGACGGGTGATCCTGATACGGACCGGGTTGCCCTCATTGTTCAGGAGATCCGGGCTCCGCGTCTTTTGGTGGGGATCCTGGTCGGGGCGGCACTTGGCATGTCCGGTGCGGCCCTGCAGGGCCTTTTGCGCAATCCGCTTGCGGATCCCGGCGTGATCGGCGTTTCGGCGAGTGCAGGGCTCGGAGCGGTGCTGGCGCTCTATTATGGCGCGGCGGCCATCACGATTTATGCCGTACCCGGCTTTGCTATGACGGCGGCGTTCCTCTCCACACTGCTCCTTTACGCTCTGGCCCGCCGGGACACCAGCGTGCTGACACTCATCCTGGTAGGCGTGGGGATCGCGTCCCTTGCCGGTGCGTTGACGTCCCTTGCCATGAATTTGTCGCCCAATCCCTTTTCCCTGGCCGAGATGGTGCTGTGGCTGCTCGGTTCCCTGGCCAATCGGTCTGACACGGATGTTCTGCTGGCCGGGCCCTTCATCCTTGGGGGGCTTGCCTGTCTTCTGGCGGCAGCGCGACCCTTGAGGGCCCTCACTTTGGGGGAGGAGACGGCGGCCTCGCTCGGTGTCAACCTGGTGCGCACACGGATTTTAGTTATTCTGGGTACGGCGCTGAGTGTCGGGGCGGGTGCCTCCGTCACGGGCAGTATCGGATTTGTCGGGCTGATTGTGCCCCATATGCTGCGCCCCTTTGTGGGCTCTGATCCGGCGCGCCTCTTGGTGCCCAGCGCCCTGGGGGGCGCCATCCTGATCACACTCGCTGACCTGGCAATCCGGCTCATTCCCACCAGTCAGGAACTGAAGCTCGGTGTGCTGACGGCGATTCTGGGCGCGCCGGTCTTCCTCGCCCTTGTTATCCGGACACGGCGGAGCATGCGATGAGCACCCTTGCGGCTGAGACGATCCACGTGACCCTTGACGGACGAGCTGTGCTCGAAGACGTCTCCTTTGCCGTCCGGTCCGGGGAGGTTACAGGGCTGATCGGGCCCAACGGGGCGGGCAAGTCAACGCTGCTCCGCGCGCTGTTGCGGCTCTTGCCCGTTTCAGCCGGGACCATTCAGCTCGACGGACAGGACATCACCTCCTGGGCGACTCACCGGCTGGAGGGGCGTGTCGGGTATCTGTCGCAGGGGCAGACCGTCCATTGGCCACTGACCGTGGAGGCCCTTGTGTCCCTGGGGCGGCCGGTGATGGCGCGGCCCCTTGGTCGTCCGTCCCAAGAGGATCAGGATGCTGTAACGGCAGCCCTCGCGGACACTGGGCTTGGGGACTTGCGCCAGCGCCTGGTGACCAGCCTGTCGGGTGGTGAGCGGGCCCGCGTGCTCCTTGCTCGTGTCCTGGCGGGCCCGGGCAATATCATTCTAGCCGATGAGCCGGTCGCGTCCCTCGATCCCTATCACCAATTGGCCATCATGGAGGTTTTGAGGGATGCGGCCAGGGCGGGGCAAGCGGTGGCCGTGGTGCTTCACGATCTTTCCCTTGCGGCGCGCTTTTGTGACCGGCTCGTGCTCATGCAGGGCGGGCGTATCGCTGTGGATGGCCCGCCGGCTGATGTGTTGACCCCGGATCGTCTTGCATCGGTCTATCGCGTTGAGGCCCATCTTGATGGCGCCGACCTGCGCCTCGAAGGCCGCATCGCGGGCTGATGCCAACAGGCATTGATCCAGACCCATCGTCATTGCAAGCATTGCAAAGCATCCAGGGCCGCGCTTTGTGGCCGCTGTTCTCGATTGCTTGGTCGCTGTGCGCCCTATAATGACGATGTCTTGGGAGGACGCCGGGTCCGTTTCAAACGAAAGTGGGGAAATGGCCCTTCATATCCACCACTTCGGCCGCTTTCTGACCGATACGAATGAAGTCATCGATCTTGCTGATATTGTCCATTTCGATGGTTTTGTGATCGACATCCGACAGGCCGAGCGTTTTCAATCCGCCCTCTGAAATATCTGGATTGTAGCGGGCATAGCTGAAGAATTTGGGTCGGGGGGCTGTCGCGAAATCATCGTCTGGCAGGAAAAGGCTTTTCAGGACGGAGTCGATCCGCGGGCCATATACACAGCGCCCGAATGTACGGCAATTGATGTCGTTCTCGATGGCCATGGCGGCTATCAAGTCACTGGGGACTCGTTTTGCCGTACCCGTGAAGAACTGGCCGCGCGGATTGAGACTGTATTCAGCATTGTACTCCCCGCCGGTGCCGACGGAGATGAGCATCATCTTGTCTTCGCCCGTGTCCCAAGGGCCCGGCACCGGTGCGTCCTTCTGGACCCAGTGAACCGGATGAACCGCGTGGCGGAACAGGGCCATCGCCGGATTGTTATAGGCCGTCAGTCCACCATCCTCGAACAGCCACAATTTCGGCTCGCCGCCGCGTCGGCTGTAGATTGGCAATGTTTCAGGGGCGAAGTAAAAAGGCGCCGCCGTGCTGGCGCGCACGAGCTGCCAGAGGGGCAATTTGCCTGTCGGTCCCGCATAGAGATCCGCTTCATTGGTGGAGACAAGCCAAGGTGACTTTGTGCTGATGTTCCGGGTTGCGATCAGCAGGAGAGACTTGATAGCCCCTTCTTCGCGCAGCGTACCAATCGTCTTCGTGGTCAGATAGTGTTGCAAAAGCTCCGCCAGATTGTGGTGATCATAGCGGCGGCGCAAGCGGTTCCAGATCCAGGCCCGTGTGAAGATCTTGTCGGCGTGATCCTTGTACAGCGCGCTCAATTCGTCGACGGACATGCCAATGGCGAGGCCTGCAGCGATAATGGCGCCGGTGCTCGTGCCGGCGAAATAGTCAAAGAAATCACATAGACGGAAACTGTCATCCGCCCCGGCCTCGGCCCGGATCTGTGTTTCCATTTCCTTCAAGATTTCCAGCGAGATGACCCCGAGGATGCCGCCGCCGTCCAGGGACAGCATTCGTCTCTTCCCGTCACCGCGATAGACTTTGCGTGCTGTGGTCATGGCCCAGATCTCCCATGATAGGCGTTTTGCCGACCGTCGAGGCCACCATTCCATGACCAGCGCTGAAGTCAACGCTGATCACACGGAACAGGCTCGGCCCGTCCCGCGTGATGCGCTGTTATCGCAGCTCGACCATCCGGTTTCCCGAGGTGTAGCGGCGCAGACCACGATTGAACACCGCGACACTTAAGGCCAGATAGCCCATGGCGGCCACCCCCAAGCCAAGCAAGAGCCAGATATTCTGGGTCCGCATGACCTCCACCGGCACGAAGGCGATGAAGCCCGTGGGAAACAGCGTCAGGGTCAGGATTTTCGCCGCGGACGCAAAGCCGAGATGGGGATAGGTCGACACCAGCACAAAGGCGTCCAAAATCCGGTCCGGCATGCCCTGGCCCAAGGGCAGATAGAAGGGCAGGGCGTGGAATGTGATGGCGGCCGCCTGCATGATCATGGCCCCGAAGATCATCATCGGGATGAGCCAGGCGAGATCGGCAAGGCCATATCCGGCCACCAGGTGCCACATGGCGAAGGCGGTCGCCACATCCCCCAGGCCGGAAATCCGGCTTTCCCGAAACACCAGAGCCAGCAATGGGTGACGGGGCGTGCACAGATGGCTGTCCAGCTCCCCATTCAGGATGTGCCGACTGATATCCAAGGTGCCGCCGCCAATTACGAAGGCAAGGCCGAAGGACGATGCCGCCATGCCGTAAAGCGTCGCAAGGTCCGTCAGCACCCAACCCTTCAAGGACGAGAATTGGGCGAAAAAGATGAACCACACGGCAAACATGATGAAGTTCTGAACCAGCATCAACGTGTTCATCACGACAAAGACCCGTGGTTCAAGAATCGACGTGCGAATGGACAGCCCCATGAGATGGGTCACATACCGGGCAAGAGATGCAAGCCCCAGTCCCATCCGGCGCTCTTGCATGATCATCAGTATCCCCTCCACAAAATCCGCTGGTTGGCACGGGCCTGAACAAGGGCCAAAAGGGACCCCATGACGGCCAGCCAGAAACCCTGAACCGCGATCCCTTCCAACAGAGTAGCAAGCGTTGGGTCAAAGGCGATCCGCCCGGGGACGGTCAGGATGGCCGGAAAGGGCGTCACCCAGGCCGCATCGGCAAGGGCCTTGGGATAGAGCGCGATGGGCAGAATCAGACCCCCGAGCAGGAACAGGACTTTCTGGACCATCCAATAGACCGGCCGCCCGTAAGGCCCCCAGACTTCCACCAGACCCACAATGGCCAGCATCCAGTGTAACAGCAGTGTACTGAACATCAGTGAGATGCCGAGAAACAGGCCCTGCACCAGCGTGAATGGAAAGACACCGGTGAAGTAAAGACCAAGCGCCGTTGCGGCCACGGCGAAGACCGGTAGATCGAAACTCAGCCGGCCGATCCATTCGCCCGTCTTCAACACCATGGTGCTGACAGGCCTGTGCAGGCCGGCGGCATATTCTCCGGCCAGCACGCTGTCTCGCATGTCCCGGAAGGCGCCGGCCGTCGCCAGAGTCACACATTCCGTGATCGCGACATACCAGACCATGCTCGCCGCGGTGACGCCCGATGCAGCCGCATCCCCCAGTTCCTCAAAGGGCGTGATGGCGAAGACCGAGGCGAACACGCCCACAAGCAGGGCGTAAATCACCAATGGGAAGGCCATGATCCACCATTCAAGCCGGGCCCGCCGGCGCCCGAAGGCCACAAAGGCCGCAAAACTGTTCAGACGCCGTCTCATTGCTGGTCTCCATAAAGGCGCAGAATGATGGACTCCAGAGGGGCGGCCTCGATGGTGAGGTCCCGAACGGAAAGGCCCGCAAGGGCCTCGGCAACCACACGGTCGACCCGGGTCTTGGCGGTATCCACACGCAGGGTCAGCCGGTGGCGGTCCCGCGCCGCCAGCTCGACGCCTGCCATGTCGTCGTCGAAAACGAGATCCGGTGCTTCTTCGTCCGTCACCAGAACCACCTGCTTGGCCGTCAGGAACTCAGCGCGCAGGGCCTCAAGCGGGCGGTCGAGCAGGATCCGGCCGTTATTGATCAGAATGACCCGTTCACAGATTTCCTCGATGTCCCCCGTGTCATGGCTCGTGAGGACAATGGTCGTGTCCTCCGCCTGGGCCAGATGCTTCAGGTGCTCACGCAGCAAAGCCTTGGCCGTCACATCAAGGCCGATTGTGGGCTCATCCAGGAACAACACAGAGGGGCCATGCAGCAGGCTGCCCGCAATCTCACAGCGCATGCGCTGACCCAGTGACAGGCTCTTCACGGGCTGGCCGATCAGATGGCCGATGCGCAACACATCCACCACATGGTCGAGGCGGCGGGCATAGTCCTGGTCCGGAATGGCATACATGCGTGCGATGAGGTCAAAACTGTCCCGGGCGGGCAGGTGGTACCAGAGCTGGGAGCGCTGGCCGAACACGACGCCGATGCGTAACGCGAGCGCCTGGCGTTCCGCCCACGGCACATGGCCCGCGACCTCCGCGTGGCCGCCGGTGGGATAGAGAATGCCTGTCAACATTTTCAGCGTCGTGGATTTGCCGGCGCCATTGGGGCCGATAAAGGCCACCCGTTCGCCCGGTGCGATTGAGAAAGACACGCTGTCCACGGCCGTGAAGGAATCCGTGCCTTTGCGGGCAAAACTCTTGGTTAGTCCGTCAACGGTGACAATCATCGAGCTCTCTCCTTCGGTTTGAAGGGAGAGATCTGACGGACCCGGCGATGGGTTGGAGGGTGCTGTCAGCCTCTCCCGAGAGGGGCTGACAGGACTGCTGTGCTGTCAGCTGATCGGGGTGGAAATGGCGGTATTGGTCGCGCCAATCGCGTCTGGCGAGGTCATGCCCAAACCCGGCACACCGGCCCATGAGAGCGCGAAGCCAGACACGCCC
>CAYUYV010000185.1:0-7659 GCA_964449455.1 uncultured Alphaproteobacteria bacterium | reverse complement strand
CTCGTGTGGCTCTTGGGTCAGGCATTCGCGACGGAGCCTGCAGATCATTCGGGCGCATTCCTGACCCGCCACACGAGGCTGTCGAGCGTTTACGCCCTTCAAGACAGCACTGCCCGGTGGCGCACCGTGAAGGGCATGTCCCGATCGCTCTGGCAGAACAGGCACAGGCCATCCACGAAGAGATCTGATGTTCCGAAGACGGACGCCACCGGCTCCAACATTTCATGGAGGCCGGCAATCTCGTCCGGATCGCTCAAGCGTTCACTGAGCGTCATGTGGAACAGGAAATCCTCGAAGACGTACGGATAGCCCCAGGCGTCAAGGTAAGCCCGCTGGCGCTCGGTGAGCTTGTCCGGACGCCGCCGGGCCCGGTCCGCATCGCTCATCGGTGCGCGGAACGGGTCGAACTCCCGTACACAGGCGGCAGCGAAATCATCCATTGCCGGGCATGGCTCACTGAGAATGAAAGCTGAAAATCCGCCCAAGGACGCAAGTTCGAGGGCCGGAGCCTGAAATGCCTTGGTGCGCGCGGCAAAAGCGTTGAGGGCATCGATCAAGGCGGCTTCACTCTCACCGGGCTTCAGCTCAAACGGCGCCTTCAACGTGGCGTGGAACCCGTAATGGCGCGGGCTTGCGGTGATTTCGTCAAGCCGCCAGCCGTCAATCGGCGCCTCGTCCATGTCCTCGCGGGGCAGCTTTTCGCCGGTAAAGGCATCTCGCCCGAGCCAGGCCGCACCAAAGGCACCGAGATCACTGTCCGGTGCAGGCGCGAAATAGAGGGCATAGCGCTCCATGGCAGGCCTCCTTGATGTCTTGATTGGGGATCCGATCCTGTTAGGGAACCGACACTGTCGAGCCAGCGGGCTCAGGCGACCCGGCGGCCAGCCCGCCACGTCTCCCGAACAACGGGACCATTCGGGCCCAGCCGTACACGAACGAAATCCGCATTGAGACCCGGCGACAGCGCCCCGCGGTCCTCCAGACCGGCCATACGGGCTGGATTGAGGCTGACGAGCGCCACGGCCTTGGGCAATGGCCAGCCACAGGTCTCGGCAATGCGGAACGGCGCGTGGATGAGACTCAACGGCACATAATCCGACGACAGGGCATCGAGCAGATCAAGCTCCGCCAGACGGGTCGCGGCCACATTGCCGGACGCCGATCCGCCCCGCATGACATTGGGGCCGCCCATGATGGTGGTCATCCCCCCTTGGCGGGCGGCGCGGGCCGCCTCTTGCGTGGTGGGAAATTCGGAGATGCTCAGCCCGAGGGCCAGGGCCTCCTCGATATGGGCCTCGCGGGCATCGTCATGGCTTGCGACCATGATGTTCCGGGCCGCGCAGGCCTCGGCAATGTGGCGCCGGTTGGGCACGGCATGGGCCGCCTGCAGCGCCAGTTCGTGGCGCAGGCGCTCGTCAAACACCTCCCGCGTCTCGCCAAAATGGGTCAGTGAGTATTCGCGCAAGCGTTCGAGATCCGCAAACTGACGGTCACCGGGCGTGTGGTCCATCAGCGAAACGAGCCGCACGCCGTCATAGGTCACATAGCGCTCGAACAGGGAAACGACATCAGGCTTCGGCACTTCACAGCGCAAGTGAATGAAATGCTCGGCCCGCAGGGCATCGCTCGCCCGCTGCCGGGAAACGATGGACATCGCGTCATCAAGATAGTCCAGCCGCTCCTCGCGCCCGTCCCGTTCCCCAAGCGACACGGCATCGAATACGGTCGTGATCCCGGAGGTTGCCACCTGGGCGTCATGGGCGCATAGGGCGGCAAAACTGGGCCAGAACACGCCAGGCCGGGGCATCAGATGACGCTCCAGATTGTCCGTGTGCAACTCCACAAGGCCCGGCAGGAGATAGTCCCCCTCCAGATCAATTTGCCCGTCACCATCCGGCTCCACCGCTTTAATGCGGGGACCGTCGAGGACGATGCGACCGGTCTCGATGACCGTGTCGGCAAGGACGATCCGGCCGTTGAACAGGATGGTCTCTCGCGGTGACGTCACGTCGCCTCTCCTCCAGGTTCACCAGTCTGTGGGGCTTGCGCCGGGGGGACGCCGTCGCTGTGCGGGGCGGATGGTCCGGCGGCGCGTCTCATGCGGGGCGCATGGGTGCGCGTTGCACTTTATCCGGCAAAACGGTCCTGTCGACTCCCCAACGGGCCGTCGCGCGTGCCCCGAGGGATTGGTCGGTCCTGACGCGGAAAACATCCTCAACCATTGACGAATTGGTCCGATCGTGTAGACTAGTTCCCAATTGTGAAGGTTCGCATCCGTTTCTTTCCCCGTTTCGACTGCCTTGCGGTCGCGGGCACAAGGTCGAGCGGAGCGTTAGATGTGAGCTGCGGCGGCCGGATGTAAACGGCTCGGATCGCGGCGGGAGTGACAGATGGAACGTATGGCTGGAATTGCCTTGTGGCGTCAGATCGCCCAGGCCATCGAAAGCGAAATCTCAAGTGGGGTGTTCCCGCCGGGCTCACGCTTGCCCACGGAAGCCCAGCTTGCCCAACGGTTCTCCGTGAACCGGCATACCCTGCGCCGGGCCATGTCCTCGCTTCAGGATCGGGGTTTGATCCGGGTCGAGCAGGGCCGCGGGACCTTCGTTCAGGATGATGTGATCGACTATCTGATCGGCCGTCGGACCCGGTTCAGCGACAATGTGAACCGGCTCGGCCGGGTGCCGGGTGGTCGCTTGGTGCGCGGCGAGCACATGCCCGCCGATGGCCGGGTGGCGCAGGGCTTGGGCATGCGTCCTGGCCAGCTCGTGATCCTTTTGGAAATCATCCATGCGGTGGACAACCGCCCGCTGACGATCACGGCCCATTTCTTCCCGTCGGCGCGGTTTGAAGGCATCGTCGAGGCCTATCGGGAAACCAACTCAATCACTCAGGCCCTGCGGAAATTCGGCATTGATGACTATTTCCGCAAGCAGAGTCGGGTCTCTGCCCGCCTGCCGACGGTGAATGACGCGCGCCACCTGAACATGCCCCGCTCCCAGCCCATCGTGGTTGCGGAGAGCATCAATGTGGATGGTGACGGCCGGCCCATCGAATTCGCCATCGCCCGCTGCGCCGGTCAGCGGATGCAGTTTGTCTTCGAACCTGGCGAGAAGGCCTCGACCGAACCCCTTTGAGGCCCGGCAGGTCCGCTTCTGCTTGTCAAATCTTCAGATGTGCATGTGAGCCGGAAATGATCCATTTCCGGCTCTTTTCGTGTCCCGTGCAGTCGTTTCAAATCGGGGCAAGCCGTGTTCTCCAACGGGCATCCAGGATGTGATCATGGTTGCCCTGGAACCCGGTTCCGGCCAGCGCTAGGCTCTGAAGGGGCGGCCGGGGCACTTTTCACCGGGCGCGGGACAAAGTCCCGGCTCGCGAGCAAGCAGGAGACGGACCATGCGCATCACGGCACTGAGCGGGCACACCCGTTATCGCAATCCCGTTCTGGGCGGAGCCCTGATGGGCCTTATCGTTTTCGGTGGCTTTGCGCTGAATGGCGCGCCCGTGCGCGCCAATGAGGCCGCGAAGGCCGAGGCCGCCACCACCGAAACGGCCGCGTCGGCAGAAGCGGCAGCCGCGCAGGTCGGCCGTCTCCCGGTCCCCCGCGACTTCACCAGCGTCTCCCCGGAGATGCGGGAAGGCCTTGAGCCTTCGGATGCGGCCGATTTCGACACGCTCCTCGTCCGTCCGGGTACGGATTTCAGCAAATACACCCGTGTCTATCTTGAACCTATCGCCTTCAACTTCTACGATCCGCGCACCAAGGAAGGCGTGACGGAACAGGACAAGTCATTCCTGGAGCGGACGCTTGTGCGCCAGTATGAACGGCGCATCGGACGGGTGGCCGAAGTGGTCGACACTATTGATGAGGGCACGCTTGTTCTCAACCTGACCCTGACCGATGTGCAGCCGAACCGGGACATCCTGGGCAGTTTCCCCCTTGAACGGGGCGGGCGCGCCATCAATCAGCAGTCGGTCGGGATTGGCAGCGTCATCATCGAAGGCATTTTCTCCGATGGCCAGACTGGCACCATCATTGCCGCCACGCGGGACCGTTATGAGGGTTTCAATATCCAGGCGAACCCAAATCTGTTTACCCGCTACGGCGATGTCCGTGACGGCATGCGGATTTATTTCCGGTATCTCGCCGATCTGCTGAAGTGACGTTTCAGGGGCCAGCTCGGCGGCCCAAATGGGAAGCAGGCCTTTGCCCTGACCGGCGGGGCCTGCGACACCTGACAGCCTTTGCTGACCGTTTGCGGAGAGACCGATGCGTGGACTGGCCTTCCTGATGCTGACGGTTTTTGTCCTCGCCATGATACCGGCTGACGCCCGGCCGCACACAAGCATGCGCCCGCCCCCGGCCGGCTCGTCCGAAGCGGACAAAGCGGAACTGGGGCGACACATCAAGACCGTGGGCGACACGGTGATCGCCATTATCTCCGATCGCTCCGTTTCCCTCACGCAGCGGCAGAATCGCCTGCGCCAGATTCTCAACAAAAACTTCAATATCCGGGTTATCGCCCGATCCGTGATCACACGGCAGAAAAAGGCGGCAACGCCGGACCAGCTTGAGCGCTTTTTCGATCTCTTTAGGGACTATCTTCTGGTCCGTTATGCCATCTTGTTCGACCGGTATCGGGACGAGCGCTTCCTGGTGGACGACACCCGCGAGATCAGACGCGGCACATTTGTCGTCTCCTCCCGGATCATTCCGCCGCGGGGCGAGGCCATCCTGGTCGACTGGTTCCTGCGGCCCGATCGGGACAAGACCATGAAGATCGTGGAAGTGCGGATTGAGAATATCAGCCAGACCCGCAGCTTGCGCGACGAGTTCGCCGCCATCATCGACCGGGACGGATTTGAGGGTTTGCTCCGTTCCATGCAGACCCTGGTCGACCGGCTCAGCAGCGACTGAACGCCAAGCCACAGCGCGGCGACCCTGACCCACCCAAACCAGGAAGCAAGAGCGATGAGTACGCCATTGGACCCGGTGACCAGGGAGCCGGACGGCACCGGCCCGACGCCGACACAAATCCAGCTCCTGCTTGCCCAGGAGGACACGGCGCGGACCATCAATCAGCTCACCCTCGCGATCCTGGCCCTGACCATTACCGGCTTCGTCATGTCGGGTTATTCCGATGCCGGATTGCTATCACCCCAGTCGGTGGAGCTGAATGTTCCCATATTGGGCGCAACATCGGCGCGCCAGCTCCTCTATTTTCTGCCAGTGGCCCTCATTGCCCTGCGCATCTATCTCAGCCTTTACCTGCGCCATTGGCGCCGGCTTGAGGCCCAGAGCGAGGACATCGCTGTCTTTCGCAAACCGATCCTTTCCGCTCAGCGCCATCCGGTGCTGCGGGTTCTGACGCAGACTGTCTATTATCCCCTGTTTTTCCTGATCCTGATTGCCCTCACCTGGAAACTGCTCGCTTTCCCGACCGTTGGCATGGTCATGCTCCTGGTCCTGCCGATTGTCGGCGTCATGCTGCTGATCCGGGCCTTCGCCCATCGCGCGGTCATCGATGGCGTGCTGCTTGGTTTGGTGATGGCGGGCGCGGTCTGGCAGACGGCGACCGGTCTTGCCGATCTTTACGGGCGGGAGGGCCCGGTGGCGCCCACGGAACTGCCGCCGGGCGCCGGGCGTCCCGAAATTGAGAGTGAGGCTGACGAAGCGGCCGGGGGCGTCGCAGTCTGGATCGATGCAGCCTTGACGGGGCGGCTCTATCATCGGCCGCTGTTTTTGCGTGGCGCACGACTGAGCGATGCTTACCTGTTCGGCGAGGACCTGCACAATGCCAGGCTCCAGGAGGCGCAGCTCGACAATGCCGAACTCGCCACCGCCAATCTGTCCGGAGCCCGCTTGCGCAAGACCGATTTGAGCAGCGCCGATCTGCGGGGCACGGATCTTCGGGGCGCCTTTCTGGAAGAGGCCACACTCGCGGGCGCGGATCTTGGCTGCTATCGCGATGATGATGAGCCGGAGATCGATCCCATTTGCGCGCAGCTGGCGGATGCGAAACTCGCTACGGCGGTCCTGACGGGTGTCAATCTCCAGGGCGTTGACGCGGCAGCCGCGGATTTCTGGCGGGCCGATCTGACCAATGCCCAGATGACCGACGGACGCTTTGAATGGGCGCGGTTCGGCCGGGCCAATCTGACCGATGTGGATTTCAGCCGGGCCAATATGGCCTTTGCCTATCTCTCCGACGCCACGATTTCCGGCACAGATTTCTCTCAGACCGATCTCTCCGGCGCGATCATGGCCGGCCTGGACCTGACCAGCGCGACCTTCACGGAGACGACTCTGGTCGAAGCTGAACTGAGCAACACGGTCCTGCGGGATGCAGATCTGCGGTACAACGACATGGCCCGCGCCCGTTTGGACAGCGCCGACCTTTCCGGCGCCTATCTCGATGGCGCCATTCTCGACGGGGCCGATCTGCGCCGGGCGTCCCTGACACAGGCCTCCCTGGATGAGGTGCGCCTTGACGGGGCCGACCTGACGGGTGTTCGCGGACTGACCCAGGACCAGCTCGATCGGGCCTGTGGGACCGGAACCACCCTACCCAAGGGCTTCATCATCGCGCCATGCCCCGATCCGGACGCATCCTGAGCCCTGGAACGCGATCGGGCGCGGGGGCGGACTGGTCATACCAGATAAAGCGGGCCATATAGCAGGGCATGAGCCCGTATAACAACGGGGCCGGTTTTGGCGAAGCGCCCAATCCAGTGATCTGGATTCCCCACCGGCCCGAGCGTCCCGAGAAATCCGAAGGCGGCATCCAGCTTGAGCTCAAATCCGAGTTCACGCCCAAGGGTGACCAGCCAACCGCCATCCACGAACTGGTGACCGGCGTCCAGGTGGGCGACCGGGATCAGGTGCTGCTCGGGGTCACCGGTTCCGGCAAGACCTTCACCATGGCGCATATTATCGAGCGGACCCAGCGGCCGGCCCTGATCCTCGCCCCAAACAAAACCCTGGCTGCCCAGCTCTATGGAGAATTCAAGACTTTCTTCCCGGAGAATGCGGTCGAATATTTCGTCAGCTATTACGACTATTACCAGCCGGAAGCCTATGTGCCGCGGACGGACACCTATATTGAAAAAGAAAGCTCGATCAACGAACAGATCGACCGGATGCGCCACTCCGCGACCCGGGCCCTTCTGGAGCGGGACGATGTAATCATCGTTGCGTCCGTGTCTTGCATTTACGGTATCGGCTCGGTCGAGACCTATTCGGAAATGACCTTCTCCATCAAGGTGGGGGATCGGATCGACCGGCAGGACCTCCAGCGCAAGCTCGTGGCGCTGCAATACAAGCGCAATGACCAGGCCTTTGCCCGTGGCACCTTTCGCATTCGCGGCGACGTGGTGGAGCTGTTTCCGGCCCACTATGAGGACCGGGCCTGGCGGATTGATCTGTTCGGGGATGAAATCGAGACCATTGTCGAATTCGATCCGCTCACGGGGCACAAGTCCAAGGACCTGAAATTCGTCAAGGTCTACGCCAATTCCCACTATGTGACGCCGCGTCCGACCCTTGAGCAGGCCATCGAGCGCATCAAGGTGGAACTGAAGCACCAGCTCGAGGTGTTCACGGAGCAAGGCAAGCTTCTTGAGGCCCAACGCCTGGAGCAGCGCACCCAGTTCGACATCGAG
>CAYUYV010000184.1:5740-7685 GCA_964449455.1 uncultured Alphaproteobacteria bacterium | reverse complement strand
GACGCTGGAGAATGCCATCCAGGCGTTCGGCCATGATGATGCGCATTAGATCGTCTTCAAGGCTGAGATAAAATTTGGATCGGCCCGGGTCGCCCTGACGGCCGGAGCGGCCGCGCAGCTGATTGTCGATGCGGCGGCTCTCATGGCGCTCCGTACCGATCACATAAAGGCCGCCGGCTTCCAATGCCGCCTGTTTGCGCTCGGCAATCTCGCCCTTGATCTTCTCGATGGCCTGGTCCCGCTTGGCCGGGTCGGCGATCTCCGCGGCCTCATTCAGGATGCGCATGTCCAGATTGCCACCAAGCTGAATATCCGTACCCCGACCAGCCATATTGGTGGCGATCGTCACGGCACCGGGCACGCCGGCCTCGGCCACGATCTGGGCTTCCTGTTCGTGGAAGCGGGCGTTCAACACATTGTGCTTCACCTTGCGCTTTTTCAGCAGCTCAGAGACGAATTCTGATTTCTCGATGCTGGTCGTGCCCACAAGAACCGGCTGCTTGCGCTTGAAGCAGTCCTCGATCTCTTCGACGATGGCATCATATTTTTCGCGGGCCGTGCGATAGACCTCGTCATCTTCATCGATCCGCGCCACTGGCACATTGGTCGGCATCTCGCTGGCGCGAAGCGTGTAAATGTCCTCAAATTCCGCGGCTTCCGTCATGGCCGTCCCGGTCATGCCGGCAAGCTTGTCGTAAAGGCGGAAATAGTTCTGGAAGGTGATCGAGGCGAGGGTCTGGTTTTCCGGCTGGATGATCGCGCCTTCCTTGGCCTCAAGGGCCTGGTGCAGGCCTTCCGAATAGCGCCGGCCTTCCATCATCCGTCCAGTGAATTCATCAATGATCACGACCCGGCCGCTCTTAACGATATAGTCTTTGTCCCGCGCAAACAGCTTGTGGGCCCGCAAGGCCTGGTTCACATGGTGCACGATGGAGACATTGGCGATGTCATAAAGACCATCGCCTTGCATGAGCGGTGATGCGTCAGGATCGGCTTCAAGGCGCTGATCGTCGAGGGCATGCAGCAGGTCTTCGACCTGTTCATTGCCTTCTTCCGTCAATGTGACGGATCGGGCTTTTTCATCAACCTCGTAATGTTCCTCTTCAAGCTGAGGGATCACCGTATCGATAATCTTGTAAAGCTCCGACATATCGTCGGTCGGGCCGGAAATGATCAGCGGCGTGCGCGCTTCGTCGATGAGAATGGAATCCACTTCATCCACAATTGCGAAGTTATGGCTGCGCTGGACCATCTGATCCAGGCTGTATTTCATATTGTCGCGCAGGTAATCGAAGCCGAATTCATTGTTGGTGCCATAGGTCACATCGGCGCCATAGGCGGCCTTGCGTTCGCTGTCGTCCAGGCCATGAATGATACAGCCCACGGACAATCCCAAAAAGCGGTAAACCTGACCCATCCATTCGGCGTCGCGGCTGGCCAGATAGTCGTTGACCGTCACCACATGGACGCCCTTGCCGGCCAAGGCATTGAGATAGACCGGCGCGGTGGCGACAAGGGTCTTGCCCTCACCGGTTTTCATCTCGGCGATCATGCCGCTGTGCAGGACGATCCCGCCAAGAAGCTGCACATCATAATGGCGCTGGCCCAGGGTGCGCTTGGCGGCCTCACGGACCGTGGCGAAGGCCTCCGGCAGCAGAGCATCCAGGCTCTCGCCATTGGCGATGCGTTCTTTGAACTGGCTTGTCCGGGCGCGGATGTCATCGTCGCTGAGCGGCGTCAGCCCTGCTTCGAGCGCGTTGATCGCCTCGACCTGCGTCCACAGCGGTTTAAGCTGCCGCTCATTGGACGTGCCGAAAAACCGCCGCGCAACCGCGCCTAAACCCAACATGCCGATGTCCTCGTCGCTTCTGTCATTTCTCTGGGGGCTTCTGTCATTTCTCTAGGGCACTTCTCTGGGGTATGTCAGATCTGGGGTATGTCAGAT
>CAYUYV010000184.1:0-5640 GCA_964449455.1 uncultured Alphaproteobacteria bacterium | reverse complement strand
TGTCATTTCTCTAGGGCACTTCTCTGGGGTATGTCAGATCTGGGGTATGTCAGATGCCGCCCCCAGCCAGGCCGGACCGCCTCCGGGTCCCCAACCCCTCGCTCGCCCTGCACTATAAGAGGATTGGCGGTCATGCAAAGGATTTAGCCGGGCGCCCGGCCCCGTTCGATCCCGCGCGCCGCCTGATCATGCTTGCCGGATATAGGGGCACAAGGCCTTGCGCGAAAGCCGATCGACGCCGCAAAAAAGAGGCATCACAGTTTAAAGGGGCCCATCATGAGCCGCATCACAGCCCGCATTGCCCTCCTCATCGCCTTCGCCCTTCTGGTTTTTTCCAGTGTTCTGGCGTGGTTTCTGGCGCCTTATCATTTCGGCCTTTGACACTTGTGTCCGGTGGACGAAGCAGGAACAACTCAGGCAATAGCGCATTAAGAACCATAGGCAGGGCATACACCTGCCGCCGTCGATATGAGGGGCTGCCATGGCGAGTCGACCCAAAAAGCCCGGAGCGGCCCTGACCCGGCGCAAGGCCGTACCCAAAACCGCAGCCAAGGACACAGCGAGCAAAGACACGGCCAAGGCCGGTCAAACGCTAAAGAAGGGCGGGGCCCGCTTGGCCGCCGGGAGCCGGCTCGATCTCAATCACGCCCTCTCCTCGGTCCTCAAGGGCGCCCTGCAGCGCCGCGGCGAGGGTCAGGCACAGGCTGGCGAACCGGAACCCAAGGGCAGCGGCGCGCCGCCCCGGTCGCCCCTCGCTCCGGACCACCTGCCTGATCTGCCATCCGTCGAAGGAGTGGCCATCGCAACCGCCGCGACGGGCATCAAATACAAAGGCCGGCCGGATCTGCTTGTGGCGCAATTCGCGGCCGGCACGACCACCGCCGGCGTGTTCACCCAATCGGCCACGGCGGCGGCGCCCGTTGAGTGGTGCCGGAACCATCTTGACCGCAATGTCGGCGCAGAAGCGGGTCTTTTGATCGTCAATGCCGGTAATGCCAATGCCTTTACGGGCAAATCGGGCATGGCCGCCGTCAAGACCATCGCCGCAGCCGGCGCAAAAGCGGCCAAGTGCCGTCAGAAAAATGTGATGATCGCGTCAACAGGCGTCATCGGCGAACCGCTGCCCACGGATCCCATCGTGAAGGTTCTGCCGGACCTGTGCGATCCGGACTCGGTGGCAGCACCAGCCGGCAAAGCGGCGAAACAATGGGCCGCAGCGGCCAAGGCCATAACGACCACGGACACATTCCCAAAGGCCGCCACGGCAACAGCGCAAATCGACGGCGTGCCCGTCACCATCAACGGTATTGCCAAGGGCTCCGGCATGATCGCGCCGGACATGGCCACCATGCTGGCCTTTTTGTTCACGGACGCGACCCTGCCCGGATCCGTGCTCCAGACGCTCCTCCTGCTCGGCGTCCGCGACACCTTCAACACCATCACCGTGGATGGGGACACCTCGACCAATGACACCGTGCTTGCCTTCGCGACCGGTCAAAGGGAGCACGCGGCCATCAACCGGGCCGGTGATCGCCGGCTCGCGGATTTCAGGGCCAAATGGCACAGCGTGATGCATGACCTTGCCCTCCAGATCGTGCGCGACGGAGAAGGGGCGACGAAACTCATCCGGATTACGGTGACAGGCGCCGAGACCACCCGGGGGGCCAGCCTGATCGCCCGGTCGATCGCCCATTCCCCCCTGGTCAAGACGGCCATCGCGGGGGAGGATGCCAATTGGGGCCGGATCGTAATGGCCGTGGGCAAGGCGGGGGTCACCCTCGACCCGTCCGCCATGACCATTCGGATTGGGGATTTGCCCGTCGCGTCCAAAGGCGCGCGGGATCCGGCCTATGACGAAGCGGCCCTGGCCCGCCACATGAAGGAGCAGACCATTGATCTCGCGGTGGATGTGGGGCTGGGGACGGGGACCGCAACCATCTGGACCTGCGATCTCACCCATGGCTACATTGCGATCAACGCGGACTATCGAAGCTGAGGCCCTGATCGACCAGCTTCCGATCCGCACGGATCGCCTGCGCCTACGCCGGCTGCGCCCTGGCGACGCACCGGCCGTAACCACGCTCATGGATAATTGGGACGTGGTCAAACAGACCGGCGGCATTCCCTATCCCTATTCCGAAGCAGCAGCCCGTGACTGGATCGCCGTCGAGGCGCGGGACTGGGCCAAGGGCGTCGGTTGCTCTCTCGCGGTGGAAGATCTCGAAACAGGCGCATTCTGCGGCGCGGTCTGTCTTCGTGTGCGTTTCAGCCGGTTCGGGACCCGGCGCGGCGAGCTCGGTTATTGGCTGGGCCAGCCCTATTGGGGCCGGGGTCTTGCCACCGAGGCGGTCACGGCAGGCCTTTCGTGGTTTTCCGCTGTGGCCAAAGTGCGCCAGGTCTATGCCATCACATTTGCGAACAATCACGGATCGATCGGCGTCTTGACCAAGACGGGGTTCCGCCTCAAATCCATCACCACCCGGTCTTATCCTGCGCGGGGCGGCAAGCGCCATGTCCATATCTATCAGTGGACGGCCGGACCAGGGGAGGCGCACCGCACTGGGCAACGATCTTGACACTGATCGATCCGAAACCCCTTCTACGGAGAATCACGCCATGGAATATCGCCGCCTCGGACGGACCCCGATCACCGTGTCACAGATCTGCCTTGGCACCATGACCTGGGGCCAGCAGAACACCGAAGCGGAAGGCCACCGCCAGATGGATTACGCCATCGACCGGGGCATCAATTTCTTCGACACAGCTGAACTCTATTCGATCCCGCCCAAGGCAGAGACCCAAGGCTCCACCGAGCAGATCATCGGAACCTGGTTCAAATCCCGCGGCACACGGGACAAGGTCATCCTCGCCACCAAGATTGCAGGGCCCAATCCGGCGATGACCTGGTTCACCAGCGACGGCGGCACGCGCCGGCACAATGCCAAACAGATTGAAGAAGCCGTCGAGGCCAGCCTGCGCCGTCTTCAGACGGATTATATTGATCTTTACCAACTCCATTGGCCCGACAGGCCCGTGGCCCTGTTCGGCAGCGAACGGGCCTTCCACGATGATGAGACGCCCGCAGAGGAGACCTTAAGGGCTTTGGACACGCTGGTCCGGGCCGGCAAGATCCGCTATGTGGGTCTTTCCAATGACACCCCCTGGGGCGTCATGGATTTTGTGCGGGTGGCCGAACGGGAAGGCCTGCCCAGGATCGTCTCCATCCAGAATGTCTATAATCTGATCTCACGGGCTTTCGACATGGGGCTTGGTGAAGTTGCCATGCGTGAAGATGTCGGATTGCTCGCCTACTCCCCGTTGGCGCAAGGCTACCTCACGGGCAAATACCGAAGCGGAGCCTTGCCCCAGGGGTCTCGCAAGCAGCTTTTCGACCGGCTCCAGCGCTATGAAACACCGAGTGCGGAAGAAGCCATCAATGCCTATTTGGATCTTGCGGCGACCCATGGCGTTGACCCTGCACAGATGGCCATCAAGTTCTGCGACCAGCGCACCTTCACGACCTCGACCATTATCGGCGCGACGAGCATGGAACAGCTCAAGACCGATATCGACGCCTTCGACCTGATACTGACGGATGATCTCATGCGCGGCATTCGGGAGATCCATCGCCGCTATCCCAGTCCCTGTCTCTGAGGCGCAGCCATGCGGTTGTTCGTGGCTTTGGAAATCCCGGAAGATGTTCAGGATGCCCTGAGCGACCTGCAGGGCGAGCTGCCCAATGCCCGCTGGGTCGATCCGGAGGGCATGCACCTCACTTTGCGCTTCATCGGTGACGTAGCCCCCCGGATTGCCGAAGATGTGGACGATGTTCTCTCAGGCCTCGCTGCAAGACCTTTCAGCATTCGGATTGAAGGCGTGGGAACATTCGGACGGCCCGTGCGGGCATTGTGGGCCGGGGTGGCACCCAATCCGGCACTCGCGGCATTGGCCGAAAAAGTCGATGGGGCCCTTAACCGCCTGAAGCTCGACATCGACCGGCGCAAATTCACGCCCCATGTGACCCTTGCGCGCTTCCGCGAGCCACCCGGCCCGGAGCTGGAGGCCTATCTCCAGAGCCATGGGGGCCTTGCCCTTGACCCTTTCCCCGTGACCCGGTTCACCTTGTTCTCCAGTTTCCGTAGCCATGGCGGCGCGGAATACACGCCCGAGCGCTATTATATTCTATAGCGCAACGCGGACAGGAGAGGGGATGGGTGATGGCCAGCTACAAACGCATTGTTATCCTCACTGGGGCCGGCATCTCGGCCGAGTCGGGCCTCGGTACCTTTCGGGACAAGGATGGTCTGTGGACGAAATATGATCTCAGCGATGTGGCAACGCCGGAAGGTTTTGCCCGCAATCCGGGGCTCGTGCTGGATTTCTACAATGCCCGCCGCGCGAATCTGAAGGGCGCCAAGGCCAATCCGGCCCATTTTGCCCTTGGCCAGCTTGAACATCATTATCGGGAAAACCGCCAGGGCGACGTGCTGGTCGTCACACAGAATGTGGACACGCTCCACGAACAGGGTGGCAGCACACGGATCATCCATATGCATGGCGTTCTGGACCAGGACCTGTGCAACAATTGCGGGACGCGCCGGCCCGCCACCATGGATCTGGCCGCCGATGCGGTCTGCCCGGCCTGCGGCAGTATCGGCACCCTGCGGCCCGATGTGGTCTGGTTTGGTGAAATCCCTTACGAGATGGACGCCATCCAGACGGCTCTGTTCAAATGCGACCTGTTCATCTCCATCGGCACCAGTGGCGCTGTTTACCCTGCCAATGGTTTTGTGATGATCGCAAGGGAGACCGGCGCCCATACGGTGGAGC
The DNA here is from genome assembly GCA_964449455.1 of uncultured Alphaproteobacteria bacterium. Classification (GTDB taxonomy): domain Bacteria; phylum Pseudomonadota; class Alphaproteobacteria; order JAJFIK01; family JAJFIK01; genus CAYUYV01. The sequence continues at coordinate 810 of CAYUYV010000184.1, read as the reverse complement.
TGAACCTGGAACCATCCGAAGGCGATTATCTGTTTTCCGAATGCATCTATGGCAAGGCCAGCGAGATCGTGCCCGCCTATGTGGACCGGCTCACGGGGGAGGGGTGAGGCCCCCCCAAAGGCGTGGACGCGATCATTGCTTTGCGCTGAGCAGGCGCAAAACCGGTCACGCCCTGAGGATCTTCTCCATCGCTTTGCCCTTCACCAGCTCATCGATCAACTTGTCCAAATTGCGGACGTTTCTGATGAGCGGATCCTCAATGTCTTCGACCCGAACCCCGCACACAACACCCTTGATCCGTGAACTGTTCGGATGAATGCAAGGCGCATCGTCAAAGAAGCTTTGAAAGTCGCTTTCGTTCAAGATCTGCCTTTCCAGGCCGCCCTGATCATATCCGGTCAGCCAGCAGATGATTTCATCAACCTCTGCCTTGGTTCGACTCTTGCGCTCCGCCTTTTGAACATACAAAGGATAGACTTTTGAGAACTTCAATCTGGGAATGTCCATTCTCGGCATGACCCGTTCTCTTTCTCTCTCTCCTGCCACGGAGGATGGATGGACCTGTGAAGGTTAGGGCCACACGGCGGCATATGTTCAGCCCATTGCTCATTTATCCCCTAATACCCATGGGGGACTCAACAAGACCTTATGGCTAGGGCTCATTCTCAATCAGAATGACCGGATTTGGTCCTGAACAGACATTCCAAAACGAGAGAGGAGTGTCCGTTGCTATCCAAAAGCGGACGTCAATGGATCGCTAGTGTCGTGGATCAGAAGTCCGCATGAGAAGTCCCGGCACGTCCGTCTGCG
>CAYUYV010000183.1:0-7756 GCA_964449455.1 uncultured Alphaproteobacteria bacterium | reverse complement strand
GGAAGAAGCGGAGGCGGAGCCGAAGCGCCCGGTCCCGCCCGCGACGCGGGCCTCAATAAAGCCAGCGCAGGATGGGGCGCAGAGAGCGGTCCATGAACAGCTCGCCCATGCGCGGCGCCAGCTGCAGACCGTTCCGTCCATTGGCGAAATAGACAAAGCCGCTGCCCGTCTCACGCTCGAACACCACAAGGCCTTTGAAAGCGCCATTGTCGCCCCAATGGAAATGCAAACGCCGTCCGTCCACGTCCAAAACGCCCCAGCTGAGGCCCCAGGAAACCGTTCCGCCTACGGGCGCGATAAACCGGCGCCACCACACACCGGGCGCCGGTGATTGGGGACGGAGCATCTCCTGCGCAAGGCCCTGCTCAAGCCCGTCTCCCCGGCAGATCTGCGCGGTAAAATGCGCATAATCCGTCGCGGTCGTCCGCAGGGAGTGGGCTGCGCCGGCGGCCGAGGGATCCCTCAAGGGGGAGCGACGGTCACCAGTCTGATCGATGAAGCCCGCGCGGAGATGGCCAAATGCCCAGCGACATGACTTGGCCAATCTGCACTATCGATGCGACATGGACCCCAAACCGCGCGACCCTGTCCCCCAGAGTGGATTTGATCGGACGCTGTTCGAGACCCGCCTTCATGGCTTCAAGCAGGCTAAAAACCCGGTCCTCTATCAGGCCTATGACAAGCCGAGCTTCCTGTAAGACCAAGGGGTATTGAGCGTCACTCTCCCACCCGTCCTTGGGGGGCGGAGCGGCGCGATCCAGGTTTGCGGGCGGAAGATGAAGTGAACGGGATGCGCCCGCCTATCGACGGTGCCGGCGTCTGCTGGCCGCAATAGAGGGGCGGCGTGATCGCGCCGCCCCGTCCAAGCATTGCGGGCCGGTTACCCTTTGCGCATGGCTTCGCCGCGGGGCACAATCCAGGTGCTGACGGTTTTGGCCTTGAAGTCCTTTTTCGTCACATCACTGACCGCAATGAGCTCGGCGCGCGCCTCGCTTGCCGTCAGGGTGAGGAGGACATAGCCGCGCTCATCCACATTGTTGTAGCGCACGGCCGGATTGTCCTTTTCAAACAGGGCGCCAAGACTGCCGTCCGTGATGCCGAAAAAGGCGCCGATACCGGGTGAGGTGACGGATGTGACGCCGAACTCGACGCCCGCCCGGGCGCCGCTGGGCGCGTTCAGATCATTGGCCCAGAAGGCATGGGTGTCGCCGGTCAGGACCACGACATCGCTGTCCGTTGCCGCGAAGGCGTCCAGCAGCCGGTCCCGCTGGGCGCTGTAGCCGTTCCAGGCATCCGGGTTCCAGGGCAGGCCGAGCTTGCTGACGGCGAAGAACGGCCCAAGGGCCGGGATTTGCTTCACGGCAGCGGCCTTGGCCTCATCACTCAGGCCTTCGTCCAGATCCGGCGTTTCCACCGGTGCGATGATCACCTGATTGGCGATGACCGACCAGGGCAGGGAGCGGGCGCCGGCCTCGGCCAGCGTCTCGGTCACGAATTTTTCCTCCGTGGGCGGCATCATCTGGCGTGCGCCGTCGGCCAGGATTTCCTCACGGAATTTCTTCGTGTTGGGCAGGAAGATCACGCCCTCAGGCAGGTTCTGGGGATCGATGGTCTTGATCCGGTTGTAATCAAGAATGGGGCGCGGTGCCTCTCCCGTCATGTCGAAGGGTGTCGGCAGGGTGCGCACCGCGGCCGGGTCAAGACCGGCAAGGATCGCCGGATCCGTGATCGGCTTCGGATTGTCCGGATCTGTGAAATCAAATGGCGTTTCGATGAAGGGCAGATCGTCAAACAGCGAGACCGGCTTGGTGCGGCCAGACAGGCGGGTTTCAAAGGTGACGAGCTGGGCCAGATCGCCAAAATCAAAGGCGCGCCAGGTTTCAAACGGCGCCTTGCCGTCCTCGGGCTCGCGGGCCGGCATCCATTCGTACCAGGCCTTGATCGCGGCAGCCTTGCGGGCGGCCCATTGGCCTTCGCTTTCTGGATCGTGATTTTCCGCACCGTCCTTCCAGGAATCATTGGCCGTCTCATGATCGTCCCAGATGGCGATCCAGGGAGCTGCCGCATGGGCAGCCTGAAGGTCCGGATCCGTCCGATATTGGGCGAGGCGGGTGCGGTAGTCCTCCAGAGACTGAATTTCCGTTGCCGGCTTGACCACGCGGCCCATCTTCTCGGCCAGCTCACTGGCATAGCCCGTGGCGCCATACTCATAGATATAATCGCCCAGATGCACGATCACATCGAGGTTTGCTTGGCCTGCTAGATGCCGATAGGCGTGGAAGAAGCCGGCCGGATAGTTGGAGCAGGACACGGCGCCAATGCGCAGGGCGTCCAGTGCGCCCTTCGGCAGGGTGCGCAGGCGGCCCACTGGGGAGACTTCCGCATCATGACGGAAGCGATAGAAATAATCAGTCCCCGGCTCTAGACCCTCCACAATCAGCTTGACGGTGAAGTCAACGCTGGCGTCGGTCTTGCGCTCACCGGTCTTGACGATGGACTTAAAGTCCGGATCCGTCGCAAGGTCCCAGCCCACAAGCGGGGTGGCCGCCTTGTCCATCGCCGTGCCGTCGACCAGGGGTGTCACGCGGGTCCAGATCACACCGCCATCCGCCGACGGATCACCACTCGCGACGCCGTGCAGGAAGCCGACCGGAGAGGATCCGGCCGCGGTCTTTCCCGCAGCAAAGGCCGATGCGCCGTTCACGCCGGCACCGGCGATGCCTGCTCCGGCGAGGCCCCTGAAGGTGTCCCGCCGTGTCCAGAACAAGTATCTCATGTTTCCCCTCCCGCTGTTCGGGTGCCCTCAGGCGTGTTGGATGGTCGCAGCGCCCTGGTTTTACGCGCCGAATGGCCCTTTTGGAAACTGATTTTTGCCACAAAGGCTTGAGGCTGAGGGTTCGGGTAAGGCACCGCCAAGTCTATTGTTCCGTAACCAGTTTTCCGCTATTGTACTTAGATCGGTGTAACAACAGAAAGGAGGTGATCCCATGTCAAGTGAGATGCGCTGTGTCTACGGAACGGTGTCAACGCTTACGCTGACGGTGGAGCAGCCTTCGCTGTTCGGCGGAAAGGTTGGGGGCATCTGAACGGCTCAGCCGTTTCGAGACCACCACTCACGGAAGGGCATGACCACGCTCCGGTCCATGCCCTTCTTTCGTTTTGGGCGATTGTTTGGGCGATTGTACGGCATGCCGATCACCGAATGCACGGCATGGCCTCGTGCCGTCACAAATCGTCCGGCGCTGCCTGTGGACCAGATGGGCGCCATGGCTTGCAGGCCGCTATAGCGTCCCGGGGCTCGCACCCGTTTGGAGGGGACAATCCATTCGTCTGCGTCGCTTATGAGGCGCTTTGGGCTGCGCCATGTCTGTTCCCCCGCGTTAACACGACTTCAACGGCGAGAGACACCTCCGTTCGGGCTGATAATCCGGAGGCGGAGAGGTAAAGGTCCTGGTCGAAAGACGCGCTGTCACGGATGTGGGTGGTGACGTGTTCGGCACGCGCTTTGCGTCCCTGCTCGGCCGAACCACTGGGTCAGTGCCCTAAAGCAAAGGGGCGACCGCTTGGCCGCCCCCCCATAATCTGTCTGCCAACTGTTAAAGGCTTTTCAGTGTGGGCTTGCCTTCGCCGGCCCAGACCTTTTCGAACTGGGCCTTGGTGCGCTTGGCGAGCTCGGCCTTGCCCATCTTCTCATAGGTCCGCGACAGGCCGTACAGGGCCCAGGCATTGTTGGGGAAGAGCATCAGGGCCCGGCGGAATTCTTTCTCCGCCGCTTTCGGATCACCGGCCTCCAGATAGACCGCGCCCAAAGTCTGGCGGACGGGGATGTGCCAGAAGGGCGGCTCCATATAAGGCATCAGGTCCTGGGCTTCAGCGGCGCGGGTCAGGTGCTCGGCGGCTGCCTTGAAGTCCTTTTCGGCCCAGGCCATCCGGCCCCGGATGGTGGCTTCCGCAATGGTGCCAATCAGGGTCGCGGGAAGGCCAGCATTGTCGAGCCCCGTATAGGCCGGCAGCTTTGCCACTTCGTCGATCTTTGCCAGATCCTTGCGTGCCTCTTCAAGATTACCCTGGACAAGATGGGCCCGCGCCCGGGCGAAATGCCAAGCCACGGTCAGGAACGGGAACCGCTCATCGGGTGCCGGGCGTGCGAGGATGGTGTCTGCCGCGCCGAATTGGGCCTCGGCGAGGAGCGGTGCGGCGGCGATCGGCTGGGCAATCGGGGCCGCATCCAGCACATCCATGCTGACAACACTGCTCAGCTTTTGCGCCGTGGCCAGAGCCGTCTCCCGATCCCCCATGAGCTGGGCCGACGTCATCAGGAAATGCACATTGTGCGGATAATAGACGTAACGGTAGAGACCTTGGTCATCGGACTCGGCCAGGAACATCTCATCGGCCTTCACCGCATCCACATTGGACTCAAGGGATTCCTTGTAAAGGCCCAGGCGATAGGTGATGTGGCTCGGCATGTGGACAAGGTGACCAGAAGCCGGTGTCTGAGCGGCAAGGCGCCGGGCAAAGGGCAGGGCCTTTTTAGCCTGCGGCACTTCCATCAGGTGGATATAGAGGTGGATAGCGCCGATATGATCCGGATTGCGCTCGAGCACGGTCTCGATCAGGGCCACGGCCTTGGCGATGTCGCCCTTCGGCTCTTTCTCCGCCGTCCAATAATCCCAGGGGCTGAGATCCAAAATGGCTTCGGCGGCGAGGGTCGCGATATCGTCATCCTCCGGATAAAGACCGGCGACGACCAGCATGGCGTCCGCATAGGCCCGGTCCAGGGCCGCCCGATCCGCATTGGGATCAGCGCTGTAACGCTGGGCAAGGGCTGTGATCAGATCGAGTTCTTTGGCAGAACCCTCCTTGGCCAGGGCCTGGGCCCGGGCGGCGGCCGAGAATGCCGGCGCGACGGCGTCCGGGAACATGGGTGCATTGATATTGGGACCAAGCACCAGGGCCACGCCCCAAGCGCAGATGCCACAGGTCGGGTCCAAAGTTTCAGCGGCGCGGAAAGCGCGTTCGGCTTCGCGATGGTTGAAGCCATAAGCGAGGCGGAGGCCCTGATTGAAATAGGCCTGCGCTTTCTCATTCTTGGAGGAAATCGGGAATTGCGTCGGCCCAAGACCATCCATCAGCGGTGGCAGATCATCAGCCGCGGTCTCGGTGGACTCGGCAGCCTGGGCAGCGGTGAAGCCGAACGCCAGAGACCGGCGGGTGATGTTGTTGGCAGCGTCCTTGGCGCCGTCGCGACCCGATCCGCCGCGGCACAGGGCCGATGCATTGACCCAGGGCAAAGCCTCAAGGGCCGACCCGGCCTGCTGTTCAGATGGGGCCGTGCCTTCCGGCAAAAGGGCTGCGCTTATCATAAGGCCGCCGGCCAGCACCGTGGTGCCGAGCAGCGTTTGGGCCACATTCAATTTGGTCATGGGTTCATCTCCACGCTTGATGGCGTCTTTATCCCCGAAAGACTGCGCGTGAACCCTGGGCAATTCAGTGTTCAGATGCAATCAAAACCTTGACAATCTTTTTTTGCGGTGGATGCGCTTGAAAACGCTCGATCAGGGGATGATCCGCTGGCCATCCCAGGCGAAAACCGCGCCGCTGTCCTCGGGCGCGAGCCCGTCGATGACCCCGAGCAGATAGCCTGCGGACTGGTCCGGCGAAAAAAGCTTCTCGGCCGAAACATTGCCCTGGAACGGCGCGGACAGGCCGGTTTCCACCGTGCCCGGATGGAGCCCCACAAGCACTGCCTCTTTGCGGCGGCGGGCGACCTCAATGGCCAGGTTCCGGATAATCATATTGAGCGCGGCCTTGGAGGCTCTGTAGGCATACCAGCCGCCCAGCCGATTATCGCCAATGCTGCCGACGCGGGCTGAGAGCGCGGCAAAGACCGCCTTTCCCTTGCGGGGCAGGAGGGGCACAACATGTTTGGCAACCAGGGCAGGGCCGATGGTGTTGACCCGGAACACCCGCTCCAGGGCGGCCGCATCCAGGGCAGCGAGATTTTTCTCCGGCGACAGACCATCTACGTCGTGAAGAATACCGGCGGCGACAATGGTCAGATGAACCGTGTCCCCAAGATGTTGGGCTGCGGCGGCGATCTGCGCTTCATCCGTTATGTCGACGCATTGGGCCTCAAACGGAACTGGACCTGTCGGGGCCGGGGTGGGCCTGCGGGACCAGGCATGGAGCCGGCCCACAGCCGGATCCCGGCTTAAGGCTTCGGTCAAGGCGCCGCCAATGCCGCCGGACCCGCCAACGACAAGCACCGTGAGGTCCGATCCGAACGAGGTGAGGTGGGGCACAAGCCTGCTCCTTTCAGTTATGGCCTGTCAGCTAGGCCACCCGCTGACGCCGTCCAGGTCGGTCGCCTGGAACGGCCATTCTTCACTGCACTGCGACGCGAATATATTGCGGCGCATCACTCGTTGAAATAGTGCCACTGACAGCGCGCGCCATGGGCTCTTGAGCGACAAAATGCCGAGATTCCAATGAATCCCGGATAGGCTTGACGCAGATCAAGGGGAGGCTTGGGCTGAGCGCGTAAGCCCAAAGATGGATTGGCCAAATCGTGGCTAGGCGCCGCGGCAAAGCAATCCTCCGGTTAATGCGAATATGCGCATGTACCGTGTGCAGACCCAGGGGCGATCCCGGCGCGCGCTTGGCCGGACCGCGGATTGAGGGAAATGAGGGCATGACACAAGCGAATGGCATAGCCGCCACGGCCGGCAAGGGAGGCGAAGCTGTCCTCTCTGCTGTGGTGATGATCATTGTATTGGCGGGGGGCGTTGCAGCGATTTATGTCGCGTCACAGTCCCCGGACTTTTTGATGCAGGTCCACGCCACGATCTTTTTCTTGGCGGCGATCGTCGCCTTGCTGGTCCTGGGGCTGCGCTTCGGCCGCGGCGCGACGGGGCAGGAGGTCGCGCAGACCGATGCTGAGGGCTACAACATGTCGATCATTAAGGTCGGCGTGGCTCTCGCCATGTTCTGGGCCGTGATCGGTTTGCTGGTGGGTGTCGTTGTTGCCCTTCAGCTTGCCTATCCGGCGCTGAATTTGAATTTCGAATGGACCACATTCGGACGGTTGCGCCCGCTGCACACGTCGGCTGTGATTTTCGCTTTTGGCGGCACGGTGCTGCTCACGACCTCTTTTTATGTGGTCCAGCGGACTTGCCATGCTCGCCTGTTCAGTGATCTGGCGGCCTGGTTCGTCCTTTGGGGCTATCAGCTTTTCATTGTGATCGCGGCAACCGGTTATGTCCTCGGCATCACTCAGGGCCGGGAATATGCCGAGCCCGAGTGGTACACGGATCTGTGGCTGACCATTGTCTGGGTCGTCTATCTGCTGGTCTTCCTGGGCACGAGCTGGAAGCGCAAGGAGCCGCATATCTATGTGGCGAACTGGTTCTACCTGTCCTTCATCGTCACGATTGCGATGCTCCACATCGTGAACAATCTGGCGGTGCCGGTCTCGCTGGTCAGCGCCAAGAGCTATATTCTGTGGGCGGGCGTCCAGGACGCGCTGACCCAGTGGTGGTATGCGCATAACGCGGTGGGCTTCTTTCTGACCACCGGCTTCCTGGCGATCATGTACTATTTCATCCCGAAAAAGGCGGGCCGGCCGGTCTATTCCTACCGGCTGTCGATCGTCCATTTCTGGTCGCTGATTTTCCTTTACATCTGGGCGGGCCCGCATCATTTGCACTACACCGCGCTGCCGGAATGGGCGCAAGCCCTCGGCATGACGTTTTCG
>CAYUYV010000182.1:6053-7783 GCA_964449455.1 uncultured Alphaproteobacteria bacterium | reverse complement strand
CTGGCGCCGGTGAATCTCCCGATAAGGCCGCACTGACATCGCTCGTCTCCCGTCGCGGGCCCATTGCCCACTGGTGCATTCTGGAAAAAGACTCATTGCGGCCAACACGTCATTGCCACGTCATTTGGCATGGCCCAGCGACAATGAGTCAGCCGCCCCCAAACACAAAAATATCAGGGCCTTGACGCGGCGCAGAGGCGCGCCCTCACCGCTCCCGGCCGGCTCCGCGAGCCTGCACCTTTAATTGGGATGGATCGAGCGAAATACCACGCAAGGCTTCGCCGCTGCGTCCCGCTTTGCCCACAGGTGTCCCGCCCACAATCATCTCAAACGCGCCGCCGTCACGGGCTTTCAGGATCAGTCCCGCTTCACTGGGCACGCGCATCAGCTCGCCGGGCACCAGCTCATCTTCAACCACGACCCGGCCCTGGGCATTTTCAATGCGCATCCAGGCGCGGCGCAGCGCGAGAATCTCAACCCGCTCCATCGGCGCCGCCGGTCGTGATGGTGTTGCAGCAGCGGTTGTGGTGCTCGCCGGCTGCGCGTCAGAAGCGGCGCCAGACCTGCGTCCCGGCGCGGATCGTCCGTCCGGTCCTGCCGCCGTCACGGCCGCCTCAGGCTGCGTGGGTCCAGAGGGGTCGGGCTCAGGGCGCGCTTGTCCCGAGGACGACTGAGATGATGACACATCGTCTTGCGCGGGGGCGACAGCGGCCGTTCCCGACGGCGACGCGCCCGCTGCCGGCGAGATCGGTGACGGGGAGATCGGTGAGGGGGAAATCAGTGCCGTATCGGCAGCCGGCTGAACCACCAGTCGCCGCGCACCCGGAGCAACGATGGGACGCGACACAACCGCTCCCCCCGTCTCAGCGCCCGCCGCTGCGGCACCGTTGGCCGGCACCGTGTCCATTGAGGCCATGCGCGGCGCGAGCGGCGCCGAGGGGTCAGCGGCAGGGTCCTGCGCCGGCGCCTGACCCGGCGCCAGCCGATCAGAACCCTCAGCCGTCCGGGCATATCGCCCCCCATTGAAATTTGCCGGCGCAAACATCCTGTTGCCGCCGGTCGGCACGGAAGGCGGCGGCCGCAGCAATTGGGACTCCGGATCACTCAAGGCTGGCGGTGCGGGCACGATGTCCGTCACGGCGGGCAAAGGCGAGCGCGAGAAATACCAACCAGCCCCACCACCCAGAATCAGCAGGACAAAGACGATCATGGTGAGGCCCGTCGGCAGACGCGCCTCCTCGCGAGCGTTTGGAAAGCCCAGATCACTCATTGGACGCGGCGCCGGCCGGCTCACCGCGACCGGCTCACCCAGCTCGGCCTTGAAGCGCCGGACCAGCTCTTCCGGGTCAAGGCCGAGATGCTCTGCATAGGCCCTGACAAATCCGACGGCATAGGTCTTTCCAGGCAGGCCGGCATGCTCGCCCCGCTCCAGGGCATCAAGATGCTTGAAGCGAATGCGCAAGGCATCACTCACGGCCACGAGATCAAGACCAGCGGCCATCCGCGCACCCCGCAGGATCGACCCCACGGAAGCCCGCTGGGACGAGCGATCATGGCCACGCCCACTCGTCTGCTCGATCGGGCGCCGGGGCAGAGACGGGTTCCGGGCCACGAAGGGCGGGCGTCCCGGCTCAACCATGCCTTCCAGGATCGAATCGCCATCATCGAAACTGGTCGGCATCGGCGGGATGTCGTCTTGGGGATCTTCATAGGCCGAAAACCCCAGCCCC
>CAYUYV010000182.1:0-5953 GCA_964449455.1 uncultured Alphaproteobacteria bacterium | reverse complement strand
TCCTGCCGGCTCTTGGGCGTCAGGTCCTGCCGGACCATCGGATTGCACCCCGTCACGGTCGGACGCCAAACCGTCCTCAGTGGCCGATGCACCGGCCTCTTCGTCCTTGGGATCCGATTCGGCCGACTCTGGAGCTTCCTCTGCGGCGTCCTCGGTGATGTTCCGCAGGTGCAGGCGCCGGCGCATACCCGGCAGCTCGGCTGGGTGCAGAGGCTTGCGGGGTGGGCCTGAACTGAGGGATTTGACCACGTCTTGATGGGCGTCTGCCCCGGCCTTCTGCTCGTCTTCGGTGTCCAAACGCAGACTGGCCAGGGAGCCGGCAGAGCGTGCTGCCCGCTCCCGGTGCGCCTTCAGGTAGATCGTGTTCAAATCGCTCGTTGACATGCCCTGAGCCAACTCCCTTTACACGGCGACACCATGGTCGTGGGCAAATGATTTCAGATAGGGGCGTACCGTATGGTCCGGCAGATCCACCAGCTGATCCATCAGTTGCGCCAGTCTCCCGGCATGCAAACTGCGCACCATCACCTTGACTGGTCCAATCCGCGACGGCGGCATAGAGATTGACCGAAATCCGAGCCCAATCAAAGCCATAGCCTCAAGGGGATCCCCCGCCATCTCCCCACACAGCGACAGATCCACATCATGGGCCCGGCATTTGCGCACCAGATGCCGCAAAAAGCTTAGCATCGCGGGACACAAGGGGTCATACCGCCTCGACAAACGGGCATTTCCACGATCGCACGCAAACATAAACTGCAGCAGATCGTTACTGCCTACGGAAATGAAATCAACGATTGGCACCAGCGCATCAAGCTGCCACGTCAGGGACGGAACCTCCAGCATGGTTCCAACCTTGATGGATCGGGGCATCGACTGACCGACCCTCTGGGCCCGTTCCACTTCCTTATCCACGACTTCGCGCGCGCGCACAAATTCGGCAACCTCGGCCACCATGGGGAACATGATGCGCAAGGAGCGTCCTTCAGCGGCGCTGATCAAAGCTCTAAGCTGATACCGCAGAAGCGCGGGCCGGTCGAGGGAGATCCGCACAGCCCGCCAGCCCAAGGCCGGATTATCCTCGGTAACCCTTGGGCCGTAGGGCAGAACCTTGTCGCCCCCCAAATCCAGGGTCCTGAACACCACGGGTTTGTCTCCCGCCGCCTCGATCACCTCGCGATACAGCGCCTTTTGGGCACTCCATTTGGGCATGGTCGCCGAGACCATGAATTGCAGTTCCGTACGGAAGAGGCCAATGCCGTCCGCCCCGGTCTCCTCAAGATGGGGCAGGTCGACAAGAAGACCGCCATTCATCCGAAGGGTCACCGACTCGCCGTCGAGGGTGACGGCCGGTGCATCCCGCAGGGCAGTAAACTGGGCCAGCTCGGCGCGCCTTAAGGCCCGCCGCTCCACATAGGATTCGAGTACATTGGCGTCGGGGCGGATATGGACATCGCCCTGATCGCCATCCACGACAATCGCATCGCCCGTTTCGCAGACATCAACAATATCCGGACACTGGCTCACCAGCGGGATGTCCAAGGCCCGCGCCACAATGGCCACATGGGCGTTTGGCGAGCCTTCCTCGAGAATCAGGCCGCGGACCTTGGCCCGGTCGTAGTCAAAAAGGTCGGCCGGTCCCATGGCCCTGGCCACGACCACCGCCTCATTGGGCAGATCGTCTCCGGCGGCGGTCTTGGGCCGCCCTGCCAGATGGCGCAGCAATCGATTCGCCAGATCATCGAGATCATGGAGCCGCTCACGGATATAAGGGTCGCGCTGACGCAGCATCCGGGCCCGCGTATCGTTCTGGACCCGTTCGACAGCGGCCTCAGCCGTAAGGCCCGAATGCACCGCCTCGCGCAAACGATCCAGCCATCCCCGGTCATAGGCAAAGAGCCTGTAGGTCTCCAAAATGTCCCGGGAGGGGCCCGGCAGGCTGCTGCTCGCCCCACTGATCATCCGGTCAACGGAGGCGCGCAGCTCACTGACCGCATTGTCGATGCGCTCCAGCTCGGCGTTCAGGTCTTCAGCGATCAGACGGGTGACCCGCACCCGCGGTTCATGGAGCACGACAACGCCGACGGCGATGCCCTCCGCAAGGCCCAGCCCCCGGACATGCACAGGGCGCCCGTCCGACCGCTCAAGGCCTGGAGTCTCGCCATGGGAAACCTCCCGCGAGGCCACCACTTCCGCCAGCACCATGGCAACGGTCTGGAGCAGCTCAACTTCTTCGTCCGTGTACTGACGCCGGGCCTCGTTCTGCACCACGAGCACGCCCAAGGTGTGGCCGCCGCGCAAGATCGGCACGCCCATCAGGGAGCTATAGCGCTCCTCGCTGGTCTCGGGCCGATAGGCAAAATGGGGATCACTCTGGGCATCGGGAACATTGAGGAACTGGGCACTGCGGGCGATATGGCCGACAAGCCCCTCGCCCACGGCGAGCCGCGTGCGGCCCACGGCCTCCGGATTCAATCCCTGGCTCGCGGTGAGCAAAAGACCCTCGGCCTGGACAACATAGACGGAACACACCTCGGCCACGAGATTCGAGGCCACAAGCCGCACGACCCGGTTCAGCCGATCCTGGGCCGAGGCGCGGGCAGCCATGATTTCCCGCAGACGGCGTAAAAGGACCTGGGGCATTCCCGATGGCGGTGCAAGGGTCATGGCACGGCGGTATCCAGCCCGTAAGCGGCATGGAGCGTCCGCATGGCAAGTTCGGTGTATTCGGCTTCGATCAACACGCTGATCTTTATTTCGGAGGTGGTGATCACAAGGATGTTGATGCCCCGCTCAGCCAGGGTCTTGAACATTTTCTGGGCCACGCCGGCATGGGAGCGCATCCCCACACCCACTACAGAAATCTTGGTCACATCGTCGCTGGCGATGAGGGAGCGATAGCCGATTTCATCCCGCGCCGACTCAAGCACCTGACGCACGCGCGGCAGATCCGCCTCTGGCATGGTGAATGTGAGGTCGGTGAGATTGGTCTCGATAGAGACGTTCTGGACGATCATGTCCACATTCACATGGGCATCCGCGAGGGCACCGAAAATGCGTGCGGCAACGCCCGGCTCGTCCGGCACACCCGCCAGGGTGACCTTGGCCTCGGCCAGCGAATAGGCGATCCCGCTCACGATCTGCTTTTCCATAATCTCATCCTCATCGCAGACCAGGGTGCCCGCCGGTGTGACGTCCGGCGCAGCGAAACTTGGGAGCACTTGCAGTCGGACCCGATGAACCATCGCGATTTCCACCGAGCGCGTCTGCAACACCTTTGCGCCCAAGGACGCCATTTCGAGCATTTCTTCGTAAGATATCTTATTCAACTTGCGCGCCTTTGGCACTATACGCGGATCGGTCGTATAAACGCCGTCGACATCCGTATAGATGTCACAGCGATCCGCCTTCAAAGCGCTGGCCAGCGCGACCGCAGAGGTATCAGAGCCCCCGCGGCCCAGAGTCGTGATGCGGCCCTCCGGATCAATGCCCTGAAATCCTGTAACGACAGCCACTTCGCCGGATCGAAAGCCGTCCAGAATGGGCTCGACACCGATATCCAGAATGCGGGCGCGCCCATGGGCACCGTCCGTTTTGAAAGGGAGCTGCCAGCCCGCATAAGAGCGCGCGGGCACCCCCTCATCCTGAAGGGTCATAGCGAAGAGGCCTGCACTTACCTGCTCGCCAGTGGACACGATCATGTCAGTCTCGCGCGCATCAAGCGAAGCGGCCGCCCCTCGGGTCAACTCGACCAGCCGGTTGGTTTCGCCGGCCATGGCCGACACCACAACCGCAACATGGTGGCCCTGCTCGCGCTCCCGCTTAACATGCTTGGCGACATGGCGCATGCGCTCCAGCGAGCCAACCGAGGTGCCACCGAATTTAAGAACCAGATGCGCCATGGATGCCCGCCGACTCCGTTCCAAAACTGCCCGTCATCCCCGAAGAATACAGGAAATGTGGCCGCGCATTCGTTCCCCCGAACCAAACGATGAAGGAAAAACACCTGCCTGTGTGAAACCACGTGCCACGCTGATGAGGCCGGAGGGCGGCGCCCCCAAGCAAAGATCTGTCCCATGACAGCCGATACACGGGCCAGAGCTGACAAACCGGCCGGTGCGCATCAATCTGCTCGCGCCATCCCGCCAGGATGCGGGTTGCGGGTTGCGGGTTGCGGGTTGACCTGCGACGGATCAGCCCGCCACGCCAAGCCACGGTGATCGGGTCGGAACCGGGCAGCATCATGGCGCGGTGAGCCGACTAAGGCCGGGCAAGCCTGCCGAAGCAATCAACGGTTTTGAGATAAGCTCCGCTTCACGGCCAAACCCTAGCCTTCACCTCTGGAACAAGTCAAGAACATCTGAGCGTCGCGACGCCATTGCAGCCGGTTTGGACCTTGATCCGGACGCCAGAAACTCATCTTGCTTGAGGCACCCACCCGGCAGCCCCATCGGCATGCAGACCTTCACCTGCAGAACGAGAAAACAGCCATGACCACGCAAGACCACACCAACACAACGCCAGCCGCGCCATCCGGCGCCACGATCGATCCGGCGGAAATTGAGAAATTCTCCGCCATGGCCGCCGAATGGTGGGACCCAAAGGGCAAATTCAGGCCCTTGCATAAATTCAACCCGGTCCGGCTGAGCTTCATCCGGGACACGGTCTGCGCGCATTTTTCGCGCGATCCAGACGATCGGCGGCCCTTTGATGGCCTGCAGTTTCTAGACATTGGCTGCGGCGGCGGCCTTTTGTCCGAGCCCATGACCCGTCTCGGCGCCAATGTGATTGGCGTCGACGCCGCGGAAAGAAACATTAAGACCGCCCAGGTCCATGCCCAGGAGCAGGGCCTCGACATCGACTATCGGGCCGGCGAGGTCGAAGGATTGGTCTCAAGCGGTGAAACCTTCGACGTCATCCTGAATATGGAGGTCGTCGAGCATGTGGCCGATGTCTCGGTGTTTCTGGGTGCCTGCGCGAGCCTGTTGAAGCCGGGCGGCATCATGTTCGTTGCCACCATCAATCGCACGGCCAAGGCCTATGCCCTGGCCATTGTGGGCGCGGAGTATGTGCTCGGCTGGCTGCCCAAGGGCACCCATGAATACTCAAAACTGGTTCAGCCACTGGAAATTCGCGACGCCCTTGCGCCCCATGGGATGACCTTGCGCGCCCCCGTCGGCGTTTCCTACAACCCCTTGCTCGATCGCTGGGCCACCTCGCGGGACACACAGGTGAATTACATGGTCGTGTGCGACAAGCCGGCGGCATGACAGCCATGGCGGGAGTGACAAAGGCGTGAGGCTGCCGGAAGGACCAGACCTGACAATTGAAACGCGCGTGTCTTTCAGGAACAGTCCTTAAGGCTGCGCGTGGAGACAGCCTTGTAATGGGGAGATTAAGTCATGACCGTCGGACTGAAGCGTGTGAAATCCCTCGTCGTCCTTGCCGTTGGTGCCCTGGCACTTGCGGCCTGCGCCACGGCAACGCCCTACCAACCGGAAAATGACCGGGGCGAAGGCTTTGCCGAGTTCCAACTGGAGAACAACAAGTTCCGGGTCACCTTCAGCGGCAACACCCTCACGCCCCTGCCGACGGTGGAAAACTATCTGCTCTACCGGGCGGCGGAAGTCACCGTGAACAAGGGCTTTGACTACTTCATCGTGCTTGAGGACAAGAGCGAGGCCATGAGCACATTCCGCTCCTTTGGCACGATCATTGGCGGCGCGGAAGGCCGTTTCTTCTACGGCACCCGCGGCTTTGGCGGCGGCGGCTTTGGGACCACGACAGCCACGACGCGGGAGCGGCGCGAATACACGGCCCAGGCCATTATCGAAACGGGCACCGGCCCGAAGCCAACGGGCAATCCGTCCGCTTTCAATGCGCGCGAAGTGCTGGAAAACCTGGCCCCGAATATCGTCCGCCCGGAATCGAAACAGTAAACTCAAAAATGAGA
>CAYUYV010000181.1:4046-7804 GCA_964449455.1 uncultured Alphaproteobacteria bacterium | reverse complement strand
GCCGCCGTGGTCAGCCGCCGTGGTCAGCCGTTGCGGTTGGGCTGCTGGGGACGGCCACCTTTGGCGGCCGGTTGCTGGGGCGCGGCTGCGGAGCGCTGCTGGTTCGCATTGCCGCCGGCTGTCGAGGCCGCACCCGCAGCGCCATTCACCGGCGCTTTGGCATTGCTCGCAGTGTCGTCCGCGCTGCTGGCGTTGTCTTCGCTGCCCGATTGGCCAGTCTGCTGGGAGGCATTGAACTGCGCGAAGGTCTGACGGACCGGGCGACCGCTGGTGGGCGCCGCGCCCTTTGCGGGACTGGTCGCGGTCCGATTGTCGCCGTGACCATCGGTCAGAGGATCGTCGGAATGGCGGATATTGCCCTGGAAAAAGGCACCCGTTTCGACGGAAAGCGCATTGTGAACAATGTCCCCTTCCACATGGCAGGTGCTTGCCAGATTGATCTTACGGGCCCGCAGACCGCCCACGAGGTGGCCACGAATGGTCACTTCATCGGCGCGCACTTCACCATTCACCACGGCCTTCTCGCCCACTGTGAGGGATGTGGAGTAGATATCGCCCTCGATCTTGCCGTCGACCTGGATGTCACCGGTGGCGGACACGGTACCCACCACGGTCATATCGGCGCTGATGATGGACGGCGCGGCGGTGCGCGGCGGTGCGCGGCGCACCTGCTGCTGCGGCTGCTGCGCCGGCTCGGGCATTGCCCCGTTATTGTCCTTCGTTTTCGAAAACATACCGCCCTGCCTCTAGGAATTTCAGGGGATCAATGTGCGCCCCACGATACTTGACTTCGTAGTGTAAGTGCGGCGCGGTGCTACGGCCAGTGCTTCCGACGGTTCCGATCGTGTCGCCTCGTTCGACCCGCTGTCCATACTTGGCTGTGTGGCGATCAAGATGCCCGTAAAGCGTGACGAACCCATTGCCGTGGTCGATCTTCACAAATTTGCCGTAGCTCTGGCTTGCCGTTGCATTGATCACACGCCCACCCGCCGTCGCAAGGACCGGAGTACCTTTGCGTGCCGAGAAGTCAATGCCTCGATGCTGGCTGGGCCGACCATTGAACGGATCGATCCGCATTCCAAACACGTCTGAAATCCGGCGGTATTGCTTGAGCGGACCGGTCAGCGGCAGCACATGAAGAGCTTCGCGGAGTGCCGCCAGACGGCTCAGCTTGTTTTTGATCCGGTATGCCTTGCGCTGGAAAACCTGCCGCTGCTTCTGCTCCTCGTTCAGCTGATCAACGCCGACGCTGATGAATGGACCACCTTGTCCAGACACCGTGTTATCGCCGTCCTGCAGGGCCATCTCAAATTTTTCTAACAGTCCGGTATAGCCAAATTCGGTCCGCTCCATGGCAGCTTCGAGGCGACTGATCTCGTCCGTCAAGGATTCCTCAAGGAGGACAAGATCTTGGAATTGCGTCGTGTGAATCTGCGCAAAACGGACCTCAAGGGCCTCGACCATGGCCACTTCGTCGTCCACGGATGGTAGAGACGCGTTTTTGTACTGGCTCACTTTGCGCAATACGCCTGCCAGATCCTCCGTGGGAGGCATCACCGACGCGATCGCAACCCGGGATACGCGTGGGGTTGGATCCTGGTCGTGCTGGTTCAGAACCGTGACCGATGCGTGGGCTTCGCCCTTGGGCAGCTTGAACACATGGCTGGCAGATTTCTGAAGGTCGACTTCCCGACGTTCCAGGAGCGAGCTCTTGCGCTCCAGGACCGTATCGACTTGCCGCTGGCGGTCTTCGAGTTCACGAAGGGTCACGTCGAGCTCTTCGCGCACGACGGCCAAACCGGATTGAAGGCGGTCATAATCGCCAATCATGTCGGCGAGTTCGCCTTCCCAGCGTCGCTTGGACTCCCGAAGCCGCTTTTCCATGCTGGCCGTGATCTGCACCGTAAACATCACATTCACGGATGCGTAAGCGATCCAACCAAACACAAGAAAGCTCATAACCACCGCAATCACCTGGGCCCGACCGGAGATGGTCGTGAAGTGCACCTGGTGATTACACCGATGGTATATCTGCCGCTCGGGAAACCAGCGGCGGTACATGCTGACTATGTGGCCCACAGAACCTGTGGTCATCATGTATTCCCCGATTTTTGCATAACCCCTGATGCCCACATTCCACCGGATTGTCCGAGGAAACACAAGCTATCCCAAGCGGCTAACGCAACTTAACGAACGGTCAGTTGCCGCTTTAATTTCCATAGAACTCCCGGGGAAACCCCGCCTGATCCCGGGCTTTCTCATTGAAAGGCGGCTTCAAACTACCTCGAAAATGTTGCCGAACAAGGGCCTGCCACGTGTCCTTCACTGGTTCTGCCCGTAATGCACAAACGTGTGAGAACCAAGTCCACCCGACTTTCACGTGCTCAATTTCATCTTCGTATATAATCTGGAGAAGGCTTGCGCTCTCCGTGTCGCCGGCGTCTTGCAGCTTCTTGATCATGTCAGGACAGACATCTAGACCCCGGGCTTCCAGAACCATTGGAACCACCGCGAGACGGGCCAGCACATCTTGCGCTGTATCTTCGGCGGCTTGCCACAACCCGTCATGGGCGGGCAGGCAGCCATAAGAACCACCCAGAGCGTGCAGTCGATCCGAAAGCATAAGGAAGTGGCGGGCTTCATCGTCGGCGACCCCAACCCAGTCATCCGTGAAGGGCCGACTGGCCATGGTGGGCCCAAACCGTGCCACCATGTCCCAGGCGAGATTCACAGCGTTGAGTTCGATATGGGCGAGGGCATGGAGCAGGGCGATGCGTCCCTTCAGGCCGCCAGTCCTGCGCCGGGGCATGGCTGCCGGATCGAGCAGCACCGGGTCGGGCAGGCGTCCGGGCCGGTCCGGCGGAGAGGACGGCGTCACGGCCATTGTTAAACCGCCGGTACGCCAGGCGGCAGCGGCGGCCCGACTGGCCTTGGCCTTTTCGATGGGATCCGGTTCCAAAAGAATGGCGATGGCGGCGGCGTCAATCGTGCCGGCCACGGCATTTCCGGCGGGCTCGGACGTCTGAGGCGCCTGAGCTGCGGTGTTGGCGGGGTGGGTGGCCACCATCAAAGGGCCTGCACCGCGTCGAGCACGGCCTCCACATGGCCGGGTACTTTAACCTTCCGCCAAGCGTTGCGGATCACGCCCTTACCGTCGATCACGAAAGTCGAGCGCTCAATACCCATATATTTTTTGCCGTACATGCTCTTCTCGACCCAGGCGCCGTAGCGTTCGGTCGTGTCGCCGTCTTCGTCTGAGGCGAGCTTTATGGTCAGGTCATATTTCGCTTTGAACTTGTCGTGCTTTGTCACGCTGTCTTTGGAAACACCAATGATGACCGCGCCCGCGTCTTCGAAGGCATCGAGATGTTCGGAAAACCCGATGGCTTCCTTGGTGCAGCCCGAGGTGTCATCTTTGGGATAGAAATAGAGCACGACCGTCTGGCCTTTGAGGTCCTTGAGGGAAACGCTTCCGCCCCCATCGGTCGGCATGGAGAAATCAGGCGCTTTATCGCCTTCCTGCGGACCCTGGACTGTCACGGCCCCGTCCGCCTTGGCGCCCGCGCTTTTCGCAGCGGTTTTCTTTGTTGCAGCCTTCTTCTTCGCGGCCGTCTTTTTGGCACTTGGCTCTGTCATGGCAGGGCTCCGAAACAATCCTGTTTGGCTGGGTCACGAGCGATACCGGCTCAGCGGGCAAACCACACGCACGTCACTTGAAAAGCGGGCGCACGCCGTTCAAACAAAACACTGGGCAAACA
>CAYUYV010000181.1:0-3946 GCA_964449455.1 uncultured Alphaproteobacteria bacterium | reverse complement strand
CAAACAAAACACTGGGCAAACACAACACCGGGCAATCAAAACACCGGGCAATCAAAGCATCGCAGCGCCTGGCCGAGAGCCGGTGATTGGCGAACATCCGGTGATTGGCGAACAGTCGGTGGTCGAGCGCTGCGGGTTCCTATCAGCGCAGCTTATGGCAGTAATGTGTTCTGCTGCGTCGAGGGGTCAAACGAATTTGCCAACGGCGCCGCGGTGATGGCGTAAATGAAGGGATTTTTATGCTCCCCCGCGTAGGCGATCCGGCGCCGGTCTATCCGGCGCTCGCGTTTTTCGGAAGGTATCCGGACCCATGATTCGTCGTGCCACGCGCCATTTCGTGGAACTGATCGCCGCCTCCCTGGCCGTCGCCACGATCCTGCTGGGAGCCGCGGCCTGGTTCCTGGCGCAAGGGCCAGTGGCCCTCACCGTGTTCAAACCGACGGTCGCCGAGACCATCGCCCGCACTTTAGATGTGGACGCGGTCGATTTCTCCGCTGCCCATGTGCAATGGCGTCCCCAATCCCGCAGCCTGGAGCTGACGATCACGGATGCCCGCCTGTTCGAGGGCAATGATGCTCCGGCGCTCCAGGTGCCTTTCTTGGGTGTCTCGATCCGTGCGGGGGCCTTGCTGCGGGGACGGATCCGGCCCACGCGGATCAGCTTTTCCGGCGCGTCGGCCCGCTTTACGCGCGCTGAGGATGGCGATGTCGGGCTTGGCTTCATGGCGTCCAAGAAAGGCCCAGAGCCTTCAAACCCAGAGCCTTCAAACCCAGAACCTTCGAACGCACAGTCTGATGACCGGGCCGTGCAACCTGAAACGCAGTTGGCCGAAATGCATTTGGGACGCGGCGGCCTCCTCAAGCTGCTGATCCAGCCTGAAAGCGACGTGCCTACGCTCCGCGCCTTGGAAGCCATCGAAATCAGGGATGCGCGTCTGGAGTTCGTTGACAGCCGTTCAGGCATGACCTTTGGGGCGACGGGGGCTGAGGTCCAACTGCTCCGGGAGCGGCGCGATGACGGCGCGGTCTTGTCCCTGACATTGGCCGCCGGCTTGCTTGTGGGGGATCAGGTTGTCGATGTCAGCGCCACCGGTGCTCCGAGGGCGGATGGGGCCGGCTTCGACATCACAGTGCGTTTCGATCCTATTGATCCGAAGGCGGTCCAACATCTCGTCCCAAGGCTGTCCGTGCTGGCGCCCCTTGAGTTTCCCATCGGCGGCTCCGTGACCCTTGGTCATAATGCGCTCGGTGTGCTTGAAACGCTCACCGCGCAGTTGGTCGGCGGACCGGGGACGATCACCCTGCCCCATACGGACAGTCTGCCGATGGTGGAGCGCGAGCATATGGATCGCCTGCTTGCGACCATGCCGGACACGGTGCCCATTCGGTCCGTGGCCCTCGCTTTTGCCTATGATGTGGCCTCCGGGCATGTGGACCTGGATCGGGCCGCCATTCGCACCGACAAGGCCGACTTTGCCATCGCCGGCGATATCGATCTGACCCTTGACCAAAGGGATGGAGATCAAAAAGACGGGAGCCCACGCCTGAGGGCCGTGGCCGTCGATCTTGAAGGGCGGAACATGACCGTCTATGTGCCCGTCTATTCAGCGCAGCCGGCCCGCCTGTCCCGGCTGCGCGTCGCCGGGGCCCATGATTTCGACACCGGCGAGACCCGTCTTGAAACCGCGCGCCTCGATGCCTATGGCGGATTTGTGGAGGTGAGCGGACGGTTCGGCGCCGTGGACGGCAAGCCCGAAGTGTTCCTGGACGGCACCCTGGGTCGCTTTCCGGCGGATAAATTAGAGTCCGTCTGGCCACGCGGTCTTGCCGTGGGCGCTCGGGAATGGATCACGACCAATGTCACCGCGGGCCGACTGGGAGAGGGCACGCTGAAGCTCGATGCCCCCGCAGGCACCTTCGATGTCGGTTATATTCCCAATGATGCGATGCGCCTTGATTTCACGCTCGAAGGCATGACCATGGGCTTTGTGCCTGGCTTGCCGCCCATGACCGATCTCGCCGGCAGCGCCACCCTGTTTGGTGATACCTTCGAGGCCCGCTTCGATACCGCTCGCATTGGGCAGATCGCGGTCAGCGAAGGGCGTATGCTGACGGAAGATCTTCATATTCGGGGCACTTTCGGCGTGTTCGATGCGGTGGCGAGTGGTCCCCTGCCAGATGTGTTGTCTCTGCTCGATCTGGGCCCCTTCGGCTATCCAAGCCGCTATGGCGTCGATCCGGCAAAGACCGGCGGGCGGGGCGGTGTGCGCCTCCATGTCGCTCTGCCCTTGCGGCGTAACCTGAAAATCGAGCAGATCGAGTTCTCGGCGGCGGCCAATGTGCGGGACTTTGCCTTTGATCTGTCGCCGGAGGTTCAGCTTTCCGACGGGACGGTGGAGCTGAAGATCAATGGTGCGGGTCTCAGTGGCACCGGGGATGTTAGCATTTCGGGCCTGCCGGCCCATGTCCAGTGGACGGAGGACTTCACCGGCGCCTCTCCCTTGCCCACGACCATCTCGGTCAAGACGATTCTTGACGACACCACACGGGCGCGGCTCGGTTTCGACCTGGGCGACATGGTCTCCGGGCCCCTCAATGTCACGGCAACGGCCCATGGCCGCGGTGCGCAGCTGCAAACGCTGAAAGCCAGCGCCGATCTGCGAGCGACGACCTTGCGCCTTCCTGGGACGGCGTGGACAAAGCCTGCTGGTGATGCCGTGGTGGCGGATCTTGAGGCCCGCATGGGAGAAGGTGGAGAGATCATCGTTGATCCGTTCACGGTCCAGGGTCCCTATATCACTGTGGACGGCACGCTGACCCTGGGCGCTGATTTGCGCCTCCTCGCGCTCGACTTTCCGACCCTGCGCATTGATGAACTGGCGGATCTGTCGACCCAATCCAAGCGGACGGGACAGGACCTGGAGCTGACCATTCGCGGTCCATACCTCAATTTGGATCCGTTGCTTGATGCGTTTGGCAGCGGCATGTCAGGGACTGGAGCCGAGCAGAAATCGGCTGCAACGCCGGCGCCGCCCCAGCCCAATTCGGCCTCAAAGGTGGGGATCACGGCCCAACTGGACCGTATTGACCTTAAGCGGGATGTTCGGCTCACGGATGCATCCGCACGGTTGATGCTCAAGGGCATGTGGCTTGAAGATGCGACGCTGCGCAGCGGGATCGGCGCTTCGGGTACGGCCCATGTCACCCTGTCGCGTAAGACCGAGGACGGCCAGTCCCGTTATCGGGATCTCATTGCCACGGCAACCGATGCGGGGGCGCTGGCCCGCGGCTTCCTGGATACAGACGCCGTTGCCGGTGGTCAGATCCGTCTCACGGCCCTGCTCACCGATCCGATGGAAGGCCGGCCGGGTAGTGGTGCCATCGAAGGCAATCTCGCCGTGGAGGACTTCCGTGTGGTGAACGCGCCCTTATTGGCCCGTCTGCTAACGGCCGGATCGCCCACCGGGCTTGGCGATCTTCTCCAGGGGGATGGGATCCGCTTCACGCGCCTGTCTTTGCCGTTCGAGAACAGGGCCAATCGTTGGACGCTCCATGACGGCCAGGCCTATGGACCTTCGATCGGCATCACGGTCGATGGGGACCTGGACGAGCATATGCAGGCGACGGATCTGCGCGGCACAATCGTCCCCGCCTATGGTGTCAACAGTGTTCTGGGCAAGGTGCCCTTGATCGGCGATGTCCTGATCAACAAGGACGGGGAGGGGCTGTTTGCCTTCACCTACCGGATTGTCGGCTCGGAGGACGGCTCGAGCATATACGTCAATCCGCTGTCAGGCCTCGCGCCCGGTTTCCTCCGCCGGCTGTTCCAGCTCGGCGGCGATCGGAACTAGTGTGGCGGGTCAGGCATTCGCCCGAGCGATCGGCAGGCTCCGTCGCGAATGCCTGACCCAAGAGCCACACGAGCAATATGGTGTTTCGAGTGTCGT
>CAYUYV010000180.1:1696-8034 GCA_964449455.1 uncultured Alphaproteobacteria bacterium | reverse complement strand
TGCGAAGAAATAGTCGATGAACGGATCGCCTTTGAAGAACTCTTCTTCGGAGATGGCGTCGTCCGACCGATCGTGCGCCGCGTCCAAGTAGACCAGTGCGCTCACCTGATCGGGCCAGCGCACGGCGAAGGCGGTCATCTCTTCGCCGGACATCGAGTGCCCGATCAGCGCCGCTCGTGGGATCCCTAGCGCCTCCATTGCGCCCTGAATGTCGCCGGCAAGCGTGACCGGATCATAACCCGAAGGCGGAGCGGCCGAAGCGCCGTGTCCGCGTCGCGTGAGCGCGATGACCCTGTATTTGTCGGTCAAGCCGGGAGCAAACTCTCGGTAAACATGGGCTGTGTGCCCTATGCCATGGAGCAGGACCACAGCTGGTCCATTGCCGCCGAAATCCAGGTAGTGCAGGCGCACATTGTTGACGGTAACTGCTCCCTCGCGAGGCTCCGTTTGCGCCAGTGTCGAGGTCACCGGTGCAAAAAGTAAAACGAAAACAACAGAAAAGATTCGCACGGAACCACCCCCTTTATTTGACGCTGCGCATAGTATCGCAGCGCGCCTGATCTGCAAATCGCCTTCACTTTCTATGGTTTCGGATGAGTTCCTTACCGTCAGTTTTCGTCGCCTCAGCTGTTCGGGATAGGGGGTGTATTCTCGGTTGCCATTGTCACCTTCTCACTCATTTGGCTACGGCGTTTTCGATACGGTCCAGCGGAGTGGTTATGGCGGTCTTTCAGCCAATGGAAATGGCAACCATATCGCAGGGAAAGCGCAAGCCGCGCCGCGAAAGCTACTTAGGAAGCAAGAAGGCGAACCGCAGTGTTCCGCCGTTTTGTGTTTTGTTTGGGAATGGGTCTGTTTTTTGTAGCAGGGCCCGCAACTGCGGACGAGGCGTGCTTCGTCGAATATCACCGCGAATTTGTTGGCAAGTGGGTACGAACTGTCGTTCAACGGACGGGGCTCAACGGGCTTCGTTTCGAGACGCGCAGCGAGATCGTGCGCGCGATGGCGTTGCGTTTTTCCATCGGCACCCGGACTTCAAGACATAAATAATGCCGCTGATAACGCGACGATCGCCAATGCGCGGTTTGCTCCGTGTATCCGTTGGCAAAAGCGGCTTCAGGCGGGAAAACTGCTCATCGCTCAGCCAGAACTCTGATTCCATACCCAACGCACTTGGACATCCAGAGAGGCTTGAATCACGCTTCGCCTCGTCCCAGCAAACCGGTTTACGGGTCCGGCGCCTAAGCGTCCGTCACGTCGTTGCGCGCCCATATGGCGGCAAGGCGCGGATTGATGCGGGTGCGTGCGGCAATATCCGCAAGCTTTGGGGTGTGCTCGGCGAACCAGTCTGGCCAAGGGCGCCAATGGGTGAAAGCGGCGACATAGAGGTCAAGGGCCGAGAACCGTTCGCCCAGAAACCAGGGGCCCTTCGCTTCGGCTTCCACCTGGGCGTAAAGCCGCTTTGAATAGTCCGTCACTGCACGGGCAAAGGGCTTCTGGCTGTCCGGATTCTCCACAAAGCGCGAGGGATCATCCGCATAGGTGTAGGTCGGGTAGAGATTGGCGACAAAGAAGATCAGCCAGCGCAGGAAAGCGGCCCGTTCAGGTGCTTGTGGTCCGGGGACCAGGCTGTCATCTCTCATATGATCCGCCAGCCAGAGGGTGATCGCGGCACTTTCGGTCAAGATCGAGCCATCGGGCAGCACGAGTGTCGGAATCTGCGCCAGAGGATTGATGGCCGTCAGTGCCTTCGCGGCCTCCGGATCCGTAAACAGGTTGCCGACTTCGACAAAAGCAAAGTCGAGGCCGTACCAAGCGAGCTGGGTTTCCGTCAGCACAGAGCCCCAGCCCGGCCGCCCGTAAAGGGTGAAATCCGCCATTGCCAGCCTCCAGTGGCCGTTACCCGCCGGCGCCCAGTTCGGCAGCCACGGCGCGGATATTGGTCCCCATCCAGTCATTGAGCACGACCGTCGGCCGGTGATCCGGATAGAGACTTTCATGGGCACGGGCGATCTCCGCCACGCCATCGGGCCGCAGGGTGCCCTCCGGCAGATACCGCGCCACAAGCCGGCGGAAAAGCAGCAGATGTGCCATCTGATCGCGGATCAGCGGTGCGAATTCTCCGGGCTGGCCGTGGGAGGGGAACAGCATGGGCGCCTTGGCGGCAAAGCCATCGCGTACGGCCTCAAGCTGGCGCAGCCAACTGCCTGATTCGCCGACACCCAGAAAAGGCGTCATGCCATTGGCGACCAGGTCCCCCGTGAACAGACGATTGGCGTCCGGCAGATAGACAAGAACCATGTCTCGCGCTTCACCGGTGCCGATGCCGATGATCTCAAAGCGCACTTCACTGAAGGTCAGCACGTCGCCATCCTCCATGCGCCGGTTGGGCTGGGGCACGAAATCCGCTGTGTCATTGGGCAGCACGCGGCGCAGGGCGGCCATCAGTCCAAGGGAATCGAGGGCGATGTCCTGGGCCGTTTCGTCGGTCGCATAGACAAGGGCGCGGGGAAAGGCCTCCAGAAGGACCGGCAGTCCGCCATATTGGCCGGGCTGGCCCTGGGTGAGAATTATGGCCGTCAAAGGTTTGCCAAGACCCCTGATCGTCTGGGCCACAATGGCCGCCTCGGAAAGCTGTGCCTGGGCGTCGATCAGGACAATCTCATTGTCCGTCTCCACCATGAAGGAATTCACGGGCACCGGCCCGCGGGAGACATGGCGATAAACGGCTTCCGGTTCGAGGGCCCGTGCGCCAAGGCCTTGCCCCGGCAAAAGCGAAAACCCGCTCAAGCCCATGAGGCAGGTGGTCAGGAAGACAACGCCGAGCCATACAACGCCCTTTCCCTCGTCCATTTGCGTCGAATGATTCCGGTACGCCATACGCCGTCTCCTTGATACTGTTCGTCCCATCCTGATGTCGTGAAGAAGCACTTAACCGATCCGCGGCCGGATCGCCACGGCGAGGATGGATCCCGGGAGCAAATTCACAGCGGCGTCCCATCGCCGGCTGACGCGTTGCGCCTTGTGTCAGCTCCAGGCCCATTCGGGCTGGTCGTAATGGGCCACCCGGGTGTCGCGGCCATGCACGGCCACTTCCCAGAACTGATAAAGGATGGCCGCCGTCGGTGCATTGATCTGATGGGTGAGGAGATTGATTCGGAAAATGGGGCGGTTCGGGTCGATGCCCGGGATCGGGTCCGCCAGATCCGGCCGATCGAAGGCCGAAAGGCCAATGCGGTGTATTTCCGCCACCTCCGCCGGGTTGGGCTCCATGGTTTCCGTGTCCGGCGCCCAGAACACGAAGGGGCTGATCACATAGCCTGACCGGGTCTCATAGTCATCAAGGCGTCCCAGGAGGCTGGCTTCGGGGAGGTGCAGGGCAAGTTCCTCGAACAGCTCCCGCCGTGCCGCCGTCAGCGCCGTTTCACCGGGATCGAGCCGGCCGCCAGGAAACGCCCATTGTCCGGGATGGGCACTCAACCGCGAGGACCGGCGCGTGAGCAGCAGCGCCGCCCCTCCGGGATCGTCCGGCTCCCCATGGGAAAGGCATACGGCCACAGCCGCGTGTTTCAGCTGGGTTTCCCCATCATGGTGCTGCACCTCGAAGCCACCCAAATGGGTGCGCACCCGCTCGCGCAGTAAGTCGTCCAGTGGCCACATATCCGTTCCCCATTGCCCGTTTCGGCACCCGTTCTGGTTCGCCGGTTGGGCCGGTTCGCCGCTTGGGCCGTTGGCCCCCGAAAGGTCTGCCACCTCAAGGGGAGTGTGGTAAAGGAAGGCGCAGGAGCGGTCCCAGGCAACGCTCCTTCACCAGAATGGACCCCACCTCGTCTCAGGCAGGCCAGACCGGGAAAGGACACCCCATGGGCAACGCACCGATTCGCATCGGCGTGATCTCGGACACGCATCTCAGCCCCGTTTACGGCTTTTTCTACACGAATTTTCGCGCCGTGGTGAGCGTGCTGGATCAGATGGCGCCCGACCTCGTCATCAATGTCGGCGACCTGTGTGTCGATGGGGCCGGATCCGAGGCGGATCTCGCCTTCGCCGCCGCCTGTCACCGGCGCATCAACAAGCCGCTCTACTGTGTGCCCGGCAATCACGATATCGGCGATCATGCAACATATGGGTCGAAGCAGCCGGTCAATACGGAACGGGTCGCGCGCTACGCACGCCATTTCGGTGACGGCTATTGGTCGCTTGAGGTGGGTGAGTGGACCCTGATCGGACTTGACTGTCTGTCCTTCGAGACCGGCGTTGACAAGGAGGCGGCCCAATGGACCTGGCTGGAGGCGACCCTTGCCGCGGTTGGGGATCGTCCTGTGGGACTCATCACCCACAAGCCGCTCGATGTCGATATTCCGGACCTGGAGGACAACCTGCCCCTGGTGGTGCGCCAGGAGGCGAAGGCCCGCCTTGAAGCTCTACTGGCGTCAGTGAATTGGCGTTTCGTCCTTTCCGGTCACCTGCACCAGTCCATGCGGCGCATGGTGAATGGAGTCGAGCATATCTGGGCGCCGTCCACGGCCTTCCGGTCCGGCCAATTGAAGGGACCGAGCGATCCGGAACTCGGTATTATGCTCCTGACCCTGACGGATAAGGACTACGAGTTTTCACTCATCCATCCTGAAGGCCTTGAAAGCCGCGCCCTCGACGACATCAAGGAGCACGGACGCTACCAATGGCTTCGCGACATGCCGCCGTGTCCGCCGGATGCACCGGAGCTGGAGGAGATCGCCGGCGCATAGGCCCGGGCGGCGATACTGGGGGACCACCGCCAATTGGTCTGCGACTCGGTCGCAAGGGTGCTATCCTGCCGCGTCTTTGACCCTCCAATGCGGAAGTGCGCCCCCTGTGCCAAAGCTGCTGAGAGATCCCAAACGACGGGCTGCCGCCTTCCAACGCATTCGGGAGGCTCACCAGATGGAACTGGCCGAGGACTATGTCGAGCTGATTGAGGATCTGATCGAGACCCAGGGCGAAGCGCGCCTTGTGGACATCGCCGACTATCTGGGGGTCAGCAAATCAACGGCGACCCAGGCGGTTCAGAGGCTCCAGAAACAGGGCTTTGTGGAGGCCCGGCCCTATCGCTCGATTTTTCTCACCGATGCGGGCCGCGCGCTGGCCTGCGAGGCGCGGCGACGCCATGAGATTCTCTTTGACTTTTTGCTCGCGATTGGGATTGACGAGGCCACGGCCTTTGCGGACTCCGAAGGCATGGAGCACCATGTGAGCGACCAGACCCTTGATGCCCTCAAGCGCCTGACCGGTCGATTGTCCGTTTGACAAATTGGGTTCAGCCCTGCTCGCGGTAATGGTCCGCCACGATCCCTTCATCATCAAGGATGATGACGTAGAAATCATAGTCGACGACATCCATGCCCAAGCAGTAGCTGAGGACTTTGCCCTTGCGCCGTTCCGGCTTGCCGAGCTGGTCGATCAGCACCGGCTCACTGGGCGGCGGCGTCAGAACGTCCATTTGCAGGCCGCTGACCATGCGCAAGCGGGAATTGTCATTGCGACAGCCTTCAGCGGCCTTCCAGGCATCACTGTCAAAAACACTCGACTCGGAAGTGCAGGCTGCCAGTCCGGCGAGGGTGCCGACGGCCAGGGCAGTAGCGGCAAGACGGGATGCTGCTCGGAGCATGGTACGGTCTCCTCCTGCTCGGTGGCCTGTGAAATGGAAGGCCAAGCGGCGTCAATGGCTCCCCCGTGCCGCCGCCACGCTAAAAGCGCTTTGAGAAGGTCCACAAGGATCAGGGCGAGATTTTGGGGTATCCGTGTCTAAGCGGCTGTATCAATGATTAAAAGTTGGCATTGTGTGACGGGAGTTGTCCAGCGGATACATGATGTACTGAAGGTTCACAACCAAGGACGGGGCACAACCAAGGACGGGGCACGACTAAGGACGGGTGTTGAGGCCTTTACCCTGAAAGGCCTGAAGCGAGACCGCCGAGCACGGCAAGCTCCGCAAGCACCTGCGCAGCACCGAGCACATCACCCGTCTGGCCCCTGATCTGACGCCATGCCAGGACGCTTAAGGCCAGAACCGCAAGGGCCATGGCTGTCAGGGAAGCGATGCCCGTGATCGGGTCGACCGGCATGGTGAGGCTGACCAGCAGAAACACCCCCAGTCCGAGCCCTGCCGCACTAAAGGCCATTCTGGTGGATGGGTGGCCGGCCGCCGCGGCATTCCCCTGCGTCCGGGCCGGGGGCATGAAGGTCAGCATCAGGACGATAACGGTTCTGGAGAGCGCCCCTGAGATGGCCAGGGCACCCATCACCCAAAGCGGTTTGCTGATTTGGGCCTGGCTGATTTGGGCCTGGCTGATTTGGGC
>CAYUYV010000180.1:0-1596 GCA_964449455.1 uncultured Alphaproteobacteria bacterium | reverse complement strand
TGGCTGATTTGGGCCTGGCTGATTTGGGCAAGAAGCGCGATCTTCATCACCAGGGCGAGGACCAAGGCGGCCGCCCCATAGCTGCCGATCCGGCTGTCCCTCATGATCGCCAGCTTTCGTTCCGGGCTGTAGCCGCCGCCAAACCCGTCCATGGTGTCGGCAAGCCCGTCTTCGTGCAGCGCGCCTGTGAGCCACACGCCAGCCGCCACGGCCAACACGGCGCATGGCATCGCGGCAAGGCCCAACCCGGCGCTCGCGGTATAGATGACACCAGCAACCGCGCCAATGGCCGCACCAATCAGCGGGAACGCCCACACCACCTGGGCAAGTGGCGCGGGCGAGACCTGGGGCAGGGGCAGGCGCGTTAAAAAGACCGCCGACAACACAAGATCCCGCCAAACCCGGCCCGGCCCGGATTGTCTGGACCCATCAGCGGATTGGCCCGCGCCGTCCTGCCCGTTAGGGTCCCTGTCTGATCGATCATTCAATCCCTTCGCTCCAGCGCAAGCGACAGCCCCCTTGGGAGGACATGCCGTGGCTCCTTCGCCCTTTGACGATATCCGGAACCTGTTCAAGGCCCTGCCGCCCGCCCATGAGGAGCCAGTCTACAAAGTCCGCAACCGGGATCGGACTCTGGTCAAGCCGGCAGGCTCTTTGGGGCGGCTTGAGGAGATCGTGGAGTGGCTGGCGGCTTGGCAGGGGAAGGCACCGCCCCAGGTGCTCAAGCCCCAGATCGCCGTCTATGCCGCGAATCACGGCGTGGCAGGACGAGGCGTGTCTGCCTATCCCCAGGCCGTGACACGCCAGATGGTCGACACTTTCGCGGCCGGCGGCGGTGCGGTCAACCAGCTGGCGATGGCCTGCGGCGCCGGTCTCAAGGTGTTTGATCTCGCCCTTGATGTGCCGACCCCGGACATTTCCACGGCTGCGGCGCTTTCTGAGCGGGACTGTGCCGCAACCATGGCCTTTGGCATGGAAGCGGTTGCTCAGTCTCCCGATATTCTGTGTCTGGGCGATATGGGGATCGGGAACACGACCATTGCGGCGGCGCTCGCCTGCGCGCTCCATGGCGGGTCGGCAACCGACTGGGTGGGCCGGGGAACGGGCGTTGATGAGGAGGGCTTGGAGCGCAAGCGAAGCCTTGTCGATGCGGCAATCGCGTTTCACGGGCCCGCCCTTGACGATCCCCTGGAAGCTCTGCGCCGTGTGGGTGGCCGGGAATTCGCCGCCATCGCCGGGGCGATCATCGCGGCACGGATTGCCCGTGTTCCCGTGCTGCTTGACGGCTTTCCTGTCACAGCGGCGGCGGCGGTTCTGCACAAGATCCAGCCATCGGCCCTAGATCACTGCCTGGCGGCCCATGTTTCCGGCGAGCCGGGGCACCGGCGTCTCTTGGAAATCCTTGGCAAGCGGCCCTTGCTCGATCTCGATATGCGTCTTGGCGAAGGCTCTGGCGCGGCTCTTGCGCTCAATATCGTGCAGGCGGCCGTCGCGGTGCATACCGGCATGGCCACGTTTGATCAGGCCAAAGTGTCCGGGCCGGACATGCCTGCCTGACCCGCCACACGAGCAATATTTTGTTTCTCGTGTCGTTTT
>CAYUYV010000179.1:0-8035 GCA_964449455.1 uncultured Alphaproteobacteria bacterium | reverse complement strand
CTCATGCGGACTTCTGATCCACGACACGAGAGCCACAAGTCCATGCCTGCTGCTCTCGATCAATTCGCGGTATTTGCGATGGCGATGCGTTCGGACGAACGCCGATCGGCGTCAGCCGATCACAGGACCATCCGGCTCGGCAATCACGGGATTGGAGAGGGTGCCAAGGCCTTCAATCTCGATCCGGACGGTATCGCCTGCCTTCAGGAAGCCCTGCGGGTCCATGGCCATGCCCACACCCGCCGGTGTCCCGGTAAAGATCACATCCCCCGGCTCCAATGTGCACACGGTGCTGAGCGTTTCGATCTGCTGTGCGATGGAGAAGATCATCTCCGATGTGCGCGCATCCTGACGCAGATCATCATTGACCCATGTCTGAATGCGCAGGTCTTGCGGGTTTGGCACCGTGTCGGCAGTGACGAGCCAGGGGCCCTGGGGCCCGTGGCTGTCGAAGGATTTGCCCAGGATCATGGTTGGTGTACGCCGCTGCCAGTCCCGCACGCTGACATCATTGCCCACCATATAGCCGGCGATCACCTCATGGACCCGGGCAGCAGGCACACGGCGGCAGCGCCGACCGATCACGACGGCCAGCTCCCCTTCATAGTCCACCATTGAGGAGACCGGCGGTATGCGGATCGGCTCATCGGGGCCGATAACACAGGTTGTCTGCTTGTTAAACCAAATCTGATGTTCCGGCGGTTCGCGGCCGGTCTCGCGCACATGGTCGAGATAGTTGAGACCGATCCCCAGCAATTTGCCGGGCCGCGGGATCGGCGCCGTGAGGCGCACCGTGTCCGGATCAAGGCGCGGTCCATTGCCGCTTTTGGCGAGAATTGTTGCGAGGGCCTCAGGCCCCCTGGCCAGAAGGTCGATGAGGCTGGTGGCCGCAACCATGTCCCAGGCCTGAAGATCGACAAGGCCGTCGTCAAGGAGGAGGCCGGGCCGGGCCTCAACCGGTGTGTGCAGTCCAGATGGTCCGGAGTGGGACAGGCCCGCCTTAGGCAGGAAAGAGCACAGTTTCATGGCGATCCCCAATCATATCCTGGGTGATGAACGGATGCTGGATGAGGTCCAGAAGGGGCCGCAGCCTTCGCATTCGTGCCGATCCTGGCGCAGTTTTGCGGGCAGGGCCAGAGCAAAGCGCTGGCGATCGGGCCCATGGGGTTTGTGGGTATGCTGCATGCTCGCGTGCGATTCGGCGGCGTTCTGATGGTCAGGGTGCTCCCATGCCTTGCCCACTCTTTTGCGGGTTTCGCCCACCCCAAACCCAGTGCAGGCCTGACCGATCGGCCGGGGCTTGTGAGGAATCCCAGCAACACACACGACTTTCATCCGGGTGTGGCCGAAAAACTATCGAACCAGAAACGATTCTTGTGGTACGAGGGAATCATGGACAAGATTCCGTATCCGAACGTCGTGTCCGTCCCATTGGTGGACACTGTCCGTGCGGGCCGGACCTGGCTGCCTAGACCGGCTTCGGTCGAACAGGGCATGGCCAGACTTGCCAATCAAAGAGGGTCTGCCAGGGCGGCCCGGTCCATCATCCGGAACCGTCCGGTTCACGTGTGCACGTAGGAATGAGGTCGTGTCATGAGCAAAGCTGACTTTATCGATCGGGTCGCTGAAACGGCTGGTGTCAGCAAATCCGAAGCCAAGCGCATTGTCGAAGTGGTCTTTGGTGAAGTGGAAGCGGGTCTGAAAAAGGCCAAGAAAGACGGAAAATACACGATCGGAACGTTCGGGACTTTCCAGGTCACCAAGCGTCCGGCTCGCAAAGGGCGTAATCCGCGCACGGGCGAAGAGATCAAGATCAAGGCGTCCCGTTCGCTCCGCTTCAAGCCGTCTACCAATCTGAAGCGCGCTGCTGGCTGCTGATCGCAAGATCGCCAACCGGTAACGACGAAGCCGGATCGTGGGCCAAGACCCCCGCGATCCGGCTTTTTTTGCTCCCGTCTTGCTTTCCGGCCCATCTTGCTTTCCCGTCCGCCTACCGCCTACCGCCTACCGCCTATTGCGTTGCCGATGCCGCTGTCATTCCGTTGCTTTTCCGCCTGCTTTACATTGGCATCATGTGGCCCTGATCATCAGGGCTGGGCTAATGTTGGATGGGCGCCAAAGGCGGGCCGAGGAGTGAAGCCATGTCCTCACGGGATGCTGAACGGCAGGGCGGGCTGGATCGTCCGGCGGGAAAAAGCTCCGCGTTTCTTGCCGGCGCGGGTCACCATGGCCGTTTTCCCTTAGCCTGGGATCGGGCGCGTGCGGCACGGCTGCGCGAGGCGGTGCCTCCTTTCTACGCCGCATTGGCCCATGACCCTGCCCTCATCGACCTTATTGATGGGGCTGTCGCCAACAGCCCCTTCTTGGGACGCACCATCGCGCGCCATGCGGACGACCTTGTGCCGCTTCTCTCAGCATCCCCTGAACAGGGGCTCGCGCGCATTTTGACGGCGATCGTCCAGGCGGTCCGGGAGGGGGAGGGGCCGGCGCCCAAGGCCGCGGTCATGGCCGCGCTGCGCCGGGCCAAGGCCCATGCGTCCTTGCTGATTGGCCTTGCGGATCTTGCTGGCGTGTGGTCCCTCGACCAGGTGACCGGCGCCTTGAGCGACCTGGCCGACGCGGCCGTACATGCCAGCGTGGATTGGCTGCTTTGGCAGGCTGGCGCGCAAGGCAAGCTCCAAATACCGGACCCGGAGCACCCGTCGCAGGGATCAGGCTATGCCCTCCTTGCCATGGGCAAGCACGGTGCGCGGGAGTTGAACTATTCCAGTGATATCGATCTGGTCGTGTTTTTCGATCAGGACCGCATGCCGGTCACCGGCAGAACGACGGCCCAGAGCCTCGCCGTCTCCATGACACGCACCCTCGTCACCCTGCTGCAGGAGATGACCACGGATGGTTATGTCTTCCGCACGGATTTGCGCCTTCGGCCCGATGCGGGCGCAACGCAGGTGGCTGTCTCCTTTGCGGCTGCCGAACGCTACTACGAGGATCTGGGCCAGAACTGGGAGCGTGCCGCGTTCATCAAGGCCCGGCCCATTGCTGGAGACCCGCTCGCCGGTCGTCAGATCCTCGATCTGCTGCATCCCTTTATCTGGCGCAAGAATCTCGACTTCGCGGCCATTGAGGACATTCACGCCATCAAGCGCCAGATTCACGCCCAGAATGGCCATAGCCGGATTGCCGTAGAAGGCCATAACCTCAAACTGGGGACAGGCGGGATCCGGGAAATCGAATTTTTTGCCCAGACTCAGCAGCTCATCGCCGGTGGCCGCCAGCCGGATCTGCGCCGGGCGCGGACCGTTGATGCCCTGGAGGCTTTAGCCCGTCACGGGATCATCAGCGGCGCCGCAGCCCATGATCTGACCCAAAGCTATCGGTTCTTACGGACTGTCGAGCATCGCCTGCAGATGGTCGACGATGCGCAGACCCATAATCTGCCCGCGACTGCGGAGGGCATTGCCCATATTGCGGCCTTTATGGGCATGGAGGCGGCGGTCTTTCGGGAGACCGTCCGCGCCCATCTCAAACGGGTGGCCAGCCATTACGCCGGTTTGTTCGACGCGGCGCCGCCCCTGTCCGATGCAAAAGGCAATCTTGTTTTCACAGGCGTTGAAAACGATCCGGATACGCTGGAGACCCTGCGCCGCATGGGCTTTACCGACCCGGACTTCGTCAGCGAGTCGATCCGCCGCTGGCACCATGGGCGCAACCGGGCAACCCGCACGCCGCGGGCCCGTGAGATCCTGACCAAGCTCGTGCCCTTGATCCTGGAGGCACTTGCCAGGACCAATGATCCCGGCGGGGCCTTCAAGCGGTTTGATCTGTTCCTGGCCGGGCTGCCCGCGGGGGTCCAGGTCTTTTCGCTGCTCCAGGCCCATCCGGGCCTGCTTGATCTGCTTGCCGATGTTCTGGGCATGGCGCCGCGCTTTGCCGCCGTGCTGTCCCGGCGGCCCGGCGTTCTCGACAGCCTTCTTGATCCGCGTTTCCTGATGACCCTGGCAGGGCCCCATCGGCTGCGCCGGCTCCACGCACGCAGCGTAGGCGATGCGCGGGATTTTGAGGAGGTGCTCGACCGGACCCGGCGTTTTGTCCAGGAACAGGGCCTGCGCATCGGCGTTCAAGTGCTCAAAGGCTACGCCCGGGCCCGATCGGGCGGTGCTGCCCATTCCGATCTTGCCGAAGCGGTGATCCGAGGGCTGATGGATCCGGTTGAGGAGGACATGGCCCGCAGCCATGGCCGTGTGGCAGGCGCATCGGTGGCCGTCCTCGCCATGGGCAAGCTCGGCAGCCGCGAGCTGACGGCCGCGTCCGATCTCGACCTCATTTTCGTTTACGACCATGACGGCAGCTTCGCCACGTCGGACGGGCGGCGGCCGCTCCATGCCTCGCAATATTTCGGCCGTTACTGCCACCGCTTTATCAATGCGCTGACCGCGCCGACGGCGGAGGGCAAGTTCTACGACGTGGATATGCGTTTGCGCCCCTCTGGCCGGGCCGGGCCGATTGCCACGCGTCTTGAGGCCTTTGACCGCTATCACAAGGACGAGGCCTGGACCTGGGAGCATATGGCGCTGACCCGGGCGCGCGTTGTGGCCGGTCACGCCCCTTTGACAGACCATGTGCGCGGCGCCATTTACCGTATTCTGACAACCCCGCGTGATCCGGACCAGGTTCGCCGTGACGCCCTTGAGATGCGCGCCCGCATGGCCGCGCAAATGCCCGAGACAAGCCCGTGGAGCGTGAAGACCGTCCGCGGCGGGCTCATTGATCTTGAGTTCATCGCCCAGGCGCTCCAGCTCATCCACGGGCCGCGCCATCCCCAGTTGTTGCACCAGAGCACGGTGATCGCCTTTTCGCGTCTGCGGGATGCAGGCTGTTTGAGCGCCTCAAAGGCCGGGCGATTAATGGCTGCGTCCCGGTTCCAGCAGAGCCTGGCCCAGGTGTTGACCCTGGCCGTTGAGGGCCCCTTCGATCCGGCCCGGGCATCGCCGTCCTTACGGCTATGCCTGGAGCGAGCGGGCGGTGTGGCCCGGTTTGAGGCACTTGAAGAAGAGCTCGTCCGCACACAGATGACCGTATGCGACCTGTTCTCGGATCTTGTCGGCTCCATGCCCGATAGTGGGGTACGAGATAAAGTGCCCTGATGGTTCAGGTCAGACACGCGTCACGAAAAATTTCCGTTTTTCATCAAGTCTGGTGTTGCGTGAACGAGTGGAAAACTCTACATGAGCGCTTCCACACTTCCTGACAGGAGGTGATGGGGATTCCCCCTTTGGTGTCCCGTTGGTTTGAGGGAGGGTTTTATGACCTACTGCCACCCCCACCAGGCCACGGTGATAGCTGAAGCGGAGGCGGTCTCCGCCCGAGCAGAGGTTCGATCCGTGCCGACCCCGCAGCTGGTGACTGCGGACCAGCCCGAAAGGGCCCCTTCGGCCGATACGTTCGGTCAGCACGACGAAACAGCCAAGCCCAAGGACTATTTCATCGAGAAAGATGGTGTCCGTTTCGCCGGCAGCCATTTGATCGTTGATATGTGGCATGCCACAGGGCTTGACGATGAAGACCGGATCCAAAACGCGTTTTTGGATGCGATTGAACGGGCCGGGGCCACGTTGCTCCATATCCATACCCACAAGTTCTCGGAAGGCGGCGGTGTTTCCGGCGTGGCCGTGTTGGCGGAAAGCCATATCAGCGTCCACACCTGGCCGGAGCGCGACTATGCCGCGTTCGACATTTTCATGTGCGGTGATGCAAGGCCGCTTGAGGCCGTCGCGGCCTTGAAGGACGCCTTCAAACCCGAGACGACGACGGTCACAGAACACAAACGCGGCGTGTTCTGACCGAGTTCACATCAGCATGACATGTCCCTGACATGGACGGATCCGAGGTTTCGGATCCGCGCATGGCGAGGGGGCATGTGGGCTTTGGCGTGCATTTGTCCGGTGCCGGACCGTGCACGCCATGCCCGATGCGTGAAACACGGGGCTCCGATCCGTCGGGGCCGTGACATCTGGGTATGGCTCCCCATGCGGCAGACCTGCGCATGGGTAGGGCCGTTGGAGTGAACGCAATGACGGACAAAATCATGGAGTTCCTGCGCACGCAGGATCCTCCGACCCCATGCCTGGTGGTCGATCTCGATGTGGTGGCGCAGCGCCACGCCTCGTTGAAGGCGTCCCTGCCACTGGCGCAGATCTTTTACGCCGTGAAGGCCAATCCGGCCCCGGAAGTTGTGTCGCTGTTGGTCCGTGAGGGGGCCAATTTCGATGTGGCAAGCCGGGCGGAGCTTGACCTGTGCTTGTCCCTCGGGGCGACGCCGGACCGGATTTCATTCGGCAATACGATCAAAAAGGCCAGTGACATTGCCTATGCCTATGAGCAGGGCATCCGGCTTTTCACTTTTGACAGTGCGGGCGAACTCGCCAAGCTGGCTGCCCATGCACCGGGTGCGCAAGTGGTGGTGCGGGTGCTGGTGCCCAATCTGGGTGCGGAATGGCCGCTGAGCCGCAAATTCGGCTGTGCGCCGGACATGGCGCGGGACCTCCTTTTGGAGGCGCGGGATCGCGGGCTTGTGCCCCACGGCATTGCCTTCCATGTGGGCTCCCAGCAGACCAATCTGGAGGCCTGGGACGCGGCCGTGGAGATTGCCGCGCGTTTGTTCCGGGATCTGGAAGAACGGGGCGTGACCCTGGCGCTCGTCAATCTGGGCGGCGGCCTGCCGGCCCGCTATCGCACGCCGGTCGACGGCATTGATGCCTATGGCCGTTCGGTCATGCATGCCATGACCAAGCATTTCGGCAACGACCTGCCGGCCATGATGGTGGAACCCGGACGATATATGGTCGCCGATGCGGGCATCATTCAGTCCGAGGTGGTCCTGATTTCCCAGAAGGCCTATGACGACCCGACCCGCTGGGTCTATCTCGACATCGGCCGTTTCGGAGGCCTTGCGGAAACCGAGGGGGAGGCGATCCGCTACGAGATCGGCACGGACGGGGAAGGCCGCGAGACCGGCCCCGTGGTCCTCGCCGGCCCGACCTGCGACAGCGCCGATATTCTCTATGAGAAGTCCGGCTACGAAATGCCCCTGGACCTGGCGATCGGCGAGAAGATTCACATCCACGCCGCCGGTGCCTACACGACGACCTACGCGTCCGTCGGTTTCAACGGCTTCCCCCCGTTGCAGGCCTATTACGTGTGATGCGTGTGCAGCGGAATGCTCCGGACACGGTCATTATCCTGTGTTCGGGGCATGCTGCCGGAGAGTGAAACGGTCAGCGGTTGTCAGTGCCGCTGGAGCCGCCACTCTCCCGCGTTTGCCACCATTCGAGAGCGGCCATGATGGCAAGCGCAACGGGCCAGGCAATATTGAATCCGATGCTGACCTGATTGGTGATCTGGACGGATGCGGCTCCCCCATTGT
The DNA here is from genome assembly GCA_964449455.1 of uncultured Alphaproteobacteria bacterium. Taxonomy (GTDB): domain Bacteria; phylum Pseudomonadota; class Alphaproteobacteria; order JAJFIK01; family JAJFIK01; genus CAYUYV01. The sequence continues at coordinate 609 of CAYUYV010000179.1, read as the reverse complement.
TCGGCAGGGCCATCTCAATCAGAAAACTGAAGCCATTTGCAGCTAGACCTATAGCGATGATCCCCGCCATCATTCGGCGATAGAAACGCGCGGGGTTGAAATAGGCAATGACCAAATAGACGACCCCGAAAAGTGCTGCGGAAACACCAATCACGAACCGCAAATCCGGTGAGTTGATCCAATACAAAAGATGGAAAAGGGCCACGGCTCCTGCGGCGCCAAGGAGTGCAAAAAATCGCCATTGTGCCAGGTCTTCCTTGAGGCCTTGCGTGGGCGGGCCAGGCGCGGGTGCTGCGGCGCCTGTTGATATGTCCCGAGCCTGAACATCCCCCCCAGCGAAGGTCACCGTATCGGCATTGATGATCACCGTCTGCCCTGAGGTGTCCTCCCGGCCATGGGGGGCAACGCCTTCTCGGGCCGTTGGGACGGTGTCCTTCACTCCGTCCAACAGGGCCGAAACGGTGTATTCCTGGTCCGCCCCTTCGGGTTCCCATCGATAATCGGAGCCGTACCGATCCTCCAGCCGCAGAAGATAATCGTATCCAACATCCTTTTCCGGCCGGTGCGGAAAGGGAACGCGGGCCTGCGGCTCGCATTCGGGATTGAGGC
>CAYUYV010000178.1:4775-8130 GCA_964449455.1 uncultured Alphaproteobacteria bacterium | reverse complement strand
CATATTGCTAGTGTGGCTCTTGGGTCAGGCATTCGCTACGGAGCCTGCCGATCATTCGGGCGAATTCCTGACCCGCCACACTAGATCTCCGGGCCGAGAGAAGGTGCCCCTTTTGTCGGCGTCGGTGCTCTCGGGCCGGGGACTCCGGAACGCATTGTCGACAGTTGGTTGGAACGAGGTCGGAAACGACCCTCGTCCTATGCCTCCAGGATCATCTTGAAGCCGGCAAAAATCAGTCTTTGTCCATCAAAGGGCATCGGGTTTTCCTCAGAATCCATCCGGCTGTCAGCCATGACCTTTTCCATGCCCCGGTCCCGGGTCTCCTTGTCCGGCCACAGGATCCAGGACAGGACAACCGTTTCGTTTTCTGCGGCCTTCACGGCCATGGGAAAGGACGTGACTTTCCCCTCCGGCACGTCATCGCCCCAGCATTCAACAATTTTGAGGGCGCCGTGGTCTTTGAAGACTTCAGCGGCCAGTTCCGCATGGGCCCGGTAGGCTTCCTGTTTGTCCTTTGCAACGGCGCACACCATGCCATCCACATATGTCATTGGGCGATCTCCTGTTTTTCCGTGGGTCCATGGAATGCGGCCTCAAGGGCGGCAATATCGATTTTCTCCATGCCCATCATGGCTTGATGGGCCCGGCCGGCGGCAACCCGGTCCGGATCATTGATCAGCTTCACCATCGTCTTCGGGACGATCTGCCAGGACAAGCCGAAACGATCCTTGAGCCAGCCGCAGCGGCCACTGGTGCCGCCTTGGGTCAAGGCGGCCCAGAGCCGGTCTGTTTCCGCCTGATCATCCGTCAGCACGGAAATGGATGCGGCTTCGGAAAAGGTGAAGTGGGGCCCGCCATTGAGGACCATATAAGGTGTCCCTGCCAGCGTGAATTCCACGACCATTGGGGGCTGATCCGGGTCAGGCTGATAGACGGATTCAATCTCGCTGTCGGGCAGCAGGGAGACGTAGAATCGCGCGGCTTCCTCCCCCACGCCGGCAAACCACAGGCAGGTTCTGACTTTTCTGTTCATGTGACAGGTCCTTTCGCTGCTCGCCGACCCCATTGAAGGCCTTGGCTGGAAGAAAATACCAACTGGTCTGTATGTTCTCAAGCCCAAAGCCACCGCGTCAGCGCCAGAGCAAAGGAAAGGGCTGGAGACCTCGGAATACGTGCACAACGAGCCTGTTTCTCAAATGAACGATGAGATCGGCAGGCACCAATACGTATGGATTATTTGTGGGATGGGGGTTCAGTGCTTTCGTGAAGATCTTAATGGCGCCCGTCGGGTCTCGCGCCATGGCGCGATGGGGGCGTTCTGGCCCGTCGCTGGCCGACCGGGAAAGGGAGAACTGGACGATGACTGGAGAGCACAGGGGCGGAACGCCGTGGCATGTGTGGGTAATTGGTGTCGTGGCCGTGCTGTGGAGCGCCATGGGTGCCTTTGACTATGTCATGACCCAGACGAAAAATGATGACTATATGAGCGCCTTCACGCCGGAGCAGGTTGCTTACTTCACCGGCTTCCCGGCCTGGTTCGATGCGGCCTGGGCCGTGGCTGTTTGGGGCGGTGTTCTTGGTGCGCTTCTGGTCCTGTTCCGTAGCGGCCTGTCCGTGCCCGTGCTTGCCCTGTCATTCCTCGCTCTGGTTGTCACGACGATTCATACCTTCGGTTTCACCGATTGGCAGGCGATGATGGGAACCGGCGGTGCGATCTTCTCCGCACTGATCTTCCTGTTTGCCCTTTTTATGGTGTTCTATGCCCGGTCCGTGACGGGACCGCGCGCCGCCTGACACGCGTTGTTGCCAACCCGCGGGGCCTGCACGGGCCACCGCGGGATAGAAAGGAGCGACGCTCGCGGCGGTTCAGAGCACCGTGAGCATGGCCGCGACCAGCGGATGGCGGACAATGTCGACGTCCCGCATTTGCACCACCGCAATATGATCAAGGGTTGAGAGCTTTTCCGCGATCGGTCCAAAGCCGGACAGGCCGTCGAGCAGGTCCGACTGGTCCGGGTCGCCGGTGAGCACCATGGTGGAGTGCCAGCCCAAACGTGTGAGCAGCATTTTGAGCTGACCATAGGTGCAGTTCTGGGCTTCATCGATCACGACAAAGCTGTTGTTCAGGGTGCGCCCGCGCATATAGCCCACGGGCGCGATCTCGATGGAGCCGTCCGCCAGAAGACTTTTCAGCCGCTTGGACCCCAGCCGGTCCCCCAAAGCGTCATACAAGGGACGCAGGAAGGGGGCGAGTTTGTCTTCCATGTCACCGGGCAGAAAACCGATGGTTTCGCCGGCTTCGACGGCCGGGCGCGAGAGGGTGATGCGGGACACGCGTCCGCTTTCGAGGGCTTCGACGGCCTTTGAAATGGCCAGATAAGTCTTGCCGGTCCCGGCCGGACCGATGGCGGCGACAAGGGAGTGCTGATCCATGGCGTCCCACAGGGCCTGCTGATTGGCGCTGCGCGGCTTGACCTTTCTCAAATAGCGCTGGTCACGCTGCTCCGGCGGCAGAGGATCCCATCCGGGCGCATCGGCAAAGGGGGTGCCTGCCGTGGGCGCATCGGGGAACAAGGCCTGGACCTTGCCCGGATGATCATCCCAGGCGCATCGCTCGTCCTTTCTCAGGCGGGCTGTCTGGCGGGCACGCTTCCCCATGGGAACCTCCATTGCTACGTGGACGGAAGAGGTCGGGTGTCCGCGCGAGGACCGGGATTCCGTTGGCACTGGTGTCCCGTCGAGCGGGGACCAGCCGGCGCATCCGGTGCTGTGAGCGGACGAACACAGGGGCTGCCGCGTGGGTGGCTGAAATGTCCACCGCACACGGACAAAAGCGCCGGGACAGACTATCCGGCGCCAAAGATGGGCGTTTGAAATCAGGAATTTGAGGGAAGGGCGGGGTGTCTCCAAAGACAATCTGTCTTGGAGAGAAAGGGCCTCCGGACGATGGGAGGCGAAGCGGGTATGTCGCGACCAAGTCTCGACCAGCCAAAGGCAACCCCGTTCTTTCGTGGACAGGAAACGCCACAACGCCTCTCTTGAAGGACGCCGAGCACCTCACCTGTCTCACCCAACCTGTTACCACTATACACATTCCCGCATATCCGTCGAGGGATTATTCGTGTGCGGTGATCCACCGGCGCCATGCGCCACAGTTTCGGCGCAACCGCGACACGGCGGGCCTTGTGTATTGCCCAAGCAACTCTGCCGTTCCATAGGGCGAATCAAAGGCCGGACTGGGAGAACTCCATGGCAAGGCCACGCTGCGCAGGACATTGCGGCAAACTGTGGCATCATTGCCAGATCCGGAGAGCCAGACCCGGAGAGCCAGACCCGGAGAGCCAGACCCGGAGAG
>CAYUYV010000178.1:0-4675 GCA_964449455.1 uncultured Alphaproteobacteria bacterium | reverse complement strand
CAGATCCGGAGAGCCAGACCCGGAGAGCCAGACCCGGAGAGCCAGACCCGGAGAGAAGGAGTGAGCCCATGCCCTTTGGTTTCCCCGTGTTCTTCACGGCTGCCGTCGGTTTCATCGTTGTCCTGACCCTTTCAGGCCTGCCCGCTTTTGGCCAAGCGACTCTCTCGCAACAGGATTTCCCGACCCGTGACCGGGGTAACGGCCCCTATGACCGGCTTATAATCGAAGGTGGTTACCTAATTGATGGCTTGGGGGGGCCCACGGAAGGTCCAACGGTGATTACGGTCGAAAAGGACCGAATCACGCAGATCCGCATCAAGCGGCCTGGAGAGGCATCGATCAAAGCCACGGATGCAGGCACACGGGTCATTGATGCGACCGGCCACTATGTGATGCCCGGCTTCATTAATGCCCACGCCCATATTCACTCGGTCCAGGGCGGTGAAGGGGGCTGGGGCGGTGCTGTCCCTTCTGCCTATGTGGCGAAGCTTTGGTTGGCCCATGGAATCACATCCGTCCGGGAAGTGGGCAATGGCCGGTCCATGGACTGGGTCATGGAGGTCACGCGTCGCGCGGCCGCCAATGAGATCACCGCACCGCGCATCTATCCGCATATCCGGTTTGCCAGTGGTGCCGCCGATTCCGCCATTACAACGCCTCAGCAGGCCCGGGCCTTCATGCGCCGAGTGAAGGCGGCTGGAGCCCATGGAGTGAAATTTTTCGGCGCGCCTAAGCGAATCCTCGCAGCAGCCTTGGACGAGGCGGGTGAGCTCGGCCTCAAGACCACCATGCACCATGAGCAGACGGCCGTTGTGGAAGCCAATGTGGTGACCACGTCAGGTCTCGGACTTGATTCCATGGAACATTGGTACGGTCTGCCCGAAGCCCTGTTCGACGACCGCATCGTCCAGGACTATTCGCCGAACTACATCTACCAGAATGAACAGGACCGGTTCGGCGAGGCGGGGCAGCTTTGGGCCCAGGCCGCTGGGCCGGGTACGGAGCGTTGGTCCACGGTCATGGACACGCTTCTGGAACGGGATTTCCACATCATTCCCACCTTCACGATTTACATCGCCAATCGGGACTGGATGCGTGCCCGCCGCGCCGAATGGCATGACAACTACACCCTGCCCCAATTGTGGGAATTCTTCCGTCCCAGCCTGGAGGCCCATGGCTCCTATTGGTTTGACTGGACGCTCGATCGGGAACTGGCGTGGGCAGAGAATTTTCGCCTGTGGATGCGGTTCATCAACGAGTACAAGAATCGCGGCGGCCTTGTGGGCGTCGGCGAGGACGCGGGCTACATCTATTCCACTTACGGCTTCGGTCTGATCCGGGAGATGGAGCTCTTGCGCGAGGCAGGGTTTCATCCCCTCGAAGTGATCCGTGCAGCAACCATCATCAATGCCCGTATTCTGGGTGTTGATGATGAGATCGGCAGTGTAGAGGTCGGCAAGAAGGCTGATCTCGTCATCGTGCCGGAAAATCCGCTCCAGAATTTCAAGACCCTCTATGCCACCGGTCACCTGCGGCTCGATCCGGAAACGGGTGCGGTCTATCGCGTCGGCGGGGTTGCCCTGACCATCCGTGACGGGATTGTCTATGACGCGGCCCAACTGCGTGATGATATCAAGGCCATGGTCCAGGCAGAAAAAGACAAGCGAGGGCTCGCGCCAGGTCCCATGCCCATTGCCACGCGCTGAATGCAAACGGGCTGTTCCAATGGAACAGCCCGGTCAGCCTCAGAATTCAGGGCGCGCGTTGATGCGTTCAGCGGGTGATGTAAAGAAAGGTGCCGCCGGCGAGGCGCGGCAAAACCGTTTCCACCAGATGCGGCTCGATGGCGGGGCAGCCCCAGCTCCGGCCCAACATATTGCGATTAGGGTCCACATAATCGGCCCCGTGCATCACGATGGCCCGCTCCTTTGCCCGATCATTTGAGTCGTCAAGACCCTGCAGGCGCAGGGAGAGCCCATGTTTCCCCTGATAGGTCCCCAACGTCACATAGGCGCCAAGGGAGCTCATATGGGAGTCCACTTCGTTGGAAAAGACATCGGCGTAACCGTCATGGTCCCGGTCCGAGCCCTGGCCATGGGCGACCAGGAGCGCTTCATGGGTGCCCGTCTCCAGGTCGAGCACAAACAGGCGCTCCTCGCTCGAATGGCGGGAAAAATCCGCAATACTGATATAGCGAGTGTTGCGCACCACATGGGCATGGCGCCGATAGGCCGTCAGGGCCTTGGCGAGCAGGGTGTGGGGAATGGGCGGGACTGTGCTTTCGGCTCGATAGCTGGCGAGCCCGTCGGTCCTCGAAAAGGCTTGGGCCGGCTCAACAAAAGCGATCACGGCCACGGCGCAGACGCCAAACAGCGACCCGGTGGTCACCAAAGACATGAGCTGCTGGATATGGACCATGACGGGTGTGTTGGATCTCGTAACCAGTTGTGTATTCCCCATGCGCTCAGCAATCCTGTACTCGCGCCCCTCTGCCTCATGAAGTATCGATCGCCGCTGCAGCCCGTCTTGTCAACAGGGGCTGAAGCGTGGGCCGGCGCTCACCCAGTGAAAACGCTGACAGAAATCCGAATGCGTCAAAGTCATGGCAAATATTGGCCACGATCATGCATCTCTTGTGATTTGGTCTTTGTTTGAGGAGGCTGGATTTCGCCGTGATCTCTACCCGGTTGCACGCACACGCCGAAGCGGTCGCGCGCCTATTCCGTTTGCGGATAATGGGAAGAAACGGTCAGCTCGTTGACATAGGACCGTGCCACGCGCCACCAGGGTTCCGCCTTGAAGCCGCGCCGGCGATTCGCAGCCCCGATGCGATAGAGTAAGCCATATTGCTCAAAGAGGGTGGCGTAGGCACTGCGCAGCGAATTGCGGCTGTCCCAGATATGGGTGGCCTCGGCGCCGGCCCCATTGACTTCAATGATGCGGAAATTCTCGCCGCGTTTGAGGTCTTCGATGGTCGGAAAGCGCACATCGAAACGACCAAAATAAAATTCGGGCATGGCCTGGGCGATACGCTCAAAGGCCGCGGTCATTTGCGGTGTGATGTGAGCCGATCCGTCCTTGAAAATGGTGCCGCGACTGTGACTGCCGGCAAAAGCAAGCCGGTAGGGCTGGCCCTTGGGCAGGATCTGTTCCGCATGGGCTGTATGGCGCGGCAGATAGACATGGGCAATCCGGCCGGCCCTTGGATCCCGTTCGATCAATGTGCGCAAGCTTGAGACACCGTCGCCGACCACATACGGAAAATATTTGAGGGTCAGGGAAAACAGCCGGCCTGTCGGTTCGTCCGGCAAGCGGACATAAAAGACGCCGGCTTCGGCCTCATAGGGAATGAAGGCCTGGAGGACCACGACTTGGTTCCGGGGAAACTCCGCCAGATAGGCTTTGAGGTCGTCCGGCGTCTTCGCAAGGCGCACGCCCGCGCCGCGGCTGCCGATATCGGGCTTGGCAACCACCGGCCAGCCCAGCCGCTCCGCCTCCACCCGCGCCAGCGCCCGGGCCCAAAGCACATCAAGGCGCTCATCTTCCGGCATGGGTAGGGTCGTGTAAGGCGAGATATAAGAGCGGGCCACGGGATCCGTGATGGTGTCGAGCACTTCGCTTTTCGATTCGCCGATCAGGCCGCCCATGGGAAAATGCGGATTGGCAATCGTGGGCAGGGTCAGGCCCCAATGGCGCAGACCCAGCCATGCCCAATAAACGAAAAGGGGAAAATAGAACACGACGGGCCGCGTCATCTCATAAGGCGACAGGGCCGGGCCCTCGTCATCAAGAGGTGGCAGGCCAAAATGCATGCCGCCTTGATGGTAGCCGCTTGTGTCACCGGTCGGCACGGGAGCCGGCTCCTGCCGTTCAGCCTGAATCGTCATGGTGATTGGGCTCCGTTGGGGGGCGACACGTCGAATCGCTTCGCGATCAGGCGCGGCAGGAGCAGCGCTGCCATGAGGAGGCCAAGGCCGACGATCCAGCTCCAGTCCCCAAGAACCTGGGCGGCGACCTGGCCGAACAGATAGATCAGGGTAAAGAGCACCGTGGTCCAGATGGCGGCCGCGACCATGGCAATGGCCGCAAATTTCGTGAAGGAGACCCGCAAAAAGCCGCTTGCCGTGTAGGTGGGCAGGCGCATGCCGGGCAGGGAGCGCGCCGCAAAAAGGGTCAGAACCAGGCGTTTGGACAACCAGGCCTCGCCCTGCCGCAAACGGTCAACGCCGATCCGGTCCCTGAGCCAAGGCTGTCCGGCAGCGACATAGCCGAGCCCGTATAATCCGAGATCCCCGCATAAAATGCCCACATAGAGCGCGGCAAGCCCCAATCCGGGATGGAGGACGCCTTCGGCAGCAAGCACAGCGGCACCCGCGGTGGCCGCATCTTCCAGCACGAAGGTGGCAGCCACGATGGCAGCAAACAGGACCACCGGCATGTCCGCGGTCTGGCGGAGCATGTCGAGAAGCATGGCGCCGGTGTCCTCACCACCCATGGGTCTTTTCCCTCTTGCGTAAGCACGTTTTAGTGGTTCGGCCGAAACATTTACATCACCGTGCGGCGTGTCCAAAAACACATGTTTCGGCCATAAGAACCACGGGCAAGTCTTTGTTTGTGCAGCGACTTATCCAGACGGATGCCAATCTGCGGCTGAACCATCCGTCAGATCCACGAC
>CAYUYV010000177.1:0-8282 GCA_964449455.1 uncultured Alphaproteobacteria bacterium | reverse complement strand
ACTCTTTGATTTATCGCGTTTTCGAACCGCAAAACCGCACACACTTTTCCTGAAAACGCTCCAGCTCAGGGCAAGAGCATGCATCGCTTCGAGCAGCCCATGCCATGGTCTTGGGTATGCTCGAAGCGCGCAGAACCGGGAACGGCGGGAAACCGACAAGAACCGAATCCAAAACGAGAGCCCCAGCTGCCCAAACGAGAGGCCTCGCTGCCCAGGGTCCGTGTGCTAATCACTTGAGCGGGATGATGCGCAGGGAGCCGGGGGAGGTGAAGAGGTCGGCGTCGAGCCGTTGGCCCCAGGCTTGCGGGTTTTGCGCCGCGCGCAAGGGCACGTGAACGCCGATCGCCTGTTTGGCTTTGATCCGGGTTGAAAGGATGGTGCGACCGGCATCGGAGGCAAAAAACCAATAGGGCGGGAAAGCCACATGGGTGACCCGCGCATCCCAATGGTCCTGATACGGTGCAAAGTTCCCGTCCACCGGGTCGGCATCGCCAAAATGGGCTGCCGTCGCTGCCCCGTCCAGGGTGACCCGCCAGGCGAGGTTCTGGACGTCGGCCATGCGCGCGCCGCCGCTATGGGGCACGGCCACCGCCTCAATGACAAGGTCCCCCAGCATTGTCCGCATTGGGGCATCGCCCGGCGCCAGATCCACAGCGGTCACACGTTCCAGCGCCGGGTCCTGCGTCCCCGCCGCTTCGCGGAGCAGTTCCACGGCCTGGCGCGGCGCGAACAGGGGCACAGCGGGTTGCGAGCGCAGAAAGCTCAGCATGGGGCCGGGGGTGAAGTGATCACCATGGAAATGGGAGACGAAGACCGCGTCCACCCCGGCAAAGGGCGACGTCCCTTCCAGAAGCGCCCGCTCCAGATTGTCCGGCACGAGAGCATATTGGCCGAACCCTTTGCGGAAAAACGCATCAAAGAGGATCTTGGTCTCCCCATGGGCCACCATCACCCCTTCATTGCCCAGATACCGCGCCTCAGCGCTATGCCCGTCGCCCTGCTCGGGATGGGCCAAGCTAGGATGGGCCAAGTTAGGATGAGCCAAGTTAGGATGGGATGGGGCAGGATGGGCCTGGGCCGGATGGGTTGGGGTCTGCGTGCCGGCGGCGACCAATCCCACCAAAAGAACCGCGACGCGGGCCGTCCGTTGAAGAGGCTGACATGTGATCATGGGGCTTTGCTCTCCTTCTCGACCGTCTTCGGGTCATTTTGTGGCGGCCAGGCATTCTTTAGCGGCTCGGTAGTCTTTAGGGGACTGTCCGCGTCTTCCATGCCCCGATGTGACCGCGTTACCGAATCACTGGCGCCGAATCAGTCTATCTAGAAGGTTGCCGCGCGCGAGAGCGTTCGCGGCCATCCGGACCGGTCGCCAGACGGTGTGTACCGTCCCGGCGGATGCCCCCCCGTTCACTTGCCGAGAAATGTCCTTTTTCCACAAAGGAGCGTCGCCATGACCATGGACTCAGCTGCCGCCAACGGCGCCGACCACGCAGCCGAAGCCACCGCCAGCCCCCAGCATATTGGCGGGGTCTCCGCCGGTCAGCTCAAATCCGTCATTGAGCGGATCGAGCGCCTGGAGGAGGAGAAGGCGGCGATTGCGTCCGATATCAAGGACATCTACGCCGAGGCCAAAGCCAATGGCTTCGACACAAAGATCCTGCGCCAGGTCATCAAGATCCGCAAAATGGACCAACATGAACGCAATGAGCAGGAGAGTCTGCTCGACGTTTATCTCGCCGCGCTCGGCATGGGCTGAGGCGCGGACAGCCCCTTCATTCGCGGGTTTCGGCAAGCAGGGACAGGCTGTTATGGTCATGGGGACGTCCTGATGTGTCCGCCATCGGGACGGGCAACAAAATCCGGCGGCCCTTGCGCGCCCGGGAGGAACACCCATGACCGAGACCGTCCTGCGCACACCCGGTGAGCGATTTGCCAACCTGCCGGGCTATGCCTTCGCACCGAATTATCTGGACACTCTTCAAGGCTATGAGGGGCTCCGGCTCCATTACCTGGATGAGGGCCCGAAAGACGCCGGCACCACGTTCCTGTGCCTCCATGGGGAGCCGACCTGGGCCTATCTCTACCGCAAGATGATCCCGGTCTTTGCCGGCCGCGGTCATCGGGTCGTGGCGCCGGACTTTTTCGGCTTCGGCCGGTCCGACAAGCCCGTAGATGATGCGGTCTACACGTTTGATTTCCATCGCCAGACAGTGTTGCGCTTTCTTGCGGTCATGGATCTGCGCAATGTCTGCATCGTGGTTCAGGACTGGGGCGGCCTGCTCGGCCTCACCCTGCCCATGGCCATGCCGGACCGCATCACCCGGATCCTTGTGATGAACACGACGCTTGCCATCGGCAAGAGCCCGGGGGAGGGCTTTGATGGCTGGAAGGGCTATGTGGCCGGCAATCCGGATCTGCCCGTTGGCGCTCTGATGGGCCGTGCCGTCGAGGGCATCACCCCGGCTGAGATGGCCGCCTATGATGCGCCGTTTCCCGACCAGCGCTACAAGGCCGGCGTGCGCCGCTTCCCTGAACTCGTGATGGTCAGCCCGGAGATGGACGGCGTGGGCACCTCCAAGGGCGCGCGGGCCTTTCTCTCCCAGGACTGGACAGGCGAGAGCTTTATGGCCGTCGGCGTGAAGGACATCGTTCTGGGTACGGAAGTAATGGCCGAGACCCGTTCCTTCATCCGCAATTGCCCGGAGCCCATGCTGGTGGAGGAGGGCCATTTCGTGCAGGAGTCCGGCGGGCCCATCGCCGAAGCCGCCCTCAACCATTTCGGTCTGTAAACAGAGGACATGCCCGTGACCAGCGCATCCGCCCCTCTCCCCGCCGCCGGTTTTGCGTCGGCCCTTGGTGCCCTGACGTGCCTGCCCGGCGCAGGGCCCGATGGGGCGGATCTGCTGCGTCTGGAAACCGGGCCCCTGCATGATGACGGGCGCGGTATGGTCCATGGCGGTGTGCTGATGACCTTTGCCCATGTGGTGCTTGGCACCTGCCTTTATCCGGACCCGGCCGCGCCGGCGCCGGGTAGTTTGTCGGTGACTTGCGAGTTTCTGGGCGAGGCCCCGGTCGGCACGGTGCTGGAGGCGGCGGCGCGGGTCACCCGGCGCACCCGGTCCATTGTTTTCCTCGCAGGCGATATTGTTCAGGCCCAGCCCCGTCCGTCCCGGTCATTGCTGACTGCGACTGGGCTCTGGCGGATCACGGTGGAGTGAGTTTGTCCGCGGAGCAGGGTCCAGCGGCATGGCGAGCCCGGCAGAGTGGGTCTTTAAAACTCATCCGGAGAGAGAGCTGAAGGGGAGGGGACATGGCTCTAAGGCCGCCGCAGGATCGCTCGCCGTCCCCCAATCCCCTTGGGCCGAATCCCCTTCAATATGAGTTGATGGAGGAGATGGCGGGCTCCCTGGGCCGTGCCGCCAAGCTGCTCACCAAGGCGCTTGAGGATCTCAGCGCTTTTGATGACACCCATGAAGACCGTGTGCTGACGGACGAGGAAATGGTGCGCCGGGCCGATCTCCTCGCAGAGGCATGCGAGCGCCTGTGGTTTTTCATCATCCAGCGGGAAATCTGCGGCCTGCGTCGGCATCATGATGTGTTTGAGATCTATGCCGTGCCCCGCGAGGTCCAGATCGGCATGGGACCCAAGCCGCGCAAACTCGATCAGCCCTAGTGTGGCGGGTCAGGAATTCGCCCGCATGATCGGCGGGCTCCGTAGCGAATGCCTGACCCAAGAGCCACACTAGCAATATGTTGTTTCTAGTGTTGCTTCACAGGCGTCCTGTCTGGACGCCGAAATCCCGCGCGATCATATCCGTGTGCCCCTTTATCCCTTCAGTTCTTTGGCGAGGAACAGACGCGCACGGCCGCTGGTGGGGTAAGCGACCGAGCCGACGATCTCAAAGCCGAGGCCCTGGAAAAAATCCCGGGCCTGGAAATCCATCAGGTCCAGATGAATGAGCCGGCAGCCGCGCATGAGCAATTCGTTCTCCAGGCGGACCATCAAGCCACTGCCGATACCCTGGCCGCGCAGCTCCTCGTGAACCCAGACCTCCTCAATGAGGCAGGCGCCATGGGCGGCGTACCAGAAGGATGTGAGGCCGGCATAGATGTCGCCTTCCTCATCGCGCAGCATGATCGCCAGCGGCTCCCGCTCAAGGGGCACGGACAATCGGGCTGCATGGGCGCGCAGCCCCTGGTCGATGATCGCCTTTTCGCCCGTCGTCGGATCGTCGATAACGTCGAAGCGAGTGCCTTCGGGCAGTTCGGGCGTGCGCGGCGCACGCCCGATGAAGGTGTCCGTCATGGCTCCGGGCTGATCCTCACCAGAAGCTTGCCCGTGTTCCCGCCTGTGAAAAGGCGTTTCACCGCCTCCGGCGCGTTTTCCAGCCCGTCCACGATGTCGGTCTTGTACTTCAGCGTACCCTGTGCGAGCCATGGCCCTGCCTCTCCGATGAATTCCTGCATCCGCGGGAAGTAGTCACTCACGATAAAACCCTGGCAGCGCGCCCGCCGCATCAGCAGCATGGGGAAATTGACCGGTCCTGGCACCGGTTCCAGGGCATTGTAATCCGAAATCAGTCCACAGAGCACAATACGGGCGTAGTTGTTTATCCGTAGAAGGATGGCATCCATGATCGGCCCGCCGACATTTTCAAAGTCGATGTCGATGCCGTCGGGGCACAGGAGATCCAGGCGCTCTTCCACATTTTCTGTTTTGTAGTTGATGCAGGCGTCAAAGCCCAGGTCTTGCGTCACCCAGCGGCATTTGTCGTCCGATCCGGCAAGGCCGATGACCCGGCAGCCGCGAATGCGTCCGATCTGACCCGCCACGGATCCCACGGCGCCGGCCGCTGCGGAGACCACCAGGGTTTCCCCGGGCTGGGGCTCGCCGATCTCCTTCATGCCGAAATAGGCGGTGGCGCCGGTCATGCCCAGCACGCTCATCCACGCATCAAGGGGAAAGCCGAGGCCCTGGGGCACTGGGGACGCCACGTCACCGGACACCATGACATAGTCCTGCCAGTTGCCGAGGCCGGGCATGACAATGTCGCCTTCCTTGAAGCGCGGGTGGCGGGAGGCTTCAACCACACCCATGGTGCCGCCGCGCATGACATCGCCCACGTCCACGGGCGGCATATATTGAGGACGGTCGGACATCCAGATGCGATTGGTGGGGTCGAGGGACAAGAAAATGTTGCGGACCAGGATCTCGCCGTCGGCGGGATCCGGGACGCGTGTCTCAACAAAACGCAGGTCTCCATCGCTGATGTCCCCGACGGGGCGGCGGGCCAGGACCCACTGGCGATTTGTGCGGCTCATGCTCTTCTCCCTTAAAATTGGTTGGACTTTCGGACTCGCACATTGACCCTGGGCCATGTCCGTCCCATGGACGGGGGATACCGGCCCGACTGGAAACAGGAGAGAACGCTTTGCGAATGAAGTCCATGGCCCTGAAGGTGGGGACCCTGACCCTGGGTATTACGGCGGCAGGGCTCTGGCTCACTCTGTTTTTGCTTTTGCCTGTCTCCTTGGCCGAGGCCGGGCAGGCCGCATCCTCTCCGGCGTTCTCCCAACCGTCTGGAGCTGACATGCCCCGTTTGAGCGCTTCCGGCAGCCTTTCCGCGACCGCGAGCACCGACGAAGTGGCCGTCGAGCTCATGGCCGAAACCATGGCTTTGCCGGCGCAAGGCGGCGAAATCTGGGTCGCGCTGCGCCAGGAGATCATTCCGGGCTGGCACACCTATTACAAAAATCCGGGGGATTCAGGAGAGCCGACCGTCCTCGAATGGGACCTGCCGGACGGGTTCTCGGCGAGTGAAATCGCTTGGCCGCTGCCGGAACGGCTGCCTTACGGGCCGCTGGTCAATTTCGGCTTCGAGACGCAAGCTATAATGTTGATGCGGTTGAGCGTGCCGGCGGGGCTTGAGCCCGGCAGCACCGTGGCCCTCAAGGCCCATGCCTATTGGCTGGTCTGTGAGGATATCTGCATTCCCCAGGATGCGGTTCTGGGCCTTGAACTGCCGGTGACGAATGGCTCGCCGGCTCAGGATCCAAAGGCTGCACCCCTCATAGCGGCTGCCCGCGAGGCGCTGCCTCAGAGCGTGCCCTGGCCGTCCAGCTTCACCGCTTCCGATGGCACATTCGTGCTGGGCATTTCGGCGCCGGAGCTCGCCGGCACTTTCGGTAAGGGGCGGGTCGAGGAGGTTGTGTTCTTTCCCGATGAAAGCGGCGTCATCGACAATCCGGCCCCCCAGGTGGTGCGGTATGGGCCGGGCGGTTTCGAACTCTCCACCGGCACGGGTTTTCTGTTTGGCGATGATGGATCAAAAGCGCCGCGCACCGTGTCCGGCCTTCTTGTCCTCACGGATCGCAGCTCCGGCGAGGTGCTGCGCCGGGGCGTGATCATCACGGCCGAGGCAGGGGCCTTGCCACCCAATCTGTCCGAGACGGCGCTGGTACCGTCCGAGGGCGGCATTGGCGGCGGAACGCCCGGTGCAATCACCATTGGTGTCGCGCAGGCGCTGCTGTTCGCCATGCTGGGTGGCTTGATCTTGAATCTGATGCCCTGCGTCTTTCCGATCCTGTTCATGAAAGCGTTCAGCTTTGTCTCGGCGGCCCAGGAAGGTCCCATGGTCGTCCGGATGCATGGCCTTGCATTCACGGCCGGTGTGGTCCTGTCCTTCATGGCCCTAGCGGGCTTGTTCATTGGGCTGCGGGCCGGTGGTGCCCAGATCGGCTGGGGCTTCCAGCTTCAGGACCCGCTGGTGATGGGCGTTCTGTTTCTGCTCATGCTGGGCATCGGCCTTAACCTGTCCGGCGTTTTTGAGGTCGGCACCTCGATCATGGGTCTTGGCGGGGCGCTGGGTGATCGGGGCGGCGCGATGGGCGCGTTCCTCACGGGCACCCTGGCGACGATTGTGGCAACGCCCTGCACGGCGCCCTTCATGGGTGCGGCGATCGTGGTGGCCCTGGCCCAGCCGGTGCCTGTGGCGCTGGCTGTTTTCGGCGCCTTGGGGCTTGGTATGGCCTTGCCATGGCTCCTGTTGAGCTTCATGCCCAGCCTGCTGCGCCTGCTGCCAAAACCTGGTGCATGGATGGATCTGGTGCGCCAAGTGCTGGCCTTTCCCATGTATGGCACCGCGGCCTGGCTGCTCTGGGTCCTGACCCAGCAAGTGGGCGCCCCCGGCCTCGCGCTCGTGCTTGGGGCGGCTATCGCCCTTGGCTTTGCGGCCTGGCTGTTCGGTTTGACCCAGCGCCATGGCTTTGCTGGCGGGGGCGGTGGCACCATGACGGCCCGCCTCGCCGCCACTGTGGCTCTGTTCGGCGCCGGTGCTTTGGTGGTCTTTGCTGCCCAGGATGGCGTCAATGCTGGTGGGGGCGCCGCGGCGGCCGGCGCCCGGCCTTCCGATGCGATCGCGATGACCGATGGCGGATTGGAGGCTGTGCCCTTCGATCCTGATCAACTTGAGGCCTTGAGGGCAGAGGGACGGCCCGTGTTCCTCAATTTCACGGCGGCCTGGTGCATCACCTGCCTCGTCAATGAACGGGTTGCCTTGAGTCAGCCGGCGGTGGCGCGCCGCTTTGAGGAAACCGGCGTCGTTTACATGAAAGGTGACTGGACCAACCGGGATGCCCGGATCACGGCGATGCTGGATCGGTTCGGGCGCAATGGCGTGCCGCTCTATGTCTATTTCCCACCGCGACGGGCCGATGGAACCGCGCCAGACCCCATCATTCTGCCGCAATTATTGCGTGAATCCGTAGTCCTCGATCATCTGCGAGATCTGTAGGCTGACATTTAGATTTGGAGGGAGTGATGCTGGGTACTGCATTCAAGCGCGTGGCCGTGGCCACGGTAACGGTGGCCGGAATGACCATGGCCGCAATGGGAGCATCGATGGCGGCACCGGAAGTCAACAAGCCGGCACCGGATTTCACGGGCACCACATCCACCGGCGGGACCTTCACCTTGTCGTCCATGGCCGCGGAAGGCCGCAAAGTTATCCTGGAATGGACGAATCACGACTGCCCCTATGTTCGCAAACACTATGAGACGGACAATATGCAGAGCCTGCAGCAGGAAGCCGCCGAGCGGGACGTGGTCTGGGTGACCATCATTTCCTCCGCCCCCGGTAAGCAGGGCCATGTGTCCCCCGAGAAGGCGAATGAACTCTCCACCAGCCGCAAGGCCAGCCCGAACTATGTGGTGCTGGACGAAAGTGGCGAGATCGGCCGCCTTTATGACGCCAAGACCACACCGCACATGTTCATCATCGATG
>CAYUYV010000176.1:0-8304 GCA_964449455.1 uncultured Alphaproteobacteria bacterium | reverse complement strand
GCCTGGGAGATGATCCGCTTCTCCGTCACCATCATGCGCGGCTGTTTCGGGGGCTGCACCTTCTGTTCCATCACGGAGCATGAGGGCCGCATCATCCAGAACCGCTCCCATGACAGCGTGTTGCGCGAAATCGAGATGATCCGGGACAAGACCAAGGGCTTCACGGGGATCATCTCGGATATTGGCGGGCCAACGGCGAATATGTATCGCATGGCCTGCAAGGACAAAGAGACCGAGGCTGCCTGCCGGCGCCTCTCCTGCGTTCATCCGGGCATCTGCCCCAATCTCAACACCAGCCACAAATCCCTCATTGACCTGTACCGCAAAGTGCGGGAGGTGCCGGGGGTCAAGAAGGCGATGGTGGCCTCCGGTGTGCGCTATGACCTCGCTGTGGAAAGCCCGGACTATGTCAAGGAGCTGGTCAACCACCATGTTGGCGGCCTTTTGAAGATCGCGCCGGAGCACACGGAAGAAGGCCCGCTCGGCAAGATGATGAAGCCGGGGATCGGCACCTATGACCGTTTCAAGAAGATGTTCGATGATGCGGTGAAGGAGGCGGGTAAGAAATATTATCTGATCCCCTATTTCATCGCGGCTCATCCGGGTACGTCGGATATGGACATGGTGAACCTGGCCCTGTGGCTGAAGAGCAATCGCTTCCGGGCGGATCAGGTGCAGACCTTCCTGCCAAGCCCCATGGCGCTCGCCACAGCCATGTATCACTCCGGGGTCAACCCATTGCGCGGTGTGCGCCATGGCGGCTCGGAGCGGGTCGACACGGTGCGGAATCTGCGCCAGCGCCGCCTGCATAAGGCGCTGCTGCGCTACCATGATCCGGAGAACTGGCCGGTGATCCGGGAAGCCCTGACCAAGATGGGCCGTGCGGATCTGATTGGTCCGGGTAAGCACCATCTCGTGCCCCGCCACCAGCCCGCCGGTACCGGTACGAAAGGCGGGGAGGGCAGGCGCCTGGGCCGCAAAAAGGGCCACCAGACCTTCGTCACCAAGGGCGTGTTCGGTTCCCAGAAAAGCCGCCGGATCTAGCTGTTGGACGGGCCACGACGGTTAAACCCGTAGGGTGAGCCGGTCTCCTTTGTCGGACTGTCCGTGTTATGATGGCTTGCGGTATAAGGAGACATGCATCTGGCTTTGGGCCGTGAAGGGGGTGCGGTCCCAGCCGCCCCAGCGGCTCTCAAGCGTGAGGCCGGCGAGCCGGGCCATCAGGTCAATCTCGCAAGGCCAAGCATAGCGCATGACCAGGGGACGGGTGTTGATGCCGGACCTTGTGATGCGGATATAGTGGTAGTCCACGGTCTGGGTGACCGGGTGGTGGACCGCAGCCTCCAGAACGACGCCTTCATAATCAACCTTCTGGGTCAGGAAGGATCGGCCCTTTGTGAACTGAGTGACATCCGGCACAAAGGCCTCGATGAGGAAGGCTCCGCCCGGTGCCAGCCGCGCGGCGGTGTTTTGGAAACACCGGACTTGAGCCTCCTGGGACATCAGATTGAACAGGGTGTTGAAAATCAAAAAGGCAAAGTCGAACGGGCCCTCAACGGGCACGTCTTCCATATCCCCCACAACGGCCGGAATGGTGTCTGCGCCCGGCTTTTTGCGCATCTCGGCGATCATCTCGGCCGAGGCGTCGAGGCCCTCAATTCGGACACCCCGTTGCGCCATGGGAATGGCCACGCGCCCGGTGCCGATGGCGAGTTCCAGAACCCGCCCATGGCCTGCAAGCTCGGTGAGCAGGTCAACGGCCTGGGGCGTCGTGCCGGGATCTTGTGTCCGGTCATAGTCGGCCGCATTCAACGTGCCGAAACTCGTTGGTCCAAACCCTTCCATCACACCTTCCCTTGAATTCAAGCGGGCCGGGCGGTTCCCAGCCGAATGGAAATGGGCCAGCGCACCCGAATGCTGGGCGCGTCACCCGGGCATAAGGCCCGCGCATCCGCGGCGAAGCGATCGACAAGTGCGCCGTCGCCTTTTTTCCGCGCGCCCTTTACGGCCGACCAGGTTTCCACATAGCCGAGAAGATCCTCCACGGACCAGACCCGTTCGATGGATAAGGGCGGGACATCATGCTCCGGGAACGGAAAGGAAAACGCCGTATAGCCCGTTTCCACATGGCGCCGCTCCGGCGGCCAATGCCCGTGGACCTCATCCCAGTAGAAGGCTTTCAGCCGCGCGGCGAGGGGACCGTCCGCTTCCGTCACGCCATAGCTGATCAAGGCTACGAGGCCGCCAGGCCGGGCCACCCGGGCCGCTTCGCGATAAAAGGCAGGCAGGTCGAACCAGTGGGCGGCCTGGGCCACAGTGATGAGGTCGACAGACCTGTCAGGCAGATCCAGATCTTCCGCCGATCCGACCCGATACTGAATATTGGGCAAGGTGGCGGCATTCTCGATCTGGCCGGCGCTGGGGTCGATACCGGTCACGTGGTCAAACTGGGCTGCGAGAAGGGTCGTGAGCTGACCGGTGCCGCAACCCACATCAAGGGCATGGCTTCGGGACGGTGTGGCAGCCGCCAGGTGCTCCGCCAGGGCTGACGGATAGCTGGGCCGGAAGCGAGCATAATCAGCCGATCCGGTCTCGAAACTTGTTGCGCCCCAAGACCGGTCTGCCATGACCTGCTCCCTTACGTTATGGTCAGCGGCCCGGTCCCTGTTGGTTCGGGTCCCCACCGAGGGCGCCGGCAGCGCCGGGCAGGCCGCGGCCCACATTGCCGAACATCTGCTCCAGGAAGGTCAGCTCCTTGCCCCGGGTGGGTGTTTCCCGGCTGCTGTAGTTGACCACCTTGCCGTCCTCCAGGCCGTAGGTTGCGACCTGGGCCAGCATGCCCGTGTCATCGAATTTCAGGGCGAGGATGTTGCGGTCCGTCGTCGACTTATTGAAGAAGGCGAAGCGCTCCTGGGTGGAGGAGATGTAGTACCAGGTGTCCGGATCAAAGGTCGCGAAGCTGGACGGTGTGCCCAGGCTTTCCCGCACGACCGCCTTGGACGTGATACCAAGCTCCAGGCTGTCGATTTTCTCCTGATCCGCGATATAGCCGTGGCGCGATACGACGGGGCGAACCACGGGCGACACGCACGCGCCCAGGGTCAGCAAAACGAGGCCAAGGGCCGCAATACCTCGTAAGCCAGGAAGGCTCACCATGGATGCCCCGTTGCCGGCATCCCCAGATCCCATGCCGGGGGCCTTTGCGGCCTGCACTTGCGTCATGCTCACCATTTCGTTCAAACCCATCGCGTTCCACCAAACCGATCCCACCGGTCACATCTAGCATAGCATGGACCGGCTTGGGCAGAGTGTCTGGGGAGGGATGTCGCCCCGAATGATGGCGCCAAATTCCCCATGACACATTGCCAAGTGTCTCTTTCACCGCACATGGTAATGCATTCGTGTACCAGCAGGATGTGCGCTGCCATGATTCTAGACCGACTTTTCCGCCGATCCCCCGTGCAGCAAGCCGCCGATATCCTTTACGGCAAGGCCGTTGCCCAGGCCCGTCAGCCTGCCTTTTATGCCGAGGCCGGCGTACCGGACACGCTCGACGGCCGCTTCGATATGATCACGATCCATCTTGTGCTCGCGATGCGCCGGCTCAAGGCGAAGGATCAGGCCGCCTTGTCCCAGGCCCTGTTCGATACGTTCTTCAAGAATATGGACGGCGCGTTGCGGGAAATGGGCGTTGGCGATCTGACCGTGCCGAAACGAATCCGGGCCATGGCGGAAGCCTTTTACGGCCGCGTGACGGCTTACGAGACGGCCTTCGATGACAAGGCTGAGGCAGGTGCGCTGGCGCTGGCTGTCGCCCGGAATGTGTTCCGGGAGGAAACGGATGTGCCGTCCCCCGGTGCCCAGGCCATCGCAGATTATATGATGCGCCTCGACAGCCATTTCGGGGCCTTGGACACCGAGGTCCTCATGGGTGGCGACTGGCCCTTTATCCCCGTCACGCTCGCGCTTTCGGGCGTTCGGGGCGAAGAGCTGTCCGCACCCTCCGAGATGCCCCCGTCGTGACGGGCGCTGAAGCCCAGGGGCAGGGGCCTGAGTGGTCAATCCCCTTGCGCCTGGCGGATCTGGCCCCGGGTGAGACCACAACCCTTGTGGTAACAGCCGATGAGATGGTCCGATCAGACCTTGCGGCTCGCTACGGGATTATCGGCGTTGAAGCCGCATCCGCCCGGCTGCAGGTGGTTCAAAGCCGCAATGGGCGCGTCGCCATTTCTGGCGCGTTGGAGGCGAGGGTCGTCCAAAGCTGCATTGTGACCCTTGATCCGGTGACGAGCCAGATTTCGGGCCCCGTGGATGTGCTGGTTCTGCCGCCCGGCGATGTGGGGCCGAGCGATCCCGATGCGGAGATTGACGGACCCGATATCGACAGCCATGACGGCGTCACCGTGGATTTGGGCGAAATCCTGTCCCAGACCCTGGCCGTGCTGCTGCCTGACTATCCGCGCGCGCCAGGGGCGGCGGTTCCCGAACCCACCACCGAGCCCGACGAGGACGAGGCCCGGGAGAATCCCTTCGCCGTGCTTGCCCGTCTGAAGGAAAATGGCGGTGGTTAATGCGCCTGACTTGCCGTCGGCTTCGAAATCGCTAATGTGACGCGCCTGTCGTCCGCGCCCCGCCCGACGGCGAAGAAGCGCCCAGGACACAGGATCCATCTCAGATCCAGTTTCAATGAGAAATGCCGCACCCGGGTCCCTGGATCCCCCGGATGCCTGCGGTCATTGAGGAGAGACCCATGGCGGTTCCCAAGAGAAAAGTCACGCCGTCCAAGCGGAACATGCGCCGCGCCCATGACGCCTTATCCCGTCCGGCCTATGGCGAATGCCCCAATTGCGGTGAGCTGAAAAGACCGCACCACGTTTGCGCAAAATGCGGTTACTACGACGGTCGGGAAGTGATGGAAGGCGCTGACGCCAACTGACGGCGCGTCCTTGCCGCAGCTTGAGTGGAGGTTGGGGGACCGTGTTCCCCTGGCGCCTACGCGTGCCCATCTGGTACACAGAGCAAAACACACAAAATCCGACGTCGGCGATCACGAAAGGAGACCGGTTTGTCTCGCGCACTTGTGGTGTCCGTCGATGCCATGGGGGGGGACCATGCCCCGGGCGTTGAAATCGACGGGCTGGACCGGTCTTTGGTTCGCCATCCTGAGACCCGCTTCCTTGTCTTTGGGGACGAGGAACGGATCAACAGCCTTTTAAGCACCAGGCCGCGACTGCGGAACGCCGTTGAGGTGCGCCATGCGCCCGACCGTGTCGCCATGGATGCCAAGCCAAGCGCCGTGGTGCGTCGCGGCCAGCAGACCAGTATGTGGCTGGCGATTGAGGCTGTGAAATCAGGCGAGGCGGGCGTCGCTGTCTCCTCGGGCAATACCGGGGCCCTGATGGCCATTGCCAAGCGTCAGTTACGCACCCTCCCCGCGATCAGCCGCCCGGCGATTGCGGCAATTTGGCCAACAACCGATGGCGAGTGCATCGTGCTCGATGTCGGGGCCAATATTGATTGTTCCGAGCGCGAACTGGTCGATTTTGCCCTGTTGGGAGAAGCCTTCGCCCGGGCGACCCTCGGCTTGCCGCGCCCGCGGGTTGGTCTGCTCAATGTGGGATCTGAGGATCTCAAAGGGACCGAGTCCGTGCGCCAGGCCGATCAGATTCTGCGCTCGGCAGGGCTGCCCATCGATTATCACGGCTTTGTAGAGGGCAACGATATCGGTATCGGGACAACGGATGTGGTGGTCACGGATGGTTTTACGGGCAATGTCGCCTTGAAAACCGCCGAGGGCACCGCGCGGCAGATCGCGACCTATTTGCGCACTGCCATTGGCCGCTCCTTTTTCGGCCGCATCGGCTATTTGCTGGCCTCGGGTGCGTTTCGGGTTTTGCGCGCTAAGATGGACCCTCGCAACGTGAATGGCGGCGTGTTTCTCGGCCTCAATGGCATTGTTGTGAAGAGCCATGGCGGGACGGATGCGATCGGCTTTGCGAGCGCACTGGATCTGGCCATCGACATGGGACGGAGCGATTTCGACGAGGAGATTGCAGCGGCGAGTGAAGTGCTCAGCCACTATTTTGCCAGTCTCCAAGGCAGCGGCGATCCGGCCGCAATGGCTCCATGAGCGTCGCCCGCTCGATTGTGGTGGGCTGCGGAGCCTACCTCCCTGAACGCGTGCTGACGAATGACGATCTTGCGCGTCTTGTCGACACCAGTGATGAGTGGATCGTGGAGCGAACTGGCATCCGCCAACGGCATATCGCGGCGGAGGGGGAGACCACTGGCGATCTGGCGACCCACGCAGCCCTCAGGGCTCTTGGCGATGCGGGACTGGAGCCTGAGGCCATTGACCTCATCGTGCTCGCCACCGCGACACCCGATCTCACTTTCCCGGCGACGGCGACCCGGGTCCAGGCCAATCTCGGGATCACCCAAGGCGCAGCCTTTGACGTGGCCGCGGTCTGTTCCGGCTTTGTCTATGCATTGCAAGTGGCTGACAGTCTGCTGCGCGTCGGTGAGCAGTTCAGCCGCGCTCTTGTAATCGGTTCAGAGACATTCTCGCGCATTCTCGACTGGGAAGACCGGGGGACCTGTGTGCTGTTCGGCGATGGGGCCGGCGCCATCGTTCTGGAACGGGGCGAGGGCACAGGGAGCCTTGAGGATCGCGGCGTCCACTCCACTTATGTGCGCTCGGATGGTCGGCATACGGAACTTCTTTATGTGGATGGTGGACCGTCCAAGACCCAGACCGTCGGGCATTTGCGCATGCAGGGTCGTGAAGTGTTCCGTCATGCGGTCACCAATATCGCCGACGCCATCGAAACGGCGGCTGCCAAGGCCGGCATAACGGTGGCCGATATCGATTGGTTTGTGCCCCATCAGGCCAACCAGCGCATTCTGGCGAGCACCGCTCGCAAGCTGGGCATCGCCGAGGAACGCATGGTCTCGACCGTTGCGGACCATGGGAACACATCCGCGGCCTCTATTCCCCTGGCGCTTGCCCGGGCGGTGGAAGACGGACGCATCAAGCGTGGCGATCTTGTCATGCTGGAGGCCATGGGCGGCGGGTTCACCTGGGGCGCCAGCCTCATCCGCTGGTAAAGCGCACCCTCCATACTCTATCCAAAGTCCTGGATCATGGTATTGATAGGTCCAAGATCTGCGCTGAGGGCCGCCGAACGGCGGCTCGGCAACATTGACCATGCCATTGAGCCACCGTACTTTTAGTGGGTGTGAGAAGGAGTTACGTGCTGTGGTGAATAAAACCGTGACCCGAGCTGAATTGTTCGACGCAGTTCAGGATGAAATCGGGATCCCCCGGTCCGAAGCGGCAAATATTGTTGAGACCGTGTTGGGCGAAATCACGGACACGCTCGTTAACGGGGAAACGGTCAAGCTGTCCTCCTTCGGAACGTTTGGCGTACGGCAGAAAAACTCACGGGTTGGCCGGAATCCGAAAACCGGCGAGGAAGTCACCATTGAGCCGCGCCGGGTCGTCTATTTCCGCCCGTCCCATGTCTTGAGGGGCGGTGTAAACGCCGGGCATGGCGGGTCCCGCCGCTGAGGCGGCTTGTTGGCCCCCTATTGAGGGGCCTGGCGGCAGGGTCTGACGCCGCAATGTGCTCAAAGTCCGGATGAGTGTCCGGCAATGCTGTCCTTCCGCCACGGTGTGGTTCGCCACGGTGTGGGTTGGGGCAGGAGGCGAGGGGGAGCCGGCAGAAGAGGGCCGGTACAAAGCCACACAGCCCGTCCGTCGGGCCAGGAGACAGGGGTCCAGACCGCATGGGTGAGGATCGCTTTGGCGCCGGAAATGTTGTGCCCCTTGGATCCGCTTTGGGCGAATCCGCTTCGGAGCGCGGCCGGGACGGCGTTGACGATAAAGACAGGGCGCGGGGGCGTCAGCGTCCCATGCGGGGGCCGCAGGGGCACGACGGGGCTATGCCGTGGGCACACCCCCATGACGGCATGACCGGCCCGCAGGACTATCCCCAGAACCAGCATCCTTATGCTCAGCCCAGTGAGGGTCCGGAGGCAGACCGTTTCGGCCAGGCCGCGCGGCCCTATGGCGCCAATCCCTATGCGGCCAATCCCTACAGCGCTGATCCCCGTGATGCGGGCCGACATGGCGCGGCAGCGGGCGAGGCCAGTCAGACACGCAATGATGCCCAACAGCCGCCCGCCGATCCCTTCCGGGCCGGTTCGCTTGGCGAGCGCCATCCCGAACCCGGAATGGGGGGCCAGGCACCGCACCGGCCTTCCGGTGCGCCGGCGCCCCAGGCACCATATCCGCCTGCCCAG
>CAYUYV010000175.1:0-8675 GCA_964449455.1 uncultured Alphaproteobacteria bacterium | reverse complement strand
CGCTACGGAGCCCGCCGATCATGCGGGCGAATTCCTGACCCGCCACACTAGGGAGTTCTACTGAGTTTCAGAGGGAGAAAGCCGGTAGACCGCCGAATCGAGATCTGAGGAGAAGATGACGTCACCCGATGCGGTGACGACAATGCCGGTGGTCAGATTCATCGGCGGCGCGTTTTCGGCGGGCAGCAGACCGATGGGCAGATCCTCCGCCACGGTGATCCGGTCACCCGTTTCTGGATCCACGGCCACGATGCGCCGGGCGGCGACTTCGGCCACCACGATACGGCCAGCCAGGGGGCCGGCCTCAGCAAAGGCAAAGCCCTCCGGCCCCAGAAGATCCTGCACCATGACGGTACGCTCACCGGAGGAAAGATCGATGCGGCTGATCATGCCGGCATATTCGCTGACATAGACGGCACCGTCAGGCCCCAGAACGAGGCTGGTCGGCCCCGCAAGCCCCTCGGCCACGACGACAATATCAGCCAATCCCTCGCCCGAGGCTCGCTTCACCATGCCTGCCGCCACGTCGAGAAACAGGATGCCATCGGCCATGGACACGGCATCCGAAACCGCCGGGATGTTGTGGGACACTGGGCTTAGACTGTCCGCCACGGGATCATAGTCCTGCAAGGAGGAAGAGGCGAAACTGGCAATGGCCACTCGGCCGCTGTCGCCGGTGCCAAGGGCCACAGGGTAGTCAACCAGGGCATCCGGATCGAACACGCGGCCCAGTTCGCGCATCTCGCCCGTCGCCACATCAACGGCCACGAGGGCAAAGACCGTCGCCACATAAAGCGTCTCGGTGCCATCACGCTCCTGAAGCGCAATATCGGCCGCGTTGGACAGGGGCGTGGAGACCACCTTGCGCACCGTCCCATCCGTGACAGTCACTTCGTAGACGGCGTTTTCCGCCATCACGGTCAGGAACAACCGGTCATCGGCGGAGAAGGTCAGATTGTCGATCGCCCTTGGCGTTGAGGCGACGACAGTGCGCTCGCCCGTCTCCGTGTTGACACGGACGACTTCGCCGCGCTGGGTGTCGACGGCATAAAGCTCCCCCTTGCTGTTGAAATTGACTGCGGCCGGAATGCCAAAGCCTTCGGCCACGGTTTCCAGCGTGCCCGCATCAACATCAACCCGCACGACCTGGCCCTTGAACCAGAGCGGGCCATAGAGCTTGCCGTCCGGACCAAAATCAAAGCCATTGAGGCCGCCCATGCCTTCCATGATCTTCCGCGGCGGCGTTTCCCCGGTGGGATCGGCTTCGTACAGGGCATCGCCGGCAAAGACCTGGGTGAAGAAGAGTCGCCCATCCGGCGCGAAAGCGAGGGAATTCGTGCCCGGCAGGCCTTCGGCGATGGTCACGACAGGGCCGCCCGGCGCTTGGGCATAGACCTTCCCATCGCTGAAGGCGGTCCAAACCAGGGTGCCGTCCGGACCCTGCTCAATGTCATCGGCCATGCCCTGGGGCGGGCCGAGGTAAATGGTGCTTTCACCGGTCTCGGGATCGACATCATAGATGGATTGTCCAACGACACTGCCCACCAGAAGGCGCCCCTCACGGGTAAAGGTCAGCCCGTGAATGCCTTTGAACAAGCCGCCCGGCACCAGTGTTTCCATCGTAAAGACGGGCGCCGGCGCTTCGGCTTCGGGCTGCGGTGCGGGAGCGGCATCTTGGGTGCTTTGCTCCACCTGGGGCGCAGGCGAGGGCGCTTGCGATGTTTCCTGCTCCGTTTCCTGGCTGCAGGCGCCCAGAAGGGCCATGGCGGCGGCCGAAAGCATCATGGGGATACGACGTGGCATGATGGTTCGTGACATGATTGTTTCCTCCACAGAGATTTGCTCTTTTCGGTTCGTTGCTCGAAACCCGTGGATGTCCCGTTCAAAGGCGGTCCGGGCTGACCCGAACCATGCGCTTGCCCCGGTTCTCCCCGGCCAGAAGACCGATCAGGGCCGATGGCGCGTTTTCCAGGCCCTCAATAATGTCTTCCGCCACATGCAAAGAGCCCTCGGTCAGCCAGCGCGTCAGATCCGCTTCCGCGGTCGCCTCGTCCTCCGGATAATCCATGGCGATGAAGCCTTCCATCCGCAGGCGTTTCACGACGATGAGGCCAGGCACATTGCGCGGGCCGGATGGCGTCGCCGTGTCATATTGGGAGACCGCGCCGCAGCACACAACGCGTCCGAACAGATTCATCTGGAATAGGACGGTCTCCAGGATCGGTCCGCCAACATTGTCAAAATAGACATCAACGCCGTCCGGACACGCCTCCTTCAGGTCCCGGAACAGATTTCCGGCCTTGTAGTCCACGGCCGCGTCAAAGCCGAGAGTATCGGTCAGCCAGGCGCATTTCTCGGCCCCGCCGGCAATGCCCACGGCCCGCGCCCCCATGAGCTTTGCCATCTGGCCCACCAGCATGCCCACGGAGCCCGCCGCCGCGGAGACCACGACGGTTTCACCCGGTTTGGGTTGGCCGATCTTAGTCAGGCCGTAATAGGCCGTTTTGCCGGCAATCCCGAGCACGGACAGACGATGGCTGAGCGGCAGCGCACCATTGGGGTCCCAAGGCTGGCGCAGGGCAGAGGCTGCGGGGATGCAGGCATAATCCGCCCACTTCCCACTGGCATAGACGATGTCGCCGGCGGAAAACGCCGGCACGGTGGAGGTCACGACTTCACCAATGACGCCCCCTTCCATGACATCGCCGCCCTTGATCGCGTCCCGATAGGTCGCGCCCTGCATCCAGGCCCGGTTCGCGGCATCAAGGGAAATCAGCACCGTGCGGATCAGAAGCTCGCCCGGGGCCGGCGTGGGGATCGGACCCTGGCGCAGCGCGAAATGTTCTGGCCCAAGCGGACCCTTTGGCAGCTCAGCAATGACGATCTCACGTGCGGTTCCAGACATGCGGTCTTCCTCCCGGTTCTTGTATCGCCCATAAAGTCTAGTGGTTCAGCCGAGACATTTGCATCCCTCTTGCGGCACATCCGTGCACAGGACGGATCCCACAAAATTCGCCCCTGTGACGCCCGGCACAGGCGGCTGGCGGGGCATGGGGCATGGTCATTCTCGTCGGCGCAACGACGAGCCGCCACACAGAACCCAAAGACGAAACCCTGAGACACCAACCAGACCCCAAGGAGACCATCCCATGTTCAAGACATCCTTCACCGCCGCTGCCCTCGTTCTGTCCCTGGCCGTTGCCGGCCCCGCCCTCGCTGCCAAGTCTGGCCAGCCCAGCATCAATGGTCAGGCCACCAATGTCGGCCTGGTTGGCGAAAACAACACCGTCGCTCTGGGCATCGCTTCGGAAGCCACGACCCGCGTGGGCGCCGTGCAGAATGGCAGCTTCAAGGGTTCACTGACGAATGTGGGCCTTGTGGGTGAGAACAACACCGTGGCCCTTGGCATCGCCTCTGAGGCCGGCACGGATGTGGGCATGATCCACGATGCCAAGCTGAACGGCACGCTGACGAATGTCGGCCTTGTTGGCGAAAACAACACCGTGGCCCTCGGCATCGCCACCAAAGCGAAGACTGAAGTCGGCACCATCGGTCAGGAGCGGTAAGGCGAGGCAGAACAAGACGCAGAGTGCATCACGGGGCCCCCTGACAGTCGACGCCTGAGGCGGATGTCAGGGGGCTTTCCCGTGTTGCCAATTGGTCCGGCGCGATCCCGCAAACTGCCCCCCGGAAGCCAGGGATCGCGCCGGTAAGTCCACGGGGCTCGGTGGGGAGCACGCGGACAAGATCGAACTCACAATGGCCTGAGGAGCCGACACACAACTGAGGCGGGGATGCGCATAACCGTATGGTCAACACGCGAACAACCGCATAGCCATACGGTTGCATGGCCAGCAGAACGGGCCTAGTGAACACTTTTTAAGGGAGAGTTAGCCAGTTGGTTAGCCTTATTAGGGAACCCTTAACTCTCCGACCACGGCCTGCCGCTTCAGATCGTAAAACCAAAGAATAGTGCCGGATGCGGTCTCCGCGCCAACCCCATCGGACCAGGTCAATCGCAGCACTAAGGTATTGCCGTCGAGGGCCATATCCTCAATGCGCGCACCGGCCGGCAGGGGCAAGGTCCCCGGATCGAAGGCTTCAAGCACGCGGGGAGCGACTGGGGTCGCCGTCTCAACGTCCTGAGCCTTATCGGATTTGGAGACCACCGTATAAGCCAGCCCCATGACCCCGAAGAAAAGCAGAGCCCCCATTCCCCAAACCGCGACCTGGAGCATGCGAAACGACAGGGACGGCGGCTCCTGAACCGGGGCGCTCGTGGGAGACGTCCCCTGAAGGCCGGTTGAATTTGCGCCCTGCGGCGTCGATTGTTCCGTCGTCTGCGTAGAAGTCGGGGAGGTCATCGCCATTTGCCCTTCCTGAGTTTACGGCACGGTGGGCCCGGTGCGGACGGTCCGGCACCCGCGCACCTCACCATGGCCCGGGCCGGTTTGTCATCCGGGCAGATGCCCACAGACAGGGAACGCGCAGGCAGTGCCAAGTAGATGACTGAAAGTACAAGCCAAATGGTAACGCCCGATCACAACGGCAGCGAGAGCGAAGACGCGCTCGACGGTCCAGCACTGATGGACTCGGACGACTTCGACCCGAATGTGGAGGGCACCGTCCATCATGTAAGCGTTTCGGACGCACATGCGGGACTGCGCCTCGACAAGGTTCTGGCCGAGAGCATGGAAGACTCTCCTTTGAGCCGGTCACGGATCAAGGCCCTGATCGAGGATGGCGCCGCGCAGGTGAACGGCAAGCCCCAGACGGATCCAGCCTATAAGGCACGGGCCGGAGATGCTGTGGTCCTGATCGAACCGGCACCCCTGCCAGCAGATCCTCAAGCGGAGCCGATGGATCTGGTGATTGTCCATGAGGATGCGGATCTGATCGTCATCGATAAGCCGGCGGGCCTGGTGGTCCATCCGGCGCCTGGGCACGAGACCGGAACTCTGGTCAATGGCCTGCTCGCCCATTGCGGTGCGAGCCTTGCCGGCATTGGCGGGGTCTTAAGGCCTGGCATTGTGCACCGCATTGATAAGGAAACGAGCGGCCTGCTCGTGGTGGCCAAGACCGCCGAAGCCCACGCCGCCTTAAGCGCCCAATTCGCCGACCACAGCATTGAGCGCACCTATCTTGCCTTTCTGCGCGGCGCCCCGCGGGTGCCAGAGGGGCGCATCGAGAAGCCGATTGGGCGCAGCGTCCATGATCGCAAGAAAATGGCCATTCGCCCGGGCAAGGGCCGCTGGGCTGCCACGCGCTTTGAAATCCTGGCCCGTTATGGCGGCACAGGACCGGACACGGCCCTGGCCAGTCTCGCTGCGTGTCGCCTTGAGACCGGCCGGACCCACCAGATCCGGGTCCATATGGCGGATCTGGGCCATCCCGTGCTCGGCGACCCCACCTATGGCCGGGGAAAGGTCCTGTTGCCACGCAGCGCGCCCGAGGCGCTCCAGTCTTTCGTCTCCCGCGGCGGGCGCCAGGCCCTCCACGCCCACAGTCTCGGCTTTGAACACCCACGGAGCCTTGAGACCATGACCTTCGAAAGCGCCCTGCCGGCGGATCTCGAATGCCTCAAATCGGCCTTAGAGGCTCTATAAATTAGAATATTGGTTCTGAAAATTGGCTTGAGATGTCCGAGGGTTCCAATCACGGCTTGGAGAGGCCCCTTGGATAACCGCCTGACCAGGGCCATTTACAATTCACCAAGGACCGATTGCCAACATGCATGGTCAGGTATTGGGCAGACCATCGCCCAGACCTGTCAGGGATCGGTCATTCCGCCGGTGGCCATTTGGTGCCGGCTGTAAAGATGGAGGGGTCTTCCATGACCACACGGTCTCTCCCGTCACTCACACCCGATGGCAGCCTGTCTCGCTACCTGTCCGAGATCCGCAAGTTTCCGATGCTGGAGCCGGAAGAGGAGTACATGCTGGCCAAGAGTTGGCGTGAGCATGAGGACACAGACGCCGCCCACAAGCTCGTCACCAGTCACCTGCGCCTCGTGGCCAAGATCGCCATGGGCTATCGCGGCTATGGCTTGCCCATCGCCGAGGTGGTGTCCGAAGGCAATGTGGGCCTGATGCAGGCGGTGAAGCGCTTTGAGCCGGAAAAAGGCTTCCGTCTCGCAACTTACGCCATGTGGTGGATCCGGGCGGCGATCCAGGAATATATCCTGCGCTCCTGGAGCCTTGTGAAGATTGGCACCACGGCAGCCCAGAAAAAGCTGTTCTTCAATCTGCGCAAGATCAAAGGCCAGCTCAAAGCCATTGACGACGGCGATCTGCACCCGGACACGGTGACGACCATTGCGGACAAGCTGGGCGTTTCCGAGCAGGACGTGGTGTCCATGAACCGCCGCCTTGCCGCGCCCGACAATTCGCTCAATGCACCTTTGCGCGCGGATTCAGAAGGCGAGTGGCAGGATTGGCTGGTAGATGACGAGCCGAGCCAGGAATCGATCCTTGCAGAGCAGGAAGAATATGACGAGCGCCGTGAGCTCCTGAGCGAAGCGCTTGAGACACTGAATGACCGTGAGCGTCATATTCTGACCGAGCGGCGCCTGAAGGATGAGCCTTCGACCCTTGAGGATCTGTCCCAGGTCTATGGCATCAGCCGGGAACGCGTGCGCCAGATCGAAGTTCGAGCGTTCGAGAAGCTGCAGAAGTCGATGAAAAACGCTCTGAAGGATCGCCGGATCGCGACCTTGGGAACCTCCGGCGCGGAGGCCGCCGAAGCCTTCTGATCCGCCGTACCCGGATGACGAGGGGCCGCCTGGATGTCCAGGCGGCCCTTTTTTGTTCCACGGGAGGAGAACGCGTCCGTCAAGCGCGGTTTGCGAGGCCGAGCATGCGGTTGAGACCCTGGTCCGGTGCCTCAATGGACGCGGCCAGATCCGGATTTCGGGGCGCAGACCGGGAGTCAGTGCGCTTGCCTGCCGACGATGCGCTGGAGCGCGGCGCCGATTTGCCAATGGGCTTGCGCCGAGCATCCTTCGACTGGGACCACCTGTCCCCATCGGCACGCGGTCCATCGCGGCGGGGCTTGCGACCACCGGGCTGCTGACGAGTATCCGCAGGCCGACCTTCGGGTGCGCCGGCCTCAACCGGCCGGGCCTGCCCCGCCCGCGACTGACCAGCTCGCGACTGACCAGCCCGGGACTGACCAGCCTGGGACTCACGGGCCCCGGACTGGGGCCTGCGGGATTGGCCGCCGCGGGGTCTGGAGGATACGCCGTTCCGGGATGATTTGTCCCCAGACGGAACCGCTGGCGCAGGCTCGCCATCCGCAGGCAGACGGGCACCAATCAAGCGCTCGATATCCCGCAACAGGGGCTGCTCTTCCGGATCGCACAAGGAGACCGCCTCACCGCTGCGGCCGGCACGGGCCGTGCGCCCGATTCGGTGCACATAGGCTTCCGGCACATTCGGCAGCTCGAAATTGAAGACATGGGACACATCGTCGATGTCGATGCCGCGGGCGGCAATGTCCGTTGCAACGAGAATGGAGACCTTCCCAGTGCGGAAGGCATCGAGAATGCGCGTGCGCTGGCCCTGGCTCTTATTACCATGGATGGCGCCGGCATTGAGGCCCGCGTTTTCCAGATTGCGGCTGACCCGGTCAGCGCCCCGCTTCGTCCGCGTAAAAACGATCGCGCGGTCGACGGCAGGCTTGGAGAGCAAGTCCGTCAGCCTGGTCATTTTCTCCGTCCGGTCCAGATGAATGACGCTCTGGGCGATGCGCTCGACAGGACGGCTCTGGGGAGCCACGGAAACTTCCGCGGGTTCAGTCAAGAATTCCTCAGCCAGCTTACGGATCGGCGGTGGCATGGTGGCCGACAGCAGCACTGTCTGCCGGTCCGCTGGGATCTTGGCCATGATTTTCCGGATGGCCGGAAAGAACCCGAGATCGAGCATCTGATCGGCCTCGTCAAGCACGACCGCCCGGGTCCGATCGAGGCGCACCGCGCCTTCGGCCATATGATCGAGCAGGCGGCCCGGTGTCGCCACCAGAATGTCGACGCCGCGCGCGAGGGCCTTTATCTGGGGCCCGGGCTTGGCGCCGCCGACCACCATGGCAACACGAGGACGCGTCAGTCGTCCAAGGGTCTCAACCGCTTCGGCGATCTGGGCTGCAAGTTCGCGGGTTGGCGCCAGGATAAGCGCGCCGCACTGCTTGGACGCGCCTTTGATCTGCCCACGGGCATGGGCGTCGAGCAGGGGCAGAACGAATGACGCGGTCTTTCCGGTGCCCGTTTGGGCTATTCCGACCACATCCGATCCTTGGAGAAGCTTGGGAATTACGCCGGCCTGGATGGGCGTTGGCGTCTTGAAGCCTTCGTCCGACACGGCACGAAGAACGTCCTCGGCAAGGCCGAGAGAGTGAAAATCAGTCAAATGGTACGTCCATGCGCCGGGATCCGGGGCGCTATGTCCACGGCCGGGCGCTTACTTGTGTGACTTTGGGGAAGCTTACGCGGAAAAGCCGCCGAATTCAGTTTGGCCCACCCAAATCTCAGCCTCAATGACTGGGCCTCTTGGGGGCAAAAGACGCCGCCGACGTTCCAAACGTCCTCCACGCGCGGCGCTTATGGGACGTAAACAACACGAAACGGGGTAAAAGGCAACTTAACTCGAAAAAGCTGCCGCATCTTGGGTCCGGCGACCATG
>CAYUYV010000174.1:7298-8717 GCA_964449455.1 uncultured Alphaproteobacteria bacterium | reverse complement strand
TGGGCCCACACGCTCTGGCGCCTCGCCGCCATCGGCCAGATCAAGCAGGGCCGCCATCTGAATCGCCAAAGGCCGGGCGAATTGCTCCTCCGCCATGATCCGTTCCCGGAGCGCCTGGGGGGCCGGCCGTTCGCCGCCACGATGGCCCTGGGCCGTCATGCTCGGCGCGAAAGCGGAACGGGCCTTGTCAAACAGGGTGAGGCGGTCCTCCCCTTGGGGCGAGACGGGCTGCATGGCGATGGGTCCCGGCGCGAGGCCCCCGCCCCATTCCTCCAGACGCCGCGCGCTGGCGTCGCCCAGTTCGAGCTTGTCCCACCACCCAGCGTCGCGGGCGAGCATGACCAGGCGCACCGGGCGGGCACTTCCCTCTTTGGCCAGGTGGAACAGACGCTCCACAAGGCTCGCCACAATCGCCGGATTGGTCTCGGCGTAATCGAGGATCAAAAGCAGGCCCGGCGTCGGCGCTTTTGGCCCGCCCTGCTTTGCCGCCGCGATGAAGATCTGCTCCAGGGCGCGGGCGTAGTCGGTGGCGGCGACCGGCGGATCCGCATCGGCCACCGACGCGTCGCCGGGCTGGCCGAAGGCCAGTTGCATGGCGGCCGGATGGAGATGCTTCGCCCACAGAAAGCCGGCCTCCCAACCGGCCGCGCGACGGTTCTTCGCCACATCGATCATCAGGCGCGTCTTGCCCATGCCGCCCGGACCATGGATCAGGCGCAGCGCCACGGGCTCGGCGTCCTCGCACCATGTCACTGTGTCGGCCTTCGATCCGGTGAGATCGAGATAGTCGACCCTTTCATATTGCGCCTTGAGCAGGGTGGAAGGCGCGATGAATTTCGGATCGTCGCCCAGTTCGAGCCGTTTTGTGTCGAGCCATGGACCATGATGGGCCTCGAAAATGGCCTTGCGGCTCGGCGCGATGTCCACCTTCGCAAGCGTGCTCACCACATCGCGGATGATGAGCTCCAGTTCTACCTCAATGTCATGGGCATCAAACTGGTTGAACGGCATGGGAATGGCGCGGGCGCTAAAGCCCGGCGCGCGCGTGTTGATCAGCCGGCGATCCGCTCGCCCTTTGCCTGCCTCGGCCTCCACCCAATCGGACCGCAGCGCCGTTTCGCTCCAAACGACAATAATGGCGCCCGCTTCGTCGAGTTTGCTTGAGATCTGGTCGGAAAACGGTTTGCGGGCCTCCAGCTCCTGGTCCCACCAGACCTTAAGGCCGTATTCTTTGCGCAAACGCGCCACAAGCTGGGCAACAGCCGGCCGCTGGGCACTGGAATAGCTCACGAATACGTCCGGACAATCCGTCATCCCCATCCCCTTTTCGGCCCAGAACCGACCCCTTGGGGGACTTAACCCTGGCCCGTCCCCCCCCAGCCCAGAACAAGAGGCCGACACGGAGCGAAAACGGTTTCC
>CAYUYV010000174.1:5845-7288 GCA_964449455.1 uncultured Alphaproteobacteria bacterium | reverse complement strand
GTCATCCCCATCCCCTTTTCGGCCCAGAACCGACCCCCTGAGAACCGCACCCCCGAACCGCACCCCCGAACCGCACCCTTGGGGGCCTTACCCCTGGCCCGTCCCCCCCTGCGCTGACTTCGTGGCAGGCACGGCGCGAAAACGGTTACAGCACATCCATGAAGTGCGGCCAAGGCATGGCGCGGGCGATTGCCGGAACACGATGTGATTGTGAGCCCGGGGTGATTGAGAGTCCGGGGTGATTGTGAGCCCGGGCCGTCTACGCCTCGGCAATCACCACATGGGCAGTCATGGGCAGACGGAGGGTGCCGTCGGGTTGGCCATAGGGGGCAAGGGCCGGGGTCAGATCGGCGATGAGGGCCTGAATGGCCGCATCGCCGGCCGGATCATCCGCGGCGATGACAGGCATAAGGGCGCCTTCGGGGCTGGGGCGGCCCACAAACATCATCTCAAAGAGGGCGAAGGTCTCGACATCAGGCAGGGCAACCTCGATGCTGCGCCGCTCCAGGCTGTGCACGGAAAATCCGGCTTCGTCGAAAATGGCGCGTAAGGCCTTTGCGTCGCCAAAGGCAAAGGGACCAAGCGGCGCAAGATCCGCCCCCAGATGACGGGCCACACTCTCCTCATAGGCATGGAAGGCGGGATTGCCGTCGGCGCAGGCGGTCCAGACGCTTGCCGTGAACATGGCGCCCGGCTTCAGGACGCGGCCCACCTCGCGCAAGGCGGCCACCTTGTCGGGGAAAAATTGCACCCCCTGCTGACAAAAGCCATGGTCGAAACTGGCGTCGCCAAAGGGCAGCTCGGCGGCGCTGGCAAGGTGCAGGCTCACCCGGTCCGCCACGCCATCGCGCGCGATGAGCACACTGGCCAGGTCCAGCATGGGCGGGGCGATGTCGACGGCCTCGATCCGCGCACCCGGCGCGAGGTGGCGGGCCAGTGTCCGGCTGACTGCGCCCGTCCCACAGGCCAGATCAAGGATGGCACCGTCATAGGGCTCGGCACGCATCATGGCCTCAGCCCAGGGCAGGAAAACGCCCGGCGTCAGATAGGCCTCATACAGCTCCGGATTGGTCCGTCCGGCGAGGAAGGTCTGTAGACGGGTCATGGTCTGCTCCTCGGGTGCATTTGGGCGCGCAGTTGGACACGGGCCTTGGGACGTCTTGCTGGATGGAGGTTCAATCCTTAGGGAAGCGTAAGCCGGCTGAGCAGCGGGCGGAAGCTGTTTCAGGCGAAATTTCTCGTCATGATCAACTTTTGCGAGGAAACGCAGCGGTGTGGTGCATCCTGGACCACGGTCCTGCGCGTTTCGCGATGGGGTTTCAGCGCCCGCGCCGGACTGCGCGCGCCTTTACGGAAGGGTGACAAAGGGGCAGATGGCGTCTTGCGGGCCGGACCCGTTGGGCGCACCCTGCCGCCCAGCACTGTATGGCAGAACCAGCACTG
>CAYUYV010000174.1:0-5745 GCA_964449455.1 uncultured Alphaproteobacteria bacterium | reverse complement strand
TGGCAGAACCAGCACTGCGTGGCAGAAGAAGGCCCCATGATCCGCCTTGAGACCATTTCGTTCCGCTATGCCAAGGGCGCCCCTGCGGTATTGAAGGATATTTCCCTCACCATTCCGGATGGGGAGATTTTCGGCCTGCTGGGGCCGAGCGGCGCAGGTAAGAGCACGCTGCAAAAAGTGCTGATCCGGTTGCTTGATGGCTATCAAGGCCAGGCAGAGGTGATGGGCCGCGACCTTAGCCATTGGGGTACGGACTATTATGAGCGGGTCGGCGTGTCCTTTGAACTGCCGAACCACTATCTCAAACTGACGGCGTTCGAAAATCTGCGTTTCTACGCGGCGCTTTATGCCCGGCCGACTGCGGATCCCATGACTTTGCTGGAGCGGGTGGGGCTTGGCGAGGACGCCCACAAGCCGGTGGGGCAATTCTCCAAAGGCATGCGCATGCGCTTGAATCTGGCCAGGGCGCTGCTCCATGGGCCGGATCTTCTGTTCCTGGACGAACCCACATCGGGCCTCGACCCGGCCATGGGGCGGGCCATGCGCGGGATTATTCGGGAGGAACGGGCGCGCGGCGCCACCGTGTTCCTGACCACCCATGACATGGCCGTGGCGGACGATCTGTGCGATCGGGTCGGCTTCATCGTCGATGGCGAAATTCGTGCGGTGGACACGCCGGACCGTCTGAAACAGGCCTATGGCCGTCGGTCCGTGCGCGTGACCTGGACGGGCGAGAGCGGCTCCGAGGCTCGCGAGTTTCCTTTGGACGGCCTGGCCGACAACGGGGAATTCCAGACCATCCTGCGAGACGAGCGGATCGAAACCCTGCACAGCCAGGAACCGACCCTGGAGACTATATTCATCCTGGTAACCGGCCGTCGCCTCACCTAAGTCGGGTGGGTTTGTGTGCAGCAGACCCGACACAACCGATTTTGTGTCAAGGATAGGCCGATTTTCTTGACACAAAATCATTTGTGGATGGCCGGCTTGACACAAAGGCTTCAGAACACCTCGCGACCCTCCGCCGTGTTCAAAAGAGCCGGGAACGCCAGCCGAGCAGGACGCCGGCCCTTGGCCGGGCGGACCGTGGTGAGCACTCCAGCATCCTTCAATTGGCGCAACAGGGGCATGACGGTCTGCCGGTTGAGGCCCGTACGCTGAACAATGTCACTGGTCTGGAAAATGGGGCGGGCGAAAATCGCATCAAGGATCTGGATGGAATATTGGGAATGGGTGATCTCGCGAACCCGGCCTTTCATATCCTCGTAAAGGAAGAGGGTAGCGCGCACTTTGTCCGTGTTTTCCTTGGCCTGCTCGATGATTCCTTGAAGGAAAAAAGCTGCCCAGTCGCCCCAGGCACGGGCCTTGGACAGACCCAGAAGCCTTGCATAATAGGTTTCCCGGTTCCGCTCCAGAAAGGCGCTGAGATAGAACATCGGCGCAGAAAGGCTGCCCTTTGAGAACAGGAACAAGGGGATCAGCAGACGACCGATACGGCCATTACCATCCTTAAACGGATGGATGAGCTCAAACTGGGCATGAACGACAGCCGTCTGAATCAGAACATCAAGATCATCAAAGGCCATATAGCGTTCCCAGGCCTCCAGATGATCGAGGAGCTGCAACGGAGACGGCGGCACGAAAGTGGCCTCCTCCAGGACGCAGCCCGGCGGTCCGATCCAGTTCTGGTCGCCGCGAAATTCTCCCGGGGACTTTGCCTGCCCCCGAACACTATTCATCAGTGTGGCATGCATCTCCCTCAGCATGCCGAGGGTTATGGGACGGTTCCTGAGAGCATCCTGGGCGTGGACCAGGACCTTCCGATAATTGACGATTTCCTGAATGTCCCGGGTCTTCTCCTCATCGAAGCCCTCGCCTGCATCATGTTCCAGAACCTCGTCCAGCGTGGCCTGGGTGCCTTCGATCCGGGAGGACAAGACCGCTTCCTGGGTTGTGAGCGGCGACAGCAGAATGGACGGATTGACCACACCGGCCAGCATGCCGTCATACCGGGCGAGATCGGCATTGGCCCGGCCCACAAGGCCGATGAGACCGGCCCAATGGGCCTTGTCCAGGGGGAGAGCCTCCGGGATATATGGTTGCATGATACTGAACTTGCGATCTTCGGTCGAAAAAGAGGCGGCACACCCGCATCGGGCGTGGAAATCGGCCCTAGCCTACCCCAAGACCTCCGGTTTGTGTCAAGGATCGGCCGATTTTCTTGACACAAAACCATTTGTGGATGGCCGGCTTGACACAAAGGCCCGCCAGCAGGGAACTGGCGCGGTTCAAGCCGTTGCCGATCCGTCCAACGGGGGACCGCCATGACCCGCCTGCTCGCCGCTTTGCGCAATGAGACCCGTGTCCAGTATCGCAACGGCTTTTACGCCGTCTCGCTCATGCTGATGCCGATCTGGTTTGCGGTTCTGGTCGCCATCCGGGATGCGGGTGCGGAGCCTTTCGAGCCGCTGCTGGTCTTCGTGGCTGTCACCAATCTCATCACCACGACATTTTACTTCATGGCAGGCCTCGTTTTGCGGGAGCGGGACGAGGGAGTGCTTGACGGGCTCGTGGTTTCACCCCTTCGGACGACGGAATATCTGGGGGCGAAGCTCATGTCCCTGAGTGTCCTTGCTGCGCTTGAAACAGGCATCGTCATCATCCTTGCCCATGATGGCCCCATTGAGGTTGCGGGCTTGTTCGCCGGCATCACCCTCCTTGGTGCGCTTTATGCGGGCTTCGGCTTTGTTGCGGTGGCCGGGCACCGGGCGCTCAACACCTTTTTGCCGCCGTCCATCTTCTGGACCTCACTTATGATGCTGCCCCTGCTTGGCACCTTCGGAATTTGGTCAAACCCGATTCTGGATTGGCATCCCGTGGCGCCAGGCATTGCTTTGGTGGCGGGATCGCTCGATCCCGATACGGATTTCTGGTGGGGCCATGCCGCGGCTGCGGTCTTGTGGCTGGGTATCGCGTTTGCCTGGGCCTGCCGATCTTTCACGCGGTTTGTCCGCCGGGCTGCAGGATGAGGAGGCGCCGATGACATCTGTGTTTCGGGCTTTCACTGTTCTTGGCCCCATTGACCTGCGCAATATCGCCCGCGACGGCCTGATGCTCACCATCGTGATCATGGTAATCGGCTTCACAGCCCTTTTGCGCTATGGTGTTCCGGCCTTGACCCTTTGGCTGCGCCAGGAAATCGATTTCGATCTTGAGCCTTATTTCCCGTTCATTACCGGTCTCTGGGTGGTCACGATCCCGAGCCTTGTCGGTATTATCATTGGTTTTCTGCTCCTCGATGAACGGGACGAAGGAACGCTGCTCGCCCTTTCCGTCAGCCCCCTGCCCTTCTTCGCTTATCTCGCCTACCGTTTGACCCTGCCGCTCACCGTGGGCTGGGCGGCCATGCTCATTTCCCTGCCACTGACCCGGCTCATGCCCATGGGACCGGTCGATCTCCTGGTCGTCACGGCCGTTGGCACACTGACGGGGCCGGTCACTGCCCTGATTATCGGGACCTTGTCCAGCAACAAAGTGGCCGGGCTCGCCGTCCAGAAGACCCTCAGCACGGTCCAATCCTTGCCAGCCATGGCCTATTTCATTGCACCGCCCTGGCACTGGGTTTTTGCGGCGATCCCCACATTCTGGCCCATGAAAATCGTATGGGCCATTGCCGAGGGAGAGGCCTATGGGGCCTATGCCATCGCCGGTGTCATTGCCCATAGCGTCGTAATCGGATTTCTGGTGCACAGCTTTCAACGGTCGCGCCGGCGCCTCGCCTAAGGAGAACCGACATGACCGATGATGCCTTGGTCGCCCGCTATGCCTTCGCCCGCAAGGTTGCACGAGAGGCAGGCCGCCTTGCCCTTGACTGGCGCCGGCACAGCTCAGGCTTTGCGCCGGAAGAAAAGAGCGCTGGGGATTGGGTGACCGCGGCGGACCGAGATGTGGAACGCTTCATCCGGGAACGGATTGCTGCAATCTTTCCTGGAGATGACATTCTGGGAGAAGAGGGGGGCGGCACACTCGGCCCGTGCGCATGGGTGCTCGATCCGATTGATGGGACGTCAAACTATGTCCACGGACTGCCGTTCTGGTGCGTCTCGATCGGGGTCATGATTGAGGGGAGCCCCACGATCGGTGTGCTCGATGACCCGACCCATGGGGTGCAGTATCACGGATTGAAGGGGGCCGGCGCGGTCCGATCCGAGACCGGGCGACCCGACAAGGCTTTATCCGTATCGGGACAGATGACTCTGGAGCATTGCACGCTGGGTTTCGCCCACCAGACAAAGCGGGATATCAAACTCAGTGTTGATGCATATGTCCGGCTTGCCCGGGCAGGGAGCCGCTTCCGAGCCCTGGGCTCCGGTGCGCTTCACATCGCCCTTGTGGCTGAAGGTGTGCTCGACGGCTTTTATGAAAGCGCGATCCATCTTTGGGATGTCGCCGCCGCCGCGGTTCTGGTCGAGGAAGCCGGCGGATGGATCAGGGCCCCGTTCGACCCTGATAATCCGCTGACGGCCTTTCCTGTCATCGCCGGAACGCCAGGCATAAGAACGGATTTCGAAGAGGCGACAGAGGCATTTTTCACGTAACGGCGTATGCCGAGGCCCGCCTCACGACAGGCCAAGGCGTCCGTGAGCGGACACACGGCCCAAACCGCAAGCCGGCATGGGCTCACGCCATACCGACATCAATCCGGCCGTGACATTGCTTAAACTTCTTGCCGGAGCCACAGGGGCAGGGCGCATTGCGGGAGACCTTGCCCCAGGTTTCGGGGTTGTTCGGATCAATTTCCTGCCCGACCTGGCGCTTGCGCACCTGCTTCTGGATCCCTTCCCGGTCCAGTTCGTCCGCATCCACCGTGAGACCGGGATGGTAGGCCTCCATGGGCCGCTCCTGTTCGGGCGGCATCACCGCCTCAGGACTCACCTCTTCGAAGCGCAGCCCCATGAGCTGGCGGGTCACTTCCTGGCGCAGGCGCGTCAGCAGGCCTTCGAACAAGGTGAAGGCTTCCGTCTTGAATTCATTCAAGGGGTCACGCTGACCATAGCCGCGCAGGCCGACGACCTGACGCAGGTGATCAAGCTGCTGCAGATGTTCCCGCCAGTCATGGTCGATGGTCTCCAGGAGAAACCGCTTTTCGATCATGCGCATGGTCTCAGGCCCCACCGTTGCAGCCTTTTCGGCCATGGTGGAATCGGCGGCGGCATAGAGCCTGCTGCGGATTTCCTCATCCGCGATGCCCTCTTCAGCGGCCCAATCCTTGATCGGCAGGTCGAGGTGAAGAACTCGGGCCACTTCGTCGACCAGGCCATCCGTGTCCCACTGCTCGGGATAAGCCTTTTCGGGAATATGGGTGGCCACAAGATCGTCGATGACCTGATGGCGCATGTCGCCGATCACATCGCTCAGGTCTTCCGTGCGCATCATATCGATGCGCTGCTCGAAGATCGCCTTGCGCTGATGGTTCATGACGTCGTCGTATTTCAGAAGGTTCTTCCGGATATCGAAGTTCCGGGCCTCAACCTTCTGTTGGGCTTTCTCAAGGGCCTTGTTGATCCAGGGGTGGACGATGGCCTCGCCTTCCTCAAGCCCCAGACGCTGGAGAATGCCATCCAGGCGTTCGGCCATGAAGATGCGCATTAGATCGTCTTCAAGGCTGAGATAATATTTGGATCGGCCCGGGTCGCCCTGCCGGCCGGAGCGGCCGCGCAGCTGATTGTCGATGCGGCGGCTCTC
>CAYUYV010000173.1:7565-8931 GCA_964449455.1 uncultured Alphaproteobacteria bacterium | reverse complement strand
AGATCGAAGCGACCCGCGAAGCCGAAGCCGCCACCACCGGCACAACGGCGGCTGCGCAATGAGCACCAACACCGCCCGCGAGCGCGAAGGACGCGAAACCATGGCCGACCTCGACACCCAGATGACGGATATCGGCGAAAAGGTCACCCAGACCCTGGATGCCCTGTTGCCGTCTGTGGACGGTCCTCGCGGCCGGGTGGTCGAGGCCATGCGTTATTCCGCTTTGAGCGGCGGCAAACGCCTGCGGCCCTTCCTGGTGGTCAGCACGGCGCGGCTCTATGGCGTGCCCGATGCCCGCTCCTTGCGGGCCGCAGCGGCACTTGAGATGGTGCATTGCTATAGTCTGATTCATGACGATCTGCCGGCCATGGACGATGCGGATCTACGCCGGGGCAAGCCATCCGTCCACAAACAGTTTGATGAAGCCACGGCCATTCTGGCCGGCGACGGCCTGCTCACCTATGCCTTTGAAGTGGCGGTCGCTCCAGAAACCCATGACGACCCCACGGTCACCACAGCCCTGGTCCGGGAGCTGGCCAAGGCCGCAGGCGCCGATGGCATGGTGGGCGGGCAGATGATCGACTTGTCCGCAGAACGGGACGGCCTCGACCTTGACGGCATCTCCGAACTCCAGCGCCTGAAAACCGGCGCACTGATCGCTTATGGCTGCCAGGCCGGCTGCATTCTGGGCAGGAGCCCGGAAGAGGACCGAATCGCCCTTCAGGCCTATACGGACAATATTGGCCTTGCCTTCCAGATCGCCGACGACATTCTTGATGCAACGGGCACTGAGGAAGATCTGGGCAAGCCGGCCGGCCAGGATGAGGCCATGGACAAGGCAACTTTCGTCAAGCTGCTTGGCCTTGACGGGGCCCGGGAAAAGGCGGACGCGCTTGTGGCACGGGCCTGCGAGGCCCTTGAGCGCTTCGACGAGCGGGCCGATGCGCTGCGCGATATGGCCCGCTTCATCGTCACGCGCAAATCCTGACGCCGTTTCCAA
Organism: uncultured Alphaproteobacteria bacterium; assembly: GCA_964449455.1. Taxonomy (GTDB): domain Bacteria; phylum Pseudomonadota; class Alphaproteobacteria; order JAJFIK01; family JAJFIK01; genus CAYUYV01. The sequence continues at coordinate 7,931 of CAYUYV010000173.1, read as the reverse complement.
TCGCCATTTGAGCGCTCCAGCTCGAATGAGGATTCCAGCGCGAAGAGAGGCGCAGCCTGCCTGTGCGCTGCTCAGGGGCCACGATCTGCGCACGCTTTCGGCAGTCTTGCCCTCTTGCGGTGTCCGTATCCAGATCATGAGGGCCCAAGTTATGTCCTCGCGGTCGGCAACGCGTTTTTTCCAACGCATTTTTTTCCCTGCCTTCCCCCCCAAAACACGTTTTGAGAACTGGTGAAGGCCCCCGTTGCGGAGGAAATCACACCCGGCGCAACTTATGGTCAAAGTGGCGCTCCAGCCGCGGCGGCCAATAGGAAATCCACACAAGATCTCAGCACTGTTGCGTCTTACCGCGCGCAGGACATGGCC